>DASZMZ010000060.1:0-26577 GCA_035551455.1 Candidatus Sulfopaludibacter sp.
CGTTGAATCGGATGGCGGCTTTGCCTTGGTGGGTGGCCGGTCCGGTGGACTTTTGAGCGTTGCGTCGATTGGCTTCTATTTGCCTGATTGAGGACATAGGATCCCCCCTCAATTCCAGTGTGACAGGCGTGGTCAAGGGCTTTGGGGTGTTTGGAGGAGGAGAAGATTGAAAGCAAAGGGCAAGAAAGTCTGAATTTCGTGTGAACGGGTTTCACAGCGGAGTCACGAGTTAGCGGGGAACGAGACAGACGGCGAAAGGCGACCGTCTGTCCTACTGGAACAACGGAGGGGGCGGCGGCGTCCAAGTGGAGATGAGGATTGCCTTGGTGGCGATGGTGGTGTGCGCGTTTGCGCAGACGCCCGACTACGCTCCGAATCAGGAGAACGTGGTCTTCAAGACGCAGATCGGGAAACAGATCAATAAGGACGACGTGCAGTGCGGCGACTACTTCTGGAAGTCGGATAAAGCCGATAAGAAGGGGACGGTGAGCGTGTATTACTTCTACGGCAATCCGGCGTACGGGAAGAATCGATTGGGCCTGTACCACCTGAATCAGTACAAGGTGGTGGTGAATCCGGCCAAAGATCCGCCGACGGTGCAGGTGTTTTACGACGGCGAAGGGACGCTCAAGGAAGTCCGCGTACAGATGACGCAGAGCCAGTACGATGCGTCCCGAGTTTGCTTCCCGAACTGACTGAAGTTACGCCGCTTTGGTCATCTCGATCGTAAAGTGATCGCAGACGCAGAACTCACGAGCTACCAGATCTCCGGTCATCGCCAGACAGGGCCTGCTACCGCTGGTTCCGTGGAGCGATTCGGGGTGGCCGCAAGACGCACATTCAATTACAGGGGGCTTAAGGATTGCCATAACTGCCTTTAATACTACAGACGTGGCAGTTGGGCGTTTGGTTGCCTTAAGCGACCGGCGGCTCGAAGTAGGTCTGGGCCAGCTCGGGTTTCTCGCGGATGGCTTTGCGCCAATAGGATCGGGCTTCGTCTTCCTGTCCCATGGCCATGAGCGCATGTCCTAGATTCAACAGAGCTTCGGCGAATTGCGGATTCTCGCTGAGGGCCTGCTGGTAGAGCAGGACGGCGTCTTCGGTCTGGCCGCGCTTCTGGCAGATGAGGGCGGCGTTATAGAAGAGCTCGGGGCTGTGCTCGCCGAGGTCGAGGAGCTTGCGGTGGAGGTCGTAGGCCTCGTCGTAATTCTGCTGTTCGAGGGCGAGGGCGGCGAGACCGCGGACGGCGTCGGAGGAATCGGGTCGGATGACGAGGGTCTCCTGGAAGCACTTTTTAGCCAGTTCGGGTTTGCCGGAGCGGGCGTAGGCGATGCCGGCGTTGAGGCAGGCTTCGGGCCATTCGGGCCGCTTGGCGAGGCATTCCTGGAAGTTTTCGGCGCTGCCGGTGAAATCTCCGCGGAGGAGCCGCAGGTAGCCGAGGCGGAAGCAGGCATCGCACCATTCGGGGGCGTCCTCGGGGATTTTGCTGTAGAGCTTTTCGGCCCAATTGCGCTCGTTCTGCTGTTCGAGGACGAGGGCCAGGTTCCACATGACACCGGCCTGGCGCGAATCGAGTTCGAGGGCTTTTTCGTAGCAGGCGCGCGCGGCGGCGAGGTCGGATAGTTCCTGGTGGGCGACTCCGAGATTCAGGTGGGCCTGCGCGGACGCGGGATTCAACTGGGTGGCTTGTTGATAGGCCTGCGCGGCCTTCTGGAAGTTGCCCATTTTGTGATAGGCGACGCCCAGGTTGAACCAGTTTTCGAAACGGTCGGGGACCATTTCCGAGAGGTTGCGGCAGAAGCGGGCGGCGCTGAGGAAATCGCCATCGGCGAAGGCCAGGGTGGCCATGGCTTCCATGGCGACGGTGGAATCGGGCTGCAACTCGGTGAGCATGGCCGCATAACGGCGGACGGAGTCGTGGTCCTTGCGCTCCAGGAACATGGCCACGAGGTTAGAGAGAGCTTCTTCGCAGCGCGGATTGCGCGCCAGCACCTTACGGTAGACCTCGACGGCTTCATTGGGGCGGCCGGTCTGCTGGAGACTGACGGCCTTGCCGAAGAGGGCCTGTTCATGGTCGGGGAAGAGGCGGAGGTACTTATCCAGCGGCTCCATGGCCTGCGCGGGGCTGCCGGTATGGATGAGCGAGATGCCGAGGCCGAGGAGGGCGTCGGCGCGCGTGGCATCGACTTCGGCGGCGCGGCGGAAGGCTTCGGCGGAGGCTTTCCAGTTCTTGAGATTGCCGAAGCAGACGGCCTGATTGAAGTGGGCGGTGCGATGCAGCGGCTCCTGTTCCACCAGTTGCGTATAGGTGGAGGCGGCGGCTTCGAAATCGCGCATCTCATACTGAATGTGACCGAGGGCGGAGAAAAGGGCCGAATCGTGTTCGCCGCCTTCAATAGCCTTGGTCAGCATCTTGGCGGCGCTTTCGCGCTTGCCTTCCAGATGCAGGGAGACGGCCTTGGAGAGCGTGCGGCTGCCGCTGCGCTTGCTGGATTTCGGGTCGTCGATAGAGGTGACGCCTAGCGGCATCGAGATGACGTTGGGCTCATTGCTGGTCACGAATTCCATGTGTCGGTTCTCCGGTCTTTATTCAGTCGGTTCTGAAGGCCTGCCGCTGTTTCGGCCAGAGCGGCTTCCTGTGTATGTTCGTAAACGGGGGGCTGGTGCTGCGGGACGCCCGGCAAATCTGGGGGCCACAATTCCGCGGAGGCGCGGCTACCGTCGCCCAGCGTGCTGGAGACGTAGGCGCAGATGCGGCCCAGGAAATCTTCGTTCTTGGAAATCTTCATCCAGTAGAGGCGGGCGCGTTCGCCGGCATCGCTAAAGAAGCCGACGCCGCCGGCCACCAGGGTGTCGTCAATCCAGGTGTCGACCAACTGGCCGTCGACGGACGTCAGGAGTTTGTTGCCCTTGACGTCGACGGAAACCTGGAGGGGCTCGTTATTGTGGACCATGACGTTGAGCGGGATCTGGACGGGCTTGCCGCGCTTGCCGCCGACCACGGGGTAGTGGATCATGGCGATCATGGGGCGGAGACCGGGCTCGATAACGGTGAACTTCATGGCGTAATAATTCTGTGTGTCGTGGGCGCGAACGGCCCAGCCCATGCTGCGGCTCTCGATCTGGCCGAAGAACTCCAGGTGGTAGTCCTTATAGTTGAGCGTGGGGTGGAAGAGGGCCAACTGGCCGGTGCGCACGAAGCCGTCGGGGTGGCGGGACCAGCCGGGCGCCCATTGTTTGGAGGCGGTGCCCCAGGCTTCCATGCCGTTCTTGAAACTATCGGTGACGGTGGCGGCGGCGCGGTCGGAGATGGCGGCGCGGAGGCGGCCGACGGCGCCGGTGGGTTTGGGCGCGATGGACGCGCTGCCGGTTCTGGGTGAAATGGCGAGCGGCGCGGCGGAGCCGGAGGGAGTGCCGGAGGCCAGGTCGCCAATGGATACGTCGCGATTGACGGCGGGAGTCTGGTTGCCGATGCGCATGGCGCCGAGACCGAACCAGAGGACGGCGCCGAGCAGGAAGCAGGCAGCGATGGCTTTGATGGCATGCCGCAACACGGCATTGCCGGCGCGTTTGCGGGCGGCTTCGGGCAGCTCGAAAATTTCGGCAAAGGCGGGCTTCTTGGCCTTCTTCTGCTGCGGCTCTTTCTCCAGGCGTTCGAGGATGGGGTGGACCGCGAAGTTGGGCAGAACGGGCCGAATGGCGGGAATGCACCAGACCATTTTGCGCGAGGGAGTGCCGGCGGCTCTCTGGCTGAAGAATTCCAGGGGGACGAAGCCGCGCGTGGCGATGGCGGCCATCTGCTGTTCGGGCTGGGGAGTCTGCGGAGGCCGCACAAACAGCGTGGGCATGGGCTTCACGGCAACCGGATACTGCGACGCGGCAGGGGCGGCCACGTGTAGGATCGACGGCATGACCGGGGATTGGGCGGCAATGCGGAAATTCTCGGCCGCCGGCTGCGGCAGCGCCGGGAGTTGCAATTCCAAAGCGACCGTCAGGGGCCATGCCTGGCGGGCCTGGAAGCTGGGCATGGTTTCGACGGGTTCGGCTTCGAGCGACATGGCCCGCGAGGCCAGGCGGGCGGCGGGCCGCAGGTCGGGATTCGGGGTTGCCGGCATGCGCAGAATGCGCGCGCCTTCGAGATCGGCTTGAACGGGTTTTGATGCGGGGACGACGATGCGCTCGACGAGTTCGGGCTTGAGGCCGGCGACGGGCGGTTGCAGCGGGGTGGATTGCGATCCCGTACCGGCTCCGGGCAGGTACGGGACGCCGGGGACGAGCGGCCCGGTAACCTGCTGGTAGATCTGCTGCTCTGCCATAGCGGCTTGCGGCGCAACATTCATGGCCACCGGTTCGGCCGTGAGCGAGGGCCGCAGACGGAGACTCATGGGCATCCAGGGATCGGCGATCGCAAAGCGGCCGAGGCTGGGGAGCATGAAGTCGGGGACGCCGCAGCTTTCGGAGTGGAAGCCCGCGACGAGTTCGACCTCTACGGGTTCGGCGGCGGGGCCGGCCATCCAACGCTGGCAGAATGCCGGGGCGGTGTTGCGGGCGTCGGCGGCCACCTGGAGATTGGGCAGGCGCGGGGCAACGGGGCCGGTGCAGGTGGCGGGGTCAGCCTGCGCATGGCCCTCCATATCGATGGCTTCGGCGGCGGCTCCGGGAATCCAGCCTTCGCTGACGGCAGGCACGGGTAGGGGCTCCCTGCGGGCCTGGGCGGCGGCGATTCCGAATTCGGGCAGGCGTGCCGCCAAAGGCGCGCTGCAAGATTCGGGGGTGGAGATGGGTAGAACGTGGACGGCGACGGCTTCGGCGGCGGGCGCGGATATAAAGGCTTGGCAGACGGCAGGCACGGGGACGGGCTCCATGCAGGCATCGGCGGCGGCGATTTCGAATTCGGGCAGGCAGGCGGCGAGGGGCGCGCTGCAAGGCTCGGGTGCGGAGATGACGAGAACGTGGACGGCGACGGCTTCCGCGGCGGGACCGGTTATAAAGGTTGGGCGGGCGGCGGGGACGAGCAGGGGTTCGGTAGCGGCGATTTCGAAGTGGGGCAGGCGTGCGGCGAGGGGCGCGCTGCAGGGCTCCGGTGCGGCGATGACGAGAATGTGGACGGCGACGGCTTCGGCGGGTGGACCGGCTATAAAGGTTGGGCAGGCGGCGGGTACGGGCAGGGGTTCGGTGGCGGCGTCAGCGGCGGCGATTTCGAATCTCGGAAGCTGGACGGAGTCCGAAGCCATATCGGCGACGGTGGCCGCGGGCGTTACAAACTGCGCCGGAACAGGTGCAGTGTGGACCTGTAGAGGTCGCGTCTGTTCGGCCCGCGATAAGAATGGAGCGGCGGCGGGCAGAGAGAAGCCCGGCGGAATTTCGGAAATTGAACGCGCCACGTGTTCGGCATGGGCCGGTAATAAAGCCGCACCATCCACGGCAGCCAGCGGCAAGGCGACGGTTTTTGCCGGACCGGACGGGACGGCGAATGGATTGTCATCGACCGTGTCGAGCGCGATTTGCAGGGCCTGGGAGGGGAGGCGCAGGCGGCATCCGCCGGATTCAGGAGGCGCCAGCGAAGACGGCAGGACTGGGTTAGCGGCGCGGATTCCGGGCAGCGCCAGCGGACTGCCGCCGAGAATTGAACTGACCGACAGGGGCATCGCGCGGCGATATTGGGGAATATCGAAGTGATGGCGCAGGCCGCTGAGATCCAGGACGTAGCGAATATTTCCGATTTTAAAAGGAAATGGGCAGACGAAATCGGCAGGTGGCGCAGGCGCCGCCTCCGGCCCATCCAATTGAATGAGTGCCTTCCCCAAACGCTCTTTGTAGCGCTTGCGATGGACAGAACTGCAGAACTCATCGTCTCGAATGAGGCGTATAGGACCGATTTCTTTACCGCAATAGAGACAACCCAACCGTCATCCTCAGAAAAAATACTACTAGTACTAGAACTCATTATAATCGCGTCTCTGGACAAATTCTCCGGTTTAATTTGACCGAATTACCATAGATTTAGTTATGAATTATTCAATCCCTAAGGTTAATGCCGGGACGGGCAGGATGTGAGAGACTAGATCAGTTTGAGACGATCTATCCTGATCTGTTTGTTGAGTTTGACTGCGGCGGCGCAGCGGCGCGCGCTATCGCCGGAAGATTTGCGGCTGTGGCGCGGCGACTCGGATCCGCGTATCAATTCACAGGGAGTATCGGCAGTATATACCGAAAATTGGTACGGTAGCGCACATTATTATTCCGATATCTGGCTGGTGGACGCCAAGGGAAAAGAGCGGCGGGCGCTATCGCCGGGCGAATGGCGGGACTGGTCGGCGCGCTGGAATCCGGACGGGACGGAGGTGGCATTCCTGTCGGACCGGTCGGGGAAGGTGCAGATTTACGCGATGCGGATGGAGCCGGTGGGCGCGGCGACGGCGGTGACACGGGGGGATTTGACGCCGCTGGCTTTCGCCTGGTCGCCGGACGGGAAGTGGCTGGCTTTTACGGCTCGGGTGGCGGCGGATGGCGCGCGGGCGGCGTGGGCTCCGGCGTCGATTCTACCGCTGGTGCAGGCCGCGGGTCCTGGTCCGGTGCAGGTGTTTCTGGTGGCGGCGGGGGGCGGAGAGGCGCAGAGGTTGACGACGAGTGCGCTGGATTTCAGCGGGGAGCCGGCGTGGATGCCGGATGGACGGTCGCTGGTGTGCGCGGCGGGCGGACAGATTTTCAGCATACGGGTGGCGGACCATGCTGTGCGGGAGTTGACGCACAACGGAATGGTGAATTCCGAGCCCGTGCCGGCGCCGGACGGCAGCAAAATCGCGTGGCTGGCGGCGGAGGTAAAGCCGCAGAATTACGTGGTGCGGCACCTTTGGGTGATGAACGCGGAGGGGGCGCGCGACCGGATGCTGGGCGGGGCGCTGGACCGCGACGTGATGCATCCGCAGTGGAGCAACGATTCGCGGACGGTCTACTTTTTGGCGGACGATCAGGGGTCGACGCACTTGTATGCGGGGCGCAACGACGGCACGGCGCGGCAGGCGACGAGCAGGGTGGAGCGGCTGAGCGGATTTTCTCTGGCGGACAACGGGCGCGCGGTGACGGTGCGGTCGACCGGGACCGAAGGCGGCAACGTGATCACGTTTACGACGGACGTCCCGGGCGGCGTGACCACGTTAAGCGAGCCGAACGGCGGGTTAATGGCGGACCGGCATCTGGCGGCGGTGGAGGAGATTCATTACGAGTCGGAGGGCAAGTCGATACAGGCGTGGCTGGTGAAGCCCCCGCAATTCGACGCGTCGAAGAAGTATCCGCTGCTGCTGGACGTGCGGGACGATCCGCGGGCGATGTACGGCGTGGAGTTTCGACTGCGGCAGCAGATTCTGGCGTCGGCGGGGTATGTGGTGGTGTGCGCGAATCCGCGGGGGACTCCGGGATACGGGGAGGAGTTCGGCCATTTGCTGCGGACGCGGTCGCCGGGGGACGATGCGGACGATTTGTTGCGCGGCGTCGAGTACGTGGTGAAGCAGGGGTACGTGGACGAGAAGCGGATAGGCGTGGTGGGCGGGATGACGGCGGCGTGGCTGATCGGGCATACGGACCGGTTCAGCCGGGCGGTGCTGCGGAGGCCGCTGGTGGATTGGGCGGCGGACTTGCGGAGGGCGCGGGCGGAGTTGGGGGTGTGGCCGTGGGAGGATGCGGAGTTGTATACGAAGCGGTCGCCGATCTTCAGTATGGGGTCGGTGAAGACGCCGACCCTGATTCTGGCGGGCGAGGGGGACGGGCAGAGCGAACAGCTCTTCTATGCGCTACAGCAGCGCAAGGTGGAGACTGTGCTGGTGCGGTCGCCCGATGAGGTGCAGGAGTTGCAGGCGATTTTAGGGTGGATGGGAAGGTAGTTCTACTTCAGCCTCAGGCTGTTGGTGACTACCGAGACGCTCGAGAGGGCCATGGCGGCGGCGGCGAGCATGGGGGAGAGCAGGCCCAGGGCGGCGATGGGGATGCCGACGGAGTTGTAGGCGAAGGCCCAGAAGAGATTCTGGCGGATGATGCGCATGGTGCGGCGGGAGAGGTCGAGGGCTTCGGGCACGCCGTTCAGATTGCTGCGCATGAGGGTGATGCCGCCGGCTTCCATGGCGACGTCGGTCCCCGATGCCATGACGATGCCGAGGTCGGCCTGGGCAAGGGCGGGCGCGTCGTTGATGCCATCGCCCACCATGGCGACGCGCTTGCCGGCAGCCTGGAGCCGTTTCACTTCGGCAACTTTGCCTGCGGGAAGCACCTCTGCCAGGACGCGATCGATGCCGGCCTCACGGGCGATGGCGTCGGCAGTGGACTGCTTATCGCCGGTGATCATCCAGACTTCGAGGCCCATTTTGCGGAGGCGGCGGACGGCGTCGGCGGCCTCGGGCTTGATGGTGTCGGCGACTTCGATTTCGCCGGCGTCCACGCCATCGATGGTGATGCGAATGCCGGGGCGTCCGATGGCGACCTGGCGTCCGGCGACGAGAGCGGAGATGCCGTGTCCGGCGAGGGCGCGGAAATTCGTGGCGGGGTCGAGTGGGATGGCGCGGTCGGCGGCGGCGGCGACGATGGCTTTGCCGATGGGATGTTCGGAGTAGCGCTCGGCGGAGGCGGCGAGGCGGAGCAGTTCGTCCTCCTGGAAGCCGGGGGCGGGAGTGATGCGGACGACGCGCGGCTTGCCCTGCGTGACGGTGCCGGTCTTATCGAGCACGACGGTATCGATGCGGTGCGCCATCTCCAGGGCTTCCCCGCCCTTGATGAGGATGCCGCGTTCGGCGCCGCGTCCGGTGGCTACCATGATGGCGGTGGGTGTGGCGAGGCCGAGGGCGCAGGGGCAGGCGATGATGAGCACGGCGACGGCGTTGACGAGCGCGGCGGCGAAAGTTCCGAGGAAGAGCCAGGCGGCGAAGGTGAGGAGGGCCGCGCCCAGAACGGCGACGGTGAAATAGCCGCTGACGACGTCGGCTAGGCGGGCGACGGGGGCGCGGGAACCCTGCGCCTGTTTGACCAGCTCGATCATCTGTTGAAGGACGGTGCCGCGTCCGACCTCAGTGGCCTCGTATTGGAAAGCGCCGGAGCGATTGATGGCGCCGGCGAAGACGCGGTCGCCGGGGCGCTTGTCGACGGGCATGCTTTCGCCGGTGAGCATGGCTTCGTCGACGGCCGATTCGCCGGTGCGGATGACGCCATCGACGGGGATGCGCTCGCCGGGCCGGACGACGATGAGGTCGCCCGCGCGAACCAGTTCCACAGGCGTTTCGGTCTCGACGCCATCGCGGAGGAGGCGAGCGACGGGAGGCTGGAGGTCCATGAGGCGGCGAATGGCTTCGGAGGCTTTACCGCGGGCGCGGGCTTCGAGCGTGCGGCCGAGCAGGATCAATGTGACGATGACGGCGGCGGCTTCGAAGTAGACCATATGACCGCCGCGCAGAGTCTCCCAGACGGAGTAGAGGAAGGCCGCTCCGGTGCCGAGGGAAATCAGGGTATTCATGTTCGCGGAGGCGTGGCGGAGGGCGCTCCACGCGGCGGTGTAGAAGGGCGCGCCGGCGTAAAAGATGACGGGGAGCGTGAGCAGGAGTTGGAGCCACGGGGCGCGCTCCATCATGCCAAGCGCCATGACGGGAATGGCGAAGACGGCCGCGACGATGAGGCGGCGGCGGTAGCTTTCCCCGGCGGCATCGGGAGGCGGTTCCTGTTGCGGAACGGCGTAGCCCAGATTCTCGATGGCGGCCACGAAATCGCCGGCCTTGACGCGGGACGGATCGTATTCCACGGTGGCGGTGTTGGTGGCCAGATTCACACTGGCGCGCGCGACGCCGGGGGTCTTGGTGAGGGTCCGCTCAATGCTGCGCGCGCAGGCGGCGCAGGTCATGCCGGAGACGGGGAGGTCGACCCGCTCTGGGGCGGCGGTGCTCATGCGGGAACTTCGTAGCCAAGGTCGCGGACGGCGGCGGCGAGGACACCGGGCGTTACCAGGTCCTGATCGTATTCCACGGTGGCGCGGGCGGCCTGCAGGTCCACCGTCACTTTGGTGACGCCGGGGGTGGAGGCCAGAGTGCGCTCCACGCTGCGGGCGCAATTTCCGCAGGTCATGCCTTGGACGGGCAGTTGCAACGTTTCGATTGGCATATCTATATGATGCGATGAATTAACATAAGGGTGCCATGGTCCATGCCGACGCACTGCTGGCTAGTCGTCTGGAAGCTGCGGAAGCGGCGAATGCGCGCGGCTGCTCGTCGGCTCCGGAAGGGGTGGTGGCGGCGGCGCTGGAGGTGGCGGGCGGGTGCGCGATTTTCGTGGGTGCGGATTCGCCGCTGACGCATGCGGTCGGGATCGGGCTGAACGGTGCGGTATCGGCGGCGGAGCTGGATGCGATGGAGGAGTTTTTCCGGTCGCGCGGGTCGAAGGTGTCGATCGATTTGTGTCCGCTGGCGGATGCGGGGCTGCTGCCGGCGTTGACGGATCGCGGATACCGGCCGACCGAATTCAACAATGTACTGGTGAAGCGGCTGGCGCGGACGGAGATGGCGTTCACGCCGCGGGTGCGTCGGGCGATCCCGGGGGAAGGCGACCTGTGGGCGTACACGGTGGGGCATGGATTTTTCGAGCAGCCGGAGTTGACCACCGAGGAGATGGAGGTGGGTCGCGCGATCTTCGCCATGCCGGGAGCGATGTGCTATCTGGCGGCGACGGAGAGCGGCGAAGCGGCCGGTGGTGGCGCGTCGGCGGTCCGAGGCGGGTTGGCCACGCTGTTCGCCGACAGCACGCTGACACGGTTTCGACGTCATGGGTTTCACGCGGAATTGATTGCGGCGCGGTTGAATGAAGCGCTGGCGCAGGGCTGCGATCTGGCCACCGCGTCCACCCTACCGGGCAGCATCTCGCAGAGGAATTACGAGAGGGCCGGCTTTGAGGTGGTGTATACGAAGGTAACGATGAGGGAAGGAGACAGGAGACAGGAGTCAGAAGTCAGGAGGGCGTGAGATTCTGGGTTCTAACTCCTGACTTCTATTCTTGAGAGTTTTCAGTCCGTTGTAGCACTAATGGTTGATGGAAAAGCGGGCGGCGGCAAGTAGTTTTCGGGATTTGTTGGTTTGGCAGAAGGCGCATACGTTTGTTCTGGGAATTTATAAGCTTTCGGCCGGTTTTCCAAAGCACGAGATCTACTCCCTCACGCATCAGGTGAGGCGGGCGGCGGTTTCGATTCCAGCCAACATCGCGGAGGGTTTCCGGCGGCGCACCAAACCCGAGAAGGCGCGCTTCCTGAACATCGCGGAGGGCTCTCTCGAAGAGTGCCGCTACTATCTGATTCTGATTGAAGATCTTGGATATGGCTCGACGTCCGCACTGTCGGCCCAGGCTGACGAAGTCAGCCGGATGCTCACCGGATACAGCCGCGCCCTCCTGACTCCTGTCTTCTGACTCCTGCCTCCTTTTTATTTGAGATTTTTACCTCCTAAAACCCACTATTCCGTATCGTGCCATTTGATCATTGGCTTTCAGCGTGCCTGGGCGTGCTGGCGGTTTGGATCTTAATTAGCGGACTGGATGATCTTTTTGTCAGTCTGGTTTGGATGTGGGCGCGGGACGGTTATCGGTGGCCGGGGGAGCGGGAGTTGAGCGGGGAGGCGGAGCGGCGGGTCGCGATTTTCGTGCCTCTCTGGCAGGAAGACGGCGTGATCCGGCAGATGCTGGAGCACAATCTGGCGGCCATCCGGTATCGGAATTTCGACGTCTTCGTGGGGGTCTATCCCAACGACGAGGCTACACGCAGCGCCGTCGAGGAGGTTGCCGCGCGAGACGAGCGGATCCACATCGCCACGGTTCCACGGGACGGTCCGACCAGCAAGGGCGACTGTCTCAATGCCATTTACCGGCGGATGCTGGCGTATGAGGCCGGCCATGACGTGCGATTCCGCGTGATCCTCACGCATGACGCCGAGGACCTGATCCATCCCGAATCGCTGCGCCTGATCAACTGGCACATGCGCGAATACCAGATGGTGCAGGTGCCGGTGCTGGCGCTGGCCACGGGACTGCGCGAGTTGACACACGGGCTGTACTGCGACGAATTCGCCGAATACCAATCGAAGGACATTCCGGTCCGGCAGAGGCTGGGCGGATTTCTGCCGTCGAACGGAGTGGGCACGGGCTTCGATCGGGATGCTCTGGAGGCGCTGGCGGACGCACGCGGCGGACTGATGTTCGACCCGGCCTGTCTGACCGAAGATTATGAGACGGGCTACCGTTTGCATGCGCAAGGATGCCGGCAAATCTTCGTCCCGCTGCGATTCGACGGGCGGCCTCCGGTGGCGACGCGCGAATACTTTCCGCGACGGTTGCGGGCGGCGGTGCGGCAGCGCAGCCGTTGGGTGACGGGGATCGCGCTGCAGGGCTGGCAGCATCACGGTTGGAAATGGGGTACGCGGCAGGCGTACTGGTTCTGGCGGGATCGGAAGGGGCTGGTGGGAAATCTGCTTTCTCCGGTGGTGAACGGGCTGTTTGTGTGGGGCGCGGTGGATGCGCGAGTGCGGCACCAGAGCGCGCGGTGGATGGTGCCGGTGTTTGCGGCGACCGCCGTCATCACGCTGGTGCAGATGGGGTGCCGCGCGGCGGCCAGTGGACGCGTGTACGGCTGGAGATTCGCGACGGGAGTGCCGCTGCGGATGGTGTGGGGCAACGTGGTCAACTGCCTGGCGACTGTGGCGGCGCTCCGTCAGTTCGCCGGCGCGGCGCTATGGCGGGAGCGGTTAGCGTGGCGCAAGACGGAGCACGACTATCCCGTGCATGCGCGGCCGCGGCTGGGAGAAGTGCTGGTGCGGATGCGCCTGCTGCCGGCGCGGGAAGTGGAGGCGGCGCTACGGAGCAAGCCGGCGTCGCGACGACTGGGCGAGCATCTGATGCTGCTGGAGAAGATCTCGGCGGAGCACCTGCATCTGGCTCTCAGCCGTCAGGCGAGCGGCGATTAGACATTCACGTGCACGTGCATTCTGACTCCTGACTTCTGGCTCCTGACTCCAAAATCCCGACAGGGATTTCAAGGGCGGGGCCCTTGGCTAGACCTTGCGGAGTTTGGTGACTCGGCCGACCTCCACCCATTCGACGACGAAGATATTGCCGTTGTGGTCGAAACAGGCTCCGTGGGGGCAGACGAACTTGCCCGCGGTGAAGTGATCGCGCGAGAGTTTGCGCGTATCGCCCCATTTGGTAGCCGAATCGTCGCCGAGGTGTTCGATGACCTCGTTGTGCGCGTTCAACAGTGAGACGCGCGCGCCGAGATCGGGGATCACGACGTCGCCGTTCTTATAGAAATTGAAGTGGCACGGCAGATTGGTGCCGCTGACGAAATCGATGTGCTTGCCGTCGAGAGTGAAACGCTGGATGCGATTGTTGGCGCGGTCCGCCACGGTGAGAATGGGCGACCCGCTGCGCATATCGACGACGAGGCCATGGGGGCAATCGACCTTGCCGGGCTCCTTGCCCTTGCCGCCGAAAGTGCGGATGTACTCGCCCTTGCTGTTGTACTGATTGATGTAGCTGGAGCCGTAGCCATCGCCCACATAAAAATCGCCATTGGGCGCGACGGCGAGGTTGGTGGGACTGTACTTGGGCTTCTTGCCATCGGCGCCGGGCTTGTAGGCGTCGGACTGGTCGGGGTAGCCGATGCTCCAGACTTCCTCGCCGGCCAGCGTGGTCTTCACCACCACGGCGCGCTTGGTATCGCAGAGGTATAGATACTCGGTGCTGCCCTCCTTGCGAATGTACAGCCCGTGGGCGCCGCCTTTGAATTCCCTGCCCCAGCTTTTGACGAACTTGCCCTTTTCGTCGAAGACCACCATGGAGTCGGAACTCTCGCTGGCGGCATTGACGGTGTGATGGACGTAGATGTGGCCCTGCGAATCCTCGACCACGCCGTGGGTGTTGCCGTAGGCGATATCGCGCGGCAGTTCGCCCCAATCGTGGATGGCTTCGTAGGTATGATCGCCGTTGCCGAGAACCGGCAGTTTGTTGCCCGACTTATCGTCTGCCCTCAAAATCACGGGGGCCGCGGCGGCAGCCTTCAAAAACGTTCGTCTCGAGTGCATGGGGACAGCATATCACCGCTGTACCCGTCCCGATCCACCGCCCTTTAGCAGGCCCTTTACCTCCTCTACCGTGGAACGGTTGAAATCGCCCATAATCGAGTGCTTCAGGCAGCTTGCGGCCACGGCGAACTCCAGGGCTTCCTGGTGCGTGGGGAGCGTGGAGAGGCCGTAGATCAGGCCGGCGGCAAAACTGTCACCGCCGCCCACGCGGTCCACAATGTGGGTGATGTCGTAGTGCCGGCTGACCAGGAACTCCTTGCCGTCATTGAGGCAGGCCGACCATCCGTTGTGGGAGGCGCTGTGGCTCTCGCGGAGGGTGATGGAGATGGCCTTGAGATTGGGGAATTCGGACATCACTTTGGCAGTGAGCTTCTGGTAGGCCGCGGGATCGAGTTTGCCGGAATGGACGTCGACTTCGGCCTGGATGCCAAGAGCCATCTGGACATCTTCTTCGTTGGCGATGGCGATATCGACCAACTTGGTGAGTTCGCGCATGACCTCGGCGGCGGACTTGCCCCACTTCCAGAGATTCTTGCGGTAGTTGAGATCGCAGGAGACGGTGAGCCCTTTGGCGCGGGCCTTGGCAACGGATTCGAGCGCGAGGGCCGCGGCGGATTCGCTGATGGCGGGGGTGATGCCGGTGATGTGGAACCAGGAGGCGCCGTCGAAAACGGCGTCCCAATTCAGGTCGCCGGGCTTGGCGAGGGCGATGGCGGCATAGTCGCGGTCGTAGACCACTTTGGAGGCCCGTTGATTGGCGCCGGCCTCCAGATAATAGATGCCGAGGCGGCCTTTGCCGCGGGCGATGTGGGAGGTATCGACGCCAAAACGGCGGAGTTCGCCGATAGCGGCATCGGCAATGGGATTCTGCGGGAGGACGGTCACGTACGACGCGGCCAGTCCGAAACCGGCCAGAGCGACGGCCACATTGGCCTCGCCGCCGCCGAAGGTGGCGCAGAACTGCGGAGTCTGCAGGAAGCGCTCGAAGCCGGGCGGCGCCAGCCGGAGCATGATCTCACCAAAAGTAACGATTCGCTGGGACATGAAGAAACATAGTACCGTTGTTCACGTCCGGGTTCACGTCCGGCGGACAGGCTGCGGGGTCCGGTAGGCTCTGATATCCTGAAACTCTAACCTCCAACCATGCACATCAGAAAACAACGCTTGTTAACTCCGGGCCCGACCCCTCTTTATCCGCCGGCACTGCACGCCATGATGGCGTCGGACATGCACCATCGGACCGAGGATTTTCGCAAGGTATATCGTTCGTGTCTGGCGGACCTGAAAGAGGTAATGGGGACATCGGGAGACGTGCTGATGTTCTGCTCTTCGGGCACCGGCGCGATGGATGCCACGGTTTCGAACCTGCTCTCGAAGGGCGACAAGGTGATTGTCTGCGTCGCCGGGAAATTCGGCGAGCGCTGGGCGGAGATCGCGAAAGCTTACGGCCTGGACGCCCATGTGATCACCATGCCGTACGGGCAGGCGGTCTCGCCGCAGCAGGTGCAGGACGCGCTGGCGAAGGAACCGGCTACCAAGGCCGTTTTCATTCAGGCGTCGGAGACATCGACAGGCGCTGCGCACGATATCCGCGCCATCGCCGCGGCGGTCGCCAAGACGTCGGCAATCCTGGTGGTGGACGCGATTACGGGCCTGGGCACGATGCCGCTCGATATCGATGGCTGGGGCCTGGATGTGGTGATCGGCGGGTCGCAAAAGGCCTTCATGATTCCGCCCGGGCTGGCGTTTCTTTCGCTCAGCGCCAAGGCGTGGAAGCTGGCCGAAACGGCCACGCTGCCGCACTTCTACTTCAATTTCAAGAAGGAGAAGAAGAGCGGCGATGCCGGTGAATCGAGTTGGACGCCCTCGACCGCGCTGATTCTGGCCCTGGCCGAAGCGCTGCGCTACGTGAAATCGATCGGCATGGCGAAGCTGGTGGAGAACGCCGAACTGCTGGCCGAAGCCACACGCGCGGCCATGCAGAAACTGGGACTGGAACTCTTCTCGGCCGCTTCGCCGGGCTCTTCGGTGACTGCCGTGAAAGCGCCCGCGGGTCTGGATTCGGGCGTGATCGTGAAGGAATTCCGCAACCGTTTTGGCGCCATCATCGCCAACGGACAGGGCTCGATGAAGGGCCAGATCTTCCGCATCGCGCATTTGGGTTATTTCGATTTTGCGGATCTGTTTGCCGTGATCGCCGAGCTGGAAATCATCCTCAATGCCAACGGGTACAAAGTGGCGTACGGCTCCGGCGTGGCCGCCGTGCAGGAAGTCTATGAACGCGTGGCGGTGCAGCCTCAAACCGTGAACGCGTAAACGAGAGCCATGAATATCCTGATCGCCGAGCCACTCGCCGCGGCTGGGGTGGAGTTGTTTCAAGCCCAGGCCGGTTGGAATACCATCGTTTCAAATCCCAAGGAATTCGCCAGGCATCTGGCCGACGCCGACGCGCTATTGGTGCGCAGCGCCGTGCAGGTGGATCGCGACCTGCTGGCGAAAGCGCCGCGGCTGCGCGTGGTGGGCCGGGCCGGCGTGGGCGTGGACAATGTCGATCTGGACGCCGCCACTTCGGCCGGCGTGCTGGTGATGAATACGCCCGGCGGCAACGCCATCTCCGTGGCCGAGCATACACTGGCGCTGATGCTGGCGATGGCGCGCCACATTCCGCAGGCCAACGCGTCCACACGCGCCGGCAAGTGGGAGAAGAAGAAGTTCATGGGCAACGAACTGCGCGGCAAGACGCTGGGCATCGTGGGCCTGGGCAGTATCGGGCGCGAGGTGGTGAAACGGGCCGCCAGCTTCCAGATGCGCATGATGGCGCACGACCCGTACGTGACCAGCGCCATCGCGCAGGACATGAATGTGGAGCTGGTGGATCTGGCGACGCTGTACGCGCAAAGCGATTACATCACGCTGCACGTGGCCTCGACGCCGGACACGCAGAACATGCTGTCCCGCGCCGCATTTGCGCAGATGAAAGACGGCGTCCGCATCGTCAACTGCGCGCGCGGCGAACTGGTGGACGAGCAGGCTTTGCAGGAAGCCATTCAGTCCGGCAAAGTGGCCGACGCGGCGCTGGATGTGTTCGCCAGCGAGCCGGTGAAGGCCGATTCCGGGCTGTTCGCATCCGATAGCGTGCTGGCCACGCCGCACATTGGCGGTTCCACCGAGGAAGCGCAGGAGATTGTGGGTGTGCGCATCGCCGAACAGGTGGTGGAGTACCTGAAAAACGGTGTCGCCATCAACGCCGTGAACATGCCGGCGATTTCGCCGGAGCAGTATCACGCGCTCGGTCCGTACCTGACGCTGGCGGAGCGGCTGGGCAACTTCGCGTCGTACATCTCGTCGGGAAATCCGCGCGCGCTGCGGCTCACGTACTTCGGGAATATCGCGGGAAACAATACGTCCCTGTTGCGCAACGCCGCGCTGGCCGGGGTGTTGAGCCGGTCCACCGCATACCGGGCGAACCTTGTAAATGCCATGCAACTGGCCGGGCAGCGCGGCTGGAAGATCGCCGAGACGCACGAGAAGCGGACGGTGTACAGCGATTCGATCCGCCTGGAACTGGAGTCCGACAACGCAGTGACGAGCGTGGAAGGCGCGGTGTTTCTGGAAAAGCCGCGGCTGACTCAGGTGGACGGCATTTTCTGCGAAGCAGCGCTGGCGGGATTTGTGATCTTCACGAAGAACTCGGATGTGCCGGGCGTGATTGGTCACGTGGGCACCGTGCTGGGCAAGAACAAGATCAACATCGCGAATTTCTCGCTCGGCCGGCGCGAGGGTCCATCGGGTCCGGGAGAGCCGTTGGAAGCAGTCGCCGTGGTGTCGACCGATGGACTCGTGCCGGAATCGGTACTGGCTCAACTGCGAGAGAATCCCGCCGTGAAATTCGCCCGATCGGTTGAGTTCAAACCGTAGTGTGGCAGGCGCAGGCCTACGGTTCCCGGAAGGGTGCGCAACATGGAAGTGGGACGTTTGGCGAAATGGCGGCCAATCGAGGGAATCCTAGCGTAGGAGTACGCCAGGCGGAGCCGCGACCATTTAGGGAGCGTTGCCGCATTTGGTGACATCCCGTGAGATACCTGATTACCTTTGCCTGCTACGGCTGGGTCGCCTTCGAGGGGCAACGTATGGACCAATCCCCCTATCACCTCGACCGGATCCGCCGCGACGCTGAACTGCGGGCGATTCAGTCACGTGCATACGGTGGTAGACTCCGAGGATCCTCCGGAACGGGTCATAAGCGTGTTTGAATCTGACGGGTTTTAAGGAACAGGCGGCAACGCTCCCTTAACGGTCGCGGCTCCCTGTCGCGCACCCTTCCCGGAAGGTCTTGCCCTCAGCGGCCAGGCGCTGAAGGAGCGGGGCGGGCTTCCAGCCGAAACCTTCGACGGCAGCTAACACTTTGTCCAGCCCCACGGTATCCGCATAAAACATGGGGCCGCCGCGCCACGACGGGAAGCCGTAGCCGTTGACGTAGACCACGTCTATGTCCGAAGCGCGCTGCGCGAAGCCCTCTTCGAGAATGCGCGCGCCTTCGTTCACCAGGGCATAGACCGATCGCTCCAGAATCTCCTGGTCGCCGATGGAGCGGCGCGCGATCCCGGCCTCCGCCGACGCCGCCTCGATGAGCGCCACCACTTCGGGGTCGGCCACGGGTTTGCGATCTTCGCCGTAAAGATACCAGCCCTTGCCGGTCTTCTGGCCGTACCTGCCCATGGCGTACAAGCGATCGGCCACGCGCGGCTGACGGCCGCCGGGGTCGCCCAAAGTGAGTTCCTGCCGGACGCGCCAGCCGACATCGATGCCGGCCAGATCGTCGACGGCGAAGATGCCCATGGCCATGCCGAAATTGGTCAGCACGCGGTCCACCTGCTGGGGCGTAGCGCCGTCTTCGGCCAGAAACTGGCCCTCGTACATGTAAGGGAAGAACATGCGATTGCCTACGAAACCGGGGCAATTGCCCACCAGCACCGCGACCTTCCTGAGTTGCTTCGCGAGCGCCATCGCCGTGGCGATCACTGCGAGCGACGTCGCGCTGCCGCGCACCACTTCGAGCAGACGCATCACATTCGCGGGACTGAAGAAGTGCATGCCGATGACGAATTCCGGCCGGGCGGTGACCGCGGCAATCTCATCGATACTCAGGGTGGAGGTGTTGGTGGCGAGGACGCAGCCGGGGCGCGCCACCCGATCGAGTTCGGCGAAGATCTGCTTCTTGAGCGACATGCTCTCGAAGACGGCCTCCAGGGTCAGGTCGACTGCGTCGAAGCCGCTCCAATCGAGTTGCGGATGGATCAGAGCGAGGCGGCGCTCCACCTCCTCCGCGGTGAACCTGCCGCGCTTCCTGCTGTTCTCGTAATTCTGGCGAATCCGCGCCATGCCGGCGTCCAGCGCTGCGGCGGTAGTTTCCTTCAGCAGCACGGGAATTCCGGCATTGGCGAAACACATGGCGATGCCGCCGCCCATGGTTCCCGCGCCGACGATGCCGGCGCGCGCAACCGGATAGACCGTGGTGTTCTTATCGACTCCCGGCACCTTGGACGCCATCCGCTCGGCGAAAAAGACGTGCATCAGCGCCTTGGCCTGGTCCGATACCAGACAGGCGCGGAAGAGTTCGCGCTCCAGACGACAGCCTTCTTCGAACGGCAGCGTGGTAGCAGCTTCAATGGCCTGGACCACGCGAAGCGGTGCTTCCTGATTGCGCCGCACCTTGGCCGCAAGTTGGAGTCCGGCGGCGAAGAGCGGCGCGTTGGCTTCCGGATTTCCCAGGCGGTCCGCCCGCTCGCTAGTCTTCCGGCAGGCGCCGGCATTGCGCGCGAAAGCCACTGCGCCGGCGAGCAAGTCGCCCTCCATCACCGCGTCGATCAGACCGGCGGACAGCGCTTCGGCGGCCTTTACCGGCTTGCCGGCAATACACATCTCGAGGGCCTTCTCGACGCCTACCAGGCGCGGCAGGCGCTGCGTTCCTTCGGCGCCCGGCATGATTCCCAGTTCCACTTCCGGCTGTCCCAATTGCGCCGTCGCCACGGCCACCCGGTAGTGACCGGCCATAGCGACTTCGAGTCCGCCGCCCAACGCGCTGCCGTGGATGGCCATCACCAACGGCTTGGGCGAAGCTTCGAGTTTCGCCAGCAGCCCGTGCCAGCCCTCCATGGGCGGCCGGCGGCCCCACGCCATATCCTCCAGCACTCCGATATCGGCGCCTGCGATGAAGGTGCGGCCCGCTCCGATGACCACGATGGCTCGCACCACCGGATCGTCGGCAGCCTGATCGAGGGCCGCTTCCAAGGCTTCCGGCACGCCGGGACTCATGGCGTTTACAGGTGGATTGTCGATGGTGAGGACCGCGACGTCGTCTTGGCGGGAGTAATGAATGAAGGTGCTCATCGAGCGCCGATTATCGCATACCGCGCTTTACGCGGCGTGGAGTCGGGAGAGCTTGCGGTCCGCGGCGCGCAGGGAAACGCGGCGACGCGCGAAGTCCTTCCACGGGTCGCCGACTTTCTCGATGCGGTTGAAGATGGTGGCGATGGTGAAGGCGTCGGGACGGAAGTTTTTCTTGCGCAATTCCGCCCAATCCAGAGGCACGGCCACGGGAGCGCCGGCGCGCGCGCGAACGGCGTACGACGCCACGGCGCTCTGCGCGTACCCGTTCCGGTTGATATCGACATAGACTCGACCCTGCCGGTTGACTTTGTGGGCTTCGAGCGTGAAGCGGCCCGTGTCGCGATCCACGATGATCTCGGCGAGGCGGCGCGCGAAGGCCCGCACGGTATCGAAGTCCTGCTTGCCATCGAGCGGAGAGACAACGTGCACGCCGCGAGATCCGGTGGACCGGACGAAGGCAGGCATGTCCAATTCTTCGAGCAATTCCCTGGCGGTCAAGGCGCCGGCAACGACGCTGGCCAGGTCGTTGTCGCGCGAGGGGTCGAAGTCGAGAACCAGCTCATCGGGATGCTCCACGTCGTCGGCGCAACTGAGCCAGGTGTGCAGGGTGACGCAGGCCTGATTGGCGAGATAGACGAGCGTCGCGGCGTCATCGGCCACCACGTGTTCCACCTGGCCGCCGGCTTTCTTGACTTTCACGCGGCGGATCCACGACGGGTAGTAGGCCGCCACCGCTTTCTGGATGAAGCCGGGCTTTTCGATGCCGTCTGGGAAGCGCTGCAAGACCAGAGGCCGGTTGCGAACGTGGGGCAGCATCAGCGGGGCGATGCGACGGTAATACTCGGCCAGATCGCTCTTGGTGACGCGGTCGCGCGGAAACAGAATCTTCCCCGGATGCGTGATGGCGATCTGCCGGCCGTCGACTTCCACACTCTCAGGCTAACCCCCGCCCGCCCCGCTGCTCAACAGGCCATAGGCGCGGCCCGTATGGTTTTTCGCGGACCGGCCGCCCCGCGGCACCGGGTGACATGTTAATCTCTCAAATTGATTATGACCCGCCGCTACCTATCGGGAATTTTTCTGGCCTGCCTGCTGGCCGCCCAGACCCAACCGGCCTATTTTCACATCCAGCCGGTGCGACCCATTGCCGAGCTACGCGCGGAAGCGCTGAAGGCGCGGCCGCCGGAGGAACACGGGAACTTCCGCGAGAGCGACCCGATTGATGTGGCTACGCTCGACAAGCGGATCAAACTGGACATTCGCTACGCCACGGACCGCAACTTCTTGAGCACGCCGGTCTATTCCTCAGCGCGCGCCTTCCTGCAGCGTCCGGCCGCGGAGGCCCTGCGGCGAGCGCAGCGCGAATTGCTCAAACAGGGCTATGGCTTGCTGATTTTCGACGCCTACCGGCCCTGGTACGTCACGAAGATTTTCTGGGACGCTACGCCGGTGGACAAACACCAATTCGTGGCCGACCCGGCACAAGGCTCGCGGCACAATCGCGGCTGCGCGGTGGACCTCTCGCTGTACGACCTGAAGACCGGCAAGGAGATCGAAATGACCGGCGGATACGACGAGATGTCGGAGCGCTCGTATCCCAACTATACCGGCGGCACTCCCGAACAGCGGGCGCACCGGGACCTGCTGCGGCAGGAGATGGAAAAGCAGGGATTTTTCGTGTTTACCACCGAGTGGTGGCACTTCGACTTTCGCGATTGGCGCGACTATGCCATTCAGAACGTCCCGTTCGAACGCATGAGCGCCCGCTGACGGTGTGGCTGTAGGATTCGATACGCTCCCCTGCCGTGCACGTGAGTTCACTTGCACTCGAAAGAGCCGCTTCCCCCGGGACTCAAAATCTGAGATACCGGAGGAGGGAGAAGCATTATGGCAGCACGAGCTACGATATTTGAAAAATCAAAGTCAAAGTTAGTTGCGCCGGACAAATTGCCTATCGAGGAACGGGTCCGGCAGCGAGCTTACGAAATTTACATGCAGCGCGGCGGTCAGGACGGGTCAGACATGGACGACTGGTTCCAGGCCGAAGACGAAATTCGGCAGGCGGAGGAAGGCAGCTACCTCTCTCGAGCCGAAGGTGAAGGATACCTATACAAGGAGTAACGACGAACTTACCGTCCGCCGGCCATTACGATTACCAGAAGCGCGGTTAAAGCAACGCAGCCCCACATGAATCTCTTATTCCCAAACTTGGCCGGTGGTAAGGGCTCCCGCCAGTTGAGGGCGAACTCAGTGTATTCAAAAACGTCATCGGAGCGCAGTCGGCGCGCCGGCATTACGGGTGTGGATAGCTCCATCTGATACCTCCAGCGATGGGAACCCTGGAATCCGCACCCTTTGCAGGCGAGCGGCTAACGGCGGAAACAGCTTCGTTTCCGCCGTTGACTCTCTTATCGGCAGATTTTAGGAACTTAATTACCGAAAATCTCTACATAAGGGACGTTCCTGAGGAGCTAAAGGTTTCACCCTAGCAGAGCCGGCACGTTAGTAAGCGCCGCCAGGCTATTTCCAATCGATAGGGCCTTTGGTGAAGCGGTATAACAACTGGCCGAGTAGCTGCGCATTGCCGCCGGCCAGATACTCATAGGCGTCGTCCCACTCCTTGCCTTCTTTCCAGCCGGTCTGGGTGAGGGTGACGCGCGTTTTCCCGTCCACCGGCTGAAACTCAAACAGGGCGTTGGTGCGTTCGCGCCGGACCGTGGGAAACTGCTCCGGGCACAATGCTTTCATCAAGATACTGCGCTGCGGCGTGAAGTCCACGATGTTGCCGCCTCCGGTGCCTCCGCCCGGGAAATGGACGGTCCATTCGCCGCCCTTGCGCAGGTCAACGGTCACGTCCTTCCACAGCCAGGTGGATAGTCCGGCATTGGTGGTGAAGGCAGTCCAGACCTCCTCCACGCCGGCGGGGATCATCACCTCGAATTTCAGCGCCTTCTCCGGCGCGCTCACCTTACTTACCTTTACCGGGCTTTCGGGCTTTTCCTGCGCGGCGGCGCCCCAGACCGCCACCGCGCTGACGATTGCGAGAACCAACGGATTCTTCATCATTCCTCTCCTGATTTCCTGTCAGACAGGCAAAATAGTTTCGTAACTGCGCCACAGATTGGTCGAACGGCTCCATACGCCGATGCGACCGCGATTGCATGACTCCGCCCTCCATCACTGTGAGGACGAAGGTAGCCAGGCTATCCAGATCCAACTCCGCGGGCAGGCGTTCCCGGGCGTCTTCCAGACACCGGCGGACAGCCCCCGTCCAGCCCTTGAAATTGGCCGCGATCCGGCCGTGCGCCGGCAGATTTTCGGCTTCAATTTCGAGCGCCAGACGGCCCAACGGACAGCCGTAGGAGCAATCCGTCTGTACCAACCGTTCCCGGTATCCGGCGAGAATGGCGAAGATCCGTTCCACCGGGTCGGGCGTGGCCGCGAAGGCCGGCTGTACGATCACCGGCTCCAACCCCTCCAGATAGCTGTCCAGAACGGCCAGCAGGAGCGCTTCCTTGCCGGGGAAGAAATGATAGAAACTGCCGGCATTGGCCTGCGCCCGCGCTAGAATTTCGGCGATTCCGGTGGCGGCGTATCCCCGCTCCCAGAACAGAAACCGCCCCGCTTCCAGCAGCCTTTCCCGAGTTGAACGATCATTCAATTGAGTGATCATTCAAGTTAAACATAGAGGCCGGTGAAAAGCAAGAATTCCGATTCGGGTTTCGAGTCAGACGTGATTCGTCTTGAGTTGCAGCCAGGCTCGCATGCTGCCGCGCTGGACGGTGATGCCTTTCCGCGAGTACCGGATGTAACCTTTATTGCGGAAGTCGCTCATGTGGTGGCTGATGATTTCACGCGACGTGCCCACGTAATGGGCCAGCACTTCGTGAGTGAGCGGAGCAATGGTGGTGGCGCCGCCTTCCTCACCCCGGCCGGACCGTTCGGCGAACTGAAGCAGCGAGCGAGCCAGCCGCTGCGCCGTCCCGTCTACCGAGAAGCTCTCCAGACGCCGCGTATAGCCCACGCTGCGCCGCACCACCACCTGCATCAGGGCGATGGCCAGACGGGGCTCCTTGGCGACCAGCCTTTCGATTTCCGGGAAGGTCCACGTCATCACTTTCGTCGGCTCCATGGCCGTTGCCTGTTCGGCATCGCTGGGAGTCTCCAGCAGAGACGACTCACCGAAGAAATCATCGGCCTGGAGAATGTCCACCACTACTTCGGCGCCGTCGCCCAACCGCGATAGTTTGACGCGGCCGTCGATCACCAGATAGAGGCCGGACGCCGGGTTGTCAGGACCGTAAATCTCCAGGTGCCTGGAGAACTCCTGGACCGAGGAACAGGGCAGATAGCCAAGAGCGTCCTCGGTCACCGGCTTCTGCGCCTTTTCGCTGAAGTGCACTTGATGGCATTCTGCCACGTGTCGAAAAAAGACGAGGTGCGATTCCATACCGGGCTGGTTGGATTATGATGGCACTGCATGCCGCAAACCTCGAAGTCCACCAGACGGCAATGGCTGGCCGGCGTTCCGGCGGCAGCCGTGTCCGTTGCAGCACAGACCGGCGACCGTCCGGCCGGCAGACCGAATATCGTGATGGTCATCAGCGACCAGTTCCGCTGGGACTGTGTGGGCGCCATGGGTATCAATCCGATGAACCTGACGCCGAACCTGGACGCGATGGCCCGGAAGGGGGTGCTGTTTCGTTCGGCATTTTGCAATCAACCCGTGTGCGCTCCGGCGCGCGCCAGCATTTTCACGGGCCAATATCCAGCACGCCACGCCGTCTGGAAGAACGGAATACCGCTGAATCAGGATGCGACCACCCTGCCGGGGCTACTCCGTGCGTCCGGGTACTCTGCCAATTACATCGGAAAGTGGCACCTGGGGCCGACAGCGAGCGAGGGTCCCGTGGCCGCCACCCATCGCGGAGGATTTCTGGACCTGTGGCAGGCCGCCAACACGCTGGAGCACACGTCGCACGCGTACGAAGGCGACCTTTTCGATGGCGACGGCAAGCCGCTGCATTTCCAAAACACCTATCGCACGGACTTCATGACGGGCCTGGCGCAACGGTTTCTGCGCGCCGCGAAATCGCCGTTCCTGCTGACGCTCTCCTATCTGGAAGTGCATCACCAGAACGACAAGGATACGTTCGATCCGCCGAAGGAATACGCGGGCCGCTATACCAATCCCTTCGTCCCGCAGGATCTGCGCGCGCTGCCGGGCTCCTGGCCCAGCCAGCTTGCCGACTACTACCGCTGCGTCGCCAAGATGGACGAGACCGTGGGCACGCTGCGCAAGACGCTGCAGGATACGGGACTGGCCGAGAACACCATCCTGATGTTCGTGAGCGATCACGCCTGCCACTTTAAGACGCGCAACGCAGAGTATAAGCGCAGTCCGCATGAGAGCTCCATCCATGTTCCGCTGATTGTGGAAGGTCCGGGCTTCAACCGCGGCCTCGAGATTTCCGAGTTGGTCAGTCAGGTGGACCTGACTCCGACGCTGCTGGAATGCGCCGGACTACCGGTGCCGGCGACCATGCAGGGCCATAGCGTGCTGCCACTTCTCGACCGCAAGACGCAGGGGTGGCGCAACGAGACCTACTTCGAGATGTCGGAATTCGTCACCGGCCGAGGCCTGCGGACGCCGCAATACACCTACGCGGTGATGGCGCCCAAGCAGCCAGGCTGGAAAGCCGTGGCCAACGCCCCTCGTTACGTGGAGTATATGCTGTACGACAACTACGCGGATCCACACCAGCAGGTGAATCTGGCCGGCCGGGCTACGCACCACGAGATCGCGTCCGAGCTGCGCGGCCGCCTGCTGACTCGCATGCGCGAGGCGGGCGACCCGGCGGCGACGATTGAGCCCTGCTGGTTCCCCTACGCGTAGGCTAGCTAGCAGCCCGTGCCCGGCTCTTTAGATTCAGTGACTTACAGAGCCGCGACCGTAAGAAGCCGTGAAAAATTCCAAGTTTTCCCGCCAAGACATTTTACCTTCGAAATGTTTTGGCGGAAAATAGGTTCATGGATCCCATCCAGGAAACCTTGCTGGAAATCCCGGAGCAACCGGCGCCTGCTACAGCGGAGAAAC
>DASZMZ010000061.1:0-6275 GCA_035551455.1 Candidatus Sulfopaludibacter sp.
TTGCCGATGTACATCGCGACGAACTGCGCGTTCGGCTGGGACGGATTGAGTGGAGTCCCCGTGGTATCGCTCGGCTCCAGCAGAAATTGGCGGAAGCCCAGCACGGTCATGGTGGCCGTGATATTCGATGCCAGCGCGTCCACCACCGGCACGGTGAAGATGCGGCGTCCGTTGCCGCTGTACGCGGTGTAATCGTCCGCCTGCCCGGTGAGCACGTCGGTGTCCGGCTGGTAGATCGCGGAGAGGTCCGTGAAGTCCGTCACCAGCGTGGTGCAGACGCCGTTCGGGTCGGTATTGTCCTGGCGCGTCTGCAGTCCGCACAGGGCCTGATGGACGCTGGCGGGCGCCGAGAGTGTACAACTCGCCGGCACTGCCGATACCCACAGAGTTTCAGCTGCGTCGTTGATTCCGACGCAGGCCAGCGGCACCGCCGAGCCCGTGGGATTCGGATTGGCCGACGCCACCATGCCGCCGGCGAAATCGCGATACAGTTGCTGCGTCTCGTCCAGGTTTCCGTTGTTGGTGTCGTACCGGTTCACGAAGACGTACGGCATGCGCAGCGTCCCGGCGACCGGGTTCGGCTGCACTCCGTTGCAACTGAAATTGAACGTGTAGAGCTGGCCCACGGTAAGGCCGAAGTTTACTGTGTCGGCGAGCGTGCCGTCCTGATTGGCGATGGCGAAGGGCTCGATATTGCAAGCCGTACAGAGCGGGGTGCTGATGCCGGCCACCGCCTGCGCCGCCACGCTGGTCTTACGCGATTCGCCGCCGGGCAGCAGGGAGAAGAACAGCAGCGGCGCATCGGCCTGCACGCTCACCTGGACATAGCGCGCCGTGGTGCCGTCCGCCTGCGTGGCGCCGCCGCCGGCCGAAGCCACAACATCCGCCATGCTGGCGAAGAAGGCCGGAGGATTCACGGTGCTCGAAAGATTGCCGGACGATTGGCCGATCACGATGGAGCCGAAATTATAGGTGTTGGCGGCGCCGTTGGAATTGTCGAGCGACGTCTGGGCAATGGTGGTCGCGTTGCCCAGCGAATTGACCGTGCCGAGCAACTGCTGCGCGGCGGCCAGCGCCATGGTGTTCGCCGCCTGGTTGAGCTCGCCGCGAATCAAGTAGAGACGGCCGAGATCAATGGCGAAGCCCATCAGTCCGAACAGGACCGGCACCATGATGACGAGCAACTGGAGGCTGATGGCGCCGGCGCTGCGGCGGCCGCTTGGCCTACTACTGCTTGGGGATTTGCTGGCCACGGGGTCCTACAAACTCCGGCTGGTTGACCGGAGGATTCTTGTCCTTCTTTTTTCCCTTGGCCTTCTCCTGTGGCACGGTAGGGAGAAACGTTTCGGGCATATCCGGCAGCTTGGCCTTCTCTTCGGAAGTCAGCGGCCGGACGAAGTGAGGTGTGATCACCACGAGTAGTTCATCCGTCGATTTCTGCGTGCTCCTGCTGCTGAAAAAGCGGCCGATGATGGGCAGGTTGCCGATGCCCGGGAACTTGTCCACGGTCTCCTGCACGCGATTGTCGATCAGTCCCGCGATGGCGAAACTCTCGCCGTCCTTCAGGAGCACTTCGGTCTCCACACGGCGCTGGGAAATGGCGGGGATCAGGAAGCCTTGCAGCGTCACGGCATTCGCAAAATCCAGCGAGCTCACTTCCGGCGCGACCTTTAAATCGATAGCGCCCGACGATGTGATGGTGGGCGTAAAGTCCAGCTTCACACCGAACGGCTTGAACTGTACGGTGACTACCGGCGCGGTGGCGCCGCCGGTGGGAGTGGTTGTGATGGTGGGGAACGGGAATTGGCCGCCCGCCAGGAAACTGGCGTCCTTGCCTTCGAGCGCCATCAGATTCGGCTCGGCCAGAATCTGTAGCAGGTTGCGCTCCTGGAGCGCCTTAATGGTGGCGCCCACATTCAGGTCGGGACGAAATGCGAAGAGATTCAGGAGGTCCGAAAAATTCACGGTGGACGCGGCATTGGCGGGCTGAAGCGCGCTAAAGCGGGGCGCCGGAAACTGCTCCGTGCTGAGCGAACCGATGGCTTTGGGGTTCGTGCTGAACAGGTTGAAGCCGATTTGCGAGAGCGCCACGCGGTCCACCGCGGCGAACTTCACCTGCAGCAGAATCTGGCGCAACTCGGCGGGCGGAGGCACCTGCAGCAGATTGATCACGCTCTTGCTGCGCGATTGCGCGAGTCCGGCGAGGCGCTTGGATTCTTCCGCGCTCTTCACTGCGCCGGTCAGCACGATGGTCTCCGCGTTGCCACTGACGCCGATCGCGCTGGCGCCGGCGCTTTCTCGCAGGGTCTTGGTGAACAACTCCCAATCGCTGTTGTCCTTGGTGACGACGACTTCGTACTGGACCGGGTCGCTGCCGCTCTCCCAAACCACCACGGTGGTGGTGCCAACGCCCTTGGCGTTCACCATGACTTCACGCGGCGAAACCACGATGGCGTCGGCGATCTTCGGCTCGGAAACCACCAGGGTGGTGATGTCCCGCTGAAACTGCAGCAGGTGTCCGCGGCCTTCGATGAGTGTGAGTTCGTGGCCTTTGCCGGTTTGCGCCGAGGCCAGAGGGCCGGCGAGCGAGCAGGCGGCGAGCGCCGCCAGGCAACTCCACGTCGCACTTCTCATCGAAACGATTCCTGAACGTGCTTATCGCCGCGGTAAACGTCGACCACGGCGCGCGGCTTGGGCGGCTCTTTGGGCGCTTCTTTCTTGGCCGTGAGCGCCTTCCAGGTCTGATCGTCGCCCACGCTGCCGCGCTTCTTGCGCGACTTTTCGATGCGGTCGGTCAGCGTCGGGTCGAGCACTTCGGTGGTGATGGGTCCAGTGGCCTCGGCGCGCGAGTTGTCGGTGGGGTTGCGCAGCGAGAGGCTGATGCGGCCCTCGTTCTTGGCCAGTTCGAGTTTCTGGGCATCCTCGGGCGCGAGCACGAGCGTCACCACAGGCGACCGTTGCGCGCGGGGATCCACCGGCGTACCGGTAGGATTCAGGCGTCCGACCGAGAGCACTCTCACGTTCTGGAGGATGGTGGAAGTGCTGGCCTCGGTCATGGTGCCGGGCCGCGTGAAGAGGACGTCGACGCGCGAATTGGGCTGGATGAGTCCGGCTACGCCGCTCTGATCGGTAATCTGGACGGCCACGGCGCGGTAGCCCGGGTCGATGGTGGAAGAGAGTCCCTCGACGGTAGTGGTGCCGGAGAGCTTGGCGGCGAGGAGCGGCTCGTTGGCCTGGAAGGGGAACAGGACCACGCGATTGACGGCGTCGCTGGTCTTCAGCACGACGCCTTTGGGCGCGTCCTTTTCCAGATAGCTGGCGAGTTTCAGGTCGCCGGGCCGCAAGAGCGCGCCGAGCGGCATATCGCGAGCGGCCACCACCACGCGTACCTGTTTATCGGCCCTCGGCGCGACGGCGGTGGCGTATACAAACCAGGTCAGCAGGGCCGCGGATACCCAACAGGCGCCGAAAATGAGAAGCTTCTTCTGACGATCCATTCAAACCCCACAACCGATGTTATGTTGTAACACAGCATACAGTATTTAAGTTCCGTTATCCGCCAGTAAAACGGCGGCCGGGCCAGTATAAATCCGACGCCATCCGATCTGCTCCAGCGCGGCGATGAGCGGCGAATCCACGGGCAGCAGCGCGTGGGTGAAATGGAAGCCGTCCCACCATGTTCGCCAGCCCGGTTTCACCTGCATCGCGCGGCTGTACTGCTTCAGAAACTCGGCCCCATACAAATCGCTGCGGCCGTCGAAGAAGACGGGGAAGCGGCCTGCCGACCGGTAGATCAGGTAGCCGCCGTACTTATCCGGCGCGAAGAGGCGCGCGGCCGGCGGAATATGGGCGTAGGCGGCGACCGGAAACTGATCCGGCGCGAAGCCGGTGGCGGCACGAATGGCAGGCGTCCGCAGCAGGCCGAAAGAGGCCAGCAGGAGTAGCGGAGCCCAGGCCAAGCCCGACTGGCGCGCGTCGATGGCCCGCAAACGGGCAGAGTAGGCCAGAAATTCGGGCAGGCGGCCGGCGTTTTTCAGCGCCTCGGTGAAAGCCGCGTTGGCGAGCGGCAGCAACAGCAGAGCGTCGAGGGGCAGGACGCGCGCCGAGCGGAGGGCCAGCGCGGTAAACACCACCGCCATCAGGAAACGCTCCACACGGCCCTGGAGCAGCGACACTGCTCCGCCCATTATGCCGAGAATCAGCGCGGCGATGATTTGACCCGAGCCGTCCGCATGAAAGTTGAACGACTGGTACTCGCCGATGTGCGCCAGCAGGCGGGTATCGGTGAGGTATCGCCAGACGTGGAGGTACAGCGACGCGCCGTAGGGATTCGCCAGCGGCGCGACGCAGGCGATTGCCGCGGCCCACGCGAGCGGCCGCGATCGCCTGCCCGCCGCGTAGAGAAATGCGATCACCGCACCGAAGAAAAAACTGGCATGCAGGTTGGCCCACAATGCGGTGTAGAGCGCCACCGCCAGAGCCTCGCGCCAGGTGAAGGGGCCGCGGCGCCGCTCGCAGTAAAACAGCGCGCCCAGAAAGAACAGCCAACTGAAGACGTGCGGGCGCGCCAGCCAGTGAATGTTGCAGGTGGAAAGCAGCAGCGACGCCATCAGGCAAGCGCCGAAAAAGTTGCCGCCGAGCGCCCAGTGGAGCCGGAACCACAGCCAGACTCCGGCGGCGATGGCAGCGGCGTAGAGCAGCGCCACGCCGGTCAAGCCCGACCAGCGGTGGGCCAGTCCGGCGGCCACATCGGCGGCCCATTCCCAGGCGAACCAAGGCTGACCGGGGCGGGTGAACGAGTAGGGATCGGTATGCGGCAATCGCCCGGTGAGCGCGATGGTTTCCCCGTTGCGGATGTGCCAGCCCGCATCGGAATCGCGGAAAAGCTTCTGGTAGCCCTGGAAAAGAAAAAGGCAGTAGAAGAGCGTTACCGACGCGGCCACTAAAGCCACATCGGGCAAAAAGAGTCGCGCGAAATTCCTGCCCGGTTGCACCTGCCAGCTATGCGCCGGGTGTTCCGATACTGGCGAGGTCGCCCGTCATGCTCTGGTACAGGCTGACGATGCCCTGTGAGAGCTGATTGACGGTGGTGATCAACGCCAGCCCGACGGCGGCCACGATCAGTGCGTACTCCACCAGGTCCTGGCCCTGCTCGTCCAGAAGAAAACTTGCCACGAATGGTTTCATTGTCCCTCTCTACTCGTTTCCGGTTTCGATTCGTCCAGCGGCCCTACAAACAGGCGCAGAAATCCGGCCTTCCACCGTTCCCATCCGGTTTTCATTGAGGCGGAAGGCATGGTTGCGGCGCTCCCGTCCAAACGGGAGACCAGTTCCAGGTTCTTGAGCGCTGCCGGGTGAGCCCTATTATAGCCGAGCGCAATCTGGAGTTCCTTGCGGGCTTCCGGGTAATTTCCCTTCTGGATCAGCACCGCTGCGAGGTTATTGTGCGCGGAGGCCGGATCGCTCGACAATTGCCAGCTTGCCACGGCCTGCTGATTGGAATTCTGGTCGGCCAGCGCCAGTCCCAGGTTGTTGCGGGCGACTTCGGATGACGGATTCAGGCGCAGGGCTTCGCGGAATTCGGCGGCCGCGGCGTCGGGCTTCTTCTGCATCAGCAGGTTGTACCCGAGGTTGTTGTGCAGGTAGTCCTGGGCGGGGGCGAGGTCGAGGGCCTTGCGATGGGCCGGCTCTCCGCTGGTCCACTGACCGGTCTCGTCGTTCAGAATGCCAATCCAGGAAGAGTAGGCGGGGGTGGTTTGCGGATGCGCCGCGAGGAAATCGTTCAGCGAGGCGATGGCCTCGGGCCGCTGATTCAGGTCGCGCAAGGCGCTGACGAGTGCGAGTTCCACTTCGCCGGAGGCGGGGAAGCGGGCAGCGGTGAGACGGCACATTTCGAGGGCCACGTCGGGATAGCCGCGCTGTTGGTAGGCCTTAGCGAGTTCCAGCCGGGCGGGCACGGAATCGGGCTCGGCTGCCACGCGCTCCCGAAGAAGGCGGAGCGGGTAGTCGCCATCGCCGGCGTCCTGGGCATTGCGGATCTGGCGATCGAAGGCGCTGATGGGGGCGGCGGCGGGTGGGGCCGGGGACCTGGCAGTGCGGGTACGCTGGGCGCAACCGGCCGCGGACAGGAGGACGATTGCGATGGCCGCCAGAAGCTTCATGACGCCGGTAACTCTTTGCAATCCAACTGGTCGCCGGGCTGGGTACCGGTTTCGGCAGCGGTTCCCGGGGGCAGTTCGAGGATCGAATGGGCCGTCAGACACATGGACAGCCGC
>DASZMZ010000062.1:0-5805 GCA_035551455.1 Candidatus Sulfopaludibacter sp.
CTTCTGTGCTCGCCGAATCTAAACGCAATAGTGCTGCTGAAACCAGACGCGGTAAAGATATTCATAACTGATTGCCCGACCACTGTCAAGAGAAATTCTTTCCCTTCAACAGGAAACGGTTCGGCAACCAGCCGGATTGGGATGTTAACCAATGCTGGCACGATTAAACCATGCAAGAGTACTTGCAGTCAATAGTTTCACACCGAATGGTCCCATTTTTTATCACTCTATTGATACCGAAACTGTATTGCTCACCTGTCCGGCCTGTTTTAAGGTAAGGGAAATCCCTAATCCCGGTGGTGTGCCGGAGGGAATCGCCAGATTGACCTGATATAAGCCGGTGAATCCGGGGGCTAGCCCGGCGAAAGAGACCGGCATCTCAACGCCGTTGAGGACTGCCGTCACTGTCGCTACTGCGACATTCAGTGAGCCCTGTTTGGTCACAGCGCCCAGTCCCGTGGCGAAAATAATGAGAGCCTGACCCCGGGCGGCCGGATTGCCGACGCCATTCAAGGATCCATCCGGGTAATTCTCGACGGCCCCGTTGGCCGGCGATCCGACCAGGAAGATTGCCGGGGACACCGCGGAGACATTGACGGTTTGCTGCGCCGCGCCATACGCCGACTTCACCCGCAGGACATGGCTGCCGGGCGCCAGAGTTGCGGGGACCTGCGCATTGACCTGGAAAGGGGACGCTACCAGGATGGGCGCGGCGATTCCGTCGAAGTCCACCGTCGTGACCGTGCCTGATCCGGAGAGTCCCGCGCCGAAGATGGAAAAGAGGCCGCCCGGCGAGATTCCGGGCAGGAAGGTAGCGGCATTGACCACGGCCGCCGCTGTGAATCCGGGTGTCAAAGGGGCTAACACCAGATTGAGCAGCGGACGGGTGGCTTGGTAACTGGCCGGTGCGCTGCCCGAGACATCGTTCGAGCCCCCACCCTTGGCCAGGTCGGTGACGAAGGCGCGGAACGGCTGGCCTGCCCCCACATCGATTTGATAAGTGGACTCGAGACCGTCGCACACGACGAATTGCGAGACCAGCGGTCCGGACACGGGACCGGCTCCGGAGGAGTCTACGCCATCCAGCATCTGCAAGGGCGGTCCGCAGGCTCCCGCGGCCGAGGTGGCGCTCAAAGTCAGACCGGCAATCAGAGAGACCGGCTGAGAAACGGCTCCCAGCAGAAAACGGGTAGCGCCGGGAGGGCGGACGACGAAGCGGACCAACCCGGCGACGCTGGCCTTCCAGGCACCGGCAGCGTTGCTGAAGCCGATGAGGTAGTCATTCAGGTTGCTTCTGGCAAAAAATGGATTGGGATCCTGAATGACGATGGAGCCATCGGTATTAATTCCAGTGGCTATTACATAATGACCGCCTACGGTAGCTCCATTGAGACTGACCGAGAGGGACAGGAGGACGGGCTCTCCCTGGCCTAACAGGTCAGAGACCGCGGCGAGGGAGGCGCCGGCGGGGACCACGTCCAGGCCGCCGGTGAAATCGGCAGCCCGCCAGAGGTTGACCACCTGCTCGCCCGACGCGGCATTGGAGAGGAAACCATCGCACAAGGAATTGCCGCAATCGGCAGTGAGGAACAGATTCAACGCGGCGGCATCGGCCGGTCCATTCGGAGAAGCCACCTCACCGCGATTCTGGTGGTAGCGCAGGATGGCGGCGACCGCGGTGAGCAACGCGCCCTTTTGGGCGATGGTGGCGCTGCCGTTTCCGATAGTCGCCGAGCCGGCCTGCTGCATTGCCGGGAAATTGGAAAGGCTGGTGGCCGCCGCCAGCGCATAGAACGTGACCGGGCTTTGCGCAATCGAGGGCGCCGAGACGGTGACGCCGGCAGTGCCGACGCTGGCCGGGAGCCGCATGGAGACGGAGGCATGGCCGGCCGAATCGGTGATTGCGCCGGCCGCCGAAAGCTGAACGCCGGGATACGGCTGGAAGGTCACGGCGACGCCCGCTACCGGAACGCCCGACGAATCCGCCAAGGCCACTTGTAGCGGGACGGGCAGAAGCGCGCCGGGCGCCGCAGTCTGATTGTCGCCCTGCACTTTGGTGAGGAGCACGCGATTGTCGGCGAAGCCGCGGATCACTAGCGTGCCATCGGCGGTGGCCGAACCCTTCACGTCGGCGGCATGAATACTGAGCGTCTGACTCACCGAGTTCAGCGGGATATACATATCCCAGCTATAAGCGCCGGTGGCGCTGGTGACGGTGAAGCCCGGTTGGCCGGTGATGGAGACCTGGACAGTAGCGCCGTTCGGAAATCCGGCGACCGCCAGACGCGCCCGTCCACCGGCCGAGATGGAAGTCGGCGCGACAATCACCGCGGGGATCTTGGCAGACAACTGGGTTTGGGCCGCGGCGGCGCCCGAGGCATAGGAGATACTGCCGCCCTCGAAATTCTGCTGGTGCAGTCCGCTGGTGATGAACTCATCGCTGACCGGCATGCCGAGCGTGCCGGACGCCCCGCCGCCGCCATTATAGGTAGACAGGACCAGTCCGGCGACGAAGTACGATTGGCCATTACGCGGTCCGGCGGTGGCCGAGTAGATGTCTCCGCCCGCGAAGCTCTGCATGACGCCGGAATTGGCGCCGAAGGTGGAGAACGGTGCGGCGTCACCGGACGGCGATCCGGCCGCGCCTGTTTCGTATTTCAGGAGCGCCCACTTGGTCAGGACCGGTCCAGTGACGATGCGCACGGGATTTCCGGAAAGCGCCTGCCCGTTGGCGAAGAGTTGCGTGCCGCCTGCGGTGGCGTCGCTGATGGGGTACCCCAGCGTTCCCGCCGGACCTCCCAGGTTCTGGTAGGCGGCGAGCAGGGTCCCATAGACGACATACGCGGAACCCACGGAATCCGACTGCGCCAGCATGTAGACCTGCGGCGGATTGCCGGAGCCCTGCAACATCTGAATATAGCCTGCGCCCACACGCTGCGCCGGCGCGGCCACCGGAACCTGAATGGACAGCTTGTTGCGAACCACCGCGTTCTGAAATGCGGACTGCACCGTGGAGGGCGCGCCATCACCCACCTGACAGCAGGGCGAGGTGACAACGAAGCTGACGGGCGCGCTGGTAATACCGCCGCTGGACGCGGTGACGTTGGCCGTACCGCCGCCGATCGCGGTAACGGTGGCGTTCTGCCCCGAAGCTTGAATCTGCAGGACCTTGCCATTGGTGGAGGCCCAGGTAACGGGCCGCGTTGCCAGAGCTGTGCCGGTGGAATCCTTCGGGGTGGCTGTGAGCGTGAGTGAACTGCCGAGGCCCAACGTGACGGAACCGGAAGCCGGCGTTCCGCCGATTAGGACGGTGACCACCGGAAGTTGTCCAGTGGGATCGCCGCCTCCTGCCTGAAGCTGCAGAATTCCGCCTTCGAAGCGCTGCTGGCTGAGTCCGCTGGAGAAGCTTTCGATCTCGCCAATAGGCAAGCCGTAGCGGCCGGTGGGACCGCCGGCCGCGAGGTATAGATCGTAGAACGGTTCGACGACGCCGTGAGTGGTGCTCTTATATGTGCCGGAGGTGAGCGCGTAAATCGCCCCCGCCGAGTAGGTCTGGACTATATAGGTTGTACCGGCGGTAGCAGGCGCTACGACAGACCCGGTCAGTGTCGCCGATTCGGCAGTGAGCGGCAGGCCTGCGCCGGAGAGCCCTCCCAGGCTGTTCCATTCGGTGAAGAACGTGGCCGTGGTGGAGGCGTTGCGAATAAAGATATTGGTGAGGCCGGAGGCAACGGCCTGCTTATAGACAAAGAGGACGTAGTTCTTATCGAAGGCCTGGTAGGTGCAAGTGTTGCCTCCCGCGATGAAGGGGCAGGTGAGCGTGTCGCTCAGCGGCAGCCCCGCGGTGGAGGCGCCCACGGTGGCGTAGTAGGCATAAACATCGCTGAGGATCTGATAAACGGTGACTATGGTTCCGGCGCCGGTGACGCCCGTGGTGGTGCGGCTGCCGGTGGCCAAGGCGTATTTCACGCCGGAGGTCTTGGCGGCATCTGAAAATTCCTGGACGTACGCCGTGGGAGAAAAGGCGCCGAGCACTTTCACCTGGCCCAAAGGCGGCAGCGACGTCAGGAATTGAAAGCCATTGCGGTTGTAGGCGCCCTGAAACTGGGAGACCAGAAAATCCGTGGGCGCGCCGGTGCCGACGTCGATTTGCGTGGCGAGAGTCACCGTAGCGCTGGCGGTCTTGGTGGGATCCTGCAGGCTTTGTACGGTGACGGTGGCTTTGGTGACGGTGATGCTGGAGGGCGCTGTGTAGAAGCCGTTGGTGTCGAGTGTGCCTGCGCCGGTGGTAGGGCTGATGGTCCACAATACGGCGGAGTTGGTCGCGTTGGTTAAGGTGGCGGTGAACTGCTGCGTCTGGCTGTTGGTGAGCGAGACGCTGGTGGGTGAGATGGCGATGGTGACGGCGGCGGGAGCGTTGAGCGTGACGGTGGCGGTGCCGGTGGACGTGCCATCGAAGTTGCTGGTGGCGGTGACCGTAATTTTGGCGGAGGTGGTGATGGAGGCGGGCGCGGTGTAACTGCCCGACGAATCGATAGTTCCGGTCTGGGGGCTGATACTCCAGGTGACGGCGCTGTTGCTGATGCCCAGGACGGTGGCGGTGAACTTCTGGGTTTGTCCGCCGGTAAGCGTGACGGCGGCGGGGCTGACAACAACGGTGACGGCGGGTGGAATCAGGGTAATCTGCGCGAAGGCTCTGGTGACGCCGTCCGATGCCGTTACCGAGACGGTGACTGTTTGGCGCGCGGTAACGAGACTGGGCGCGGTGTAAGTCCTGGTAGTCTGGCCGGTGGCGTCGGGGCCCGCGGGCGTTCCCAAGGTGGCTCCGGCGACGCTAGGACTGAATGCCCACGTGACGCTGGTATCGGTCAAGCCGGTGACGCGCGCCGTGAGATTACAGATTTGTGCGCCGCTCAGGCTGCCACAACTGGTGGAAGTACCCAGGGAGACCAGGGCCTGCGCCTGCAAGCTGCCCGCTGCTAGACAAAGCAACAGGAGCAGCAGAAGGGCGGAAAGGGGTCGATTGGGGCGCACAAGTGTTCCGTCTATCTTAATATGTTGCAAACCCAAACGGAGGATGGGAGTTGCTGGCGTGTGAGGGCGGCCAATCGAAGGAATCCTAGCGTAGGAGTTACGTGACGTACCTGATTCCCTTTGCATCTGGCTCCGTTTACCCCGCGGACAGCGTTCCCGGGACACCGCGGCTGGAATCTGCTGGCGAACCATGTGCGAAGCAGTCACGTGCATACGGTGGAAGAACGCCACGGCAGCACACGATGGCTGTGGAAACGCAGCAGGTCCCGGCGGCGATGCAGTGTGCAGTCGGCGAGCAAGATGATGTCATGAGCGTGTATGCGGCAACGCTCCTTTACAGTCGCGGCTCCGATTGGAATCCACGCCGTTGCTTGGCGGTGGTAGGCGCAAGCGCCTGTCGCACGGCGATGTAGAGGATCGTCAGAGTGGCGGCGAGATAGGCCATCCATAGGAAGATCAATGCGGGTCCTGATAATAATGGCGCTTTGAACGCCACCATGCGGCGCAGCAATTCGCCGAACCCCACGTGCTGGAGCGCCTCGAAATGGAAGGCCGCCAAAGCTCCATTCGCCTTGTGGCGGATGAGGCCGCTGTAATAAGGGATGAGCGTGTATGCGGCAACGCTCCTTTAGAAGCCGTGAAAAATTCCAAGTTTTCCCGCCAAGACATTTTACCTTCGAAATGTTTTGGCGGAAAATAGGTTCATGGATCCCATCCAGGAAACCTTGCTGGAAATCCCGGAGCAACCGGCGCCTGCTACAGCGGAGAAAC
>DASZMZ010000063.1:0-12092 GCA_035551455.1 Candidatus Sulfopaludibacter sp.
CACGCGCCGGTCCCATCCTGGTTGGAATTCTGGTGATGGTCTCGCTGTACGGCCTGTCGATCTGGGCGGGGCTCGAGGCGCTGCACTCGCTGCTCTCGTTTATCGTTCCGTATATCGGCCTGGCGGTGATCGTGCTTTTCCAGTCGGAGATCCGGCGGACTCTGGCGCGGATCGGCCGGAAGCGATTGATGGGGGTGATCTCGGGAGGCTTCCACGCGCCGGAATCGGTCAGCGAGATCATGATGGCGATGGAACAGATGGCCGCCGCGAAGATCGGTGCGCTCATCGTGCTCGAACGGGACATTGGACTGCGCACGTTCATCGAGAGCGGGGTGCGGCTGGATTCGCGGCTTTCGCGCGATCTGCTGATTTCGATTTTCCAGCCGGGGCTCCCGCTGCACGATGGCGCCGTGATCGTCCAGAAGGAACGCCTGGCGGCTGCCGGATGCTTCCTGCCGCTCACCACCAATCGCGAACTCTCCCTGAAATTGGGCACGCGCCACCGGGCGGCCATCGGCATCACCGAAGAAACCGATTGTCTTTCGCTGGTGGTCAGTGAGGAGACGGGCCGCATGTCGGTGGCGGCTTTCGGCGAACTGGTGCAGGGACTTTCCAGCGCGGAGATTGTGGAGCGCATCAACCGCCATTTCGGGGCGCAGAGGTCGAGCCAGATTCCCATCGAAGATTTCCCGGCCGATATTCCGCTGGCGCACGATCATGGCTCACCCACGCCGGATAGCCATTCCACCGAGAGGGTGAACTAGATGCGCCGCTCGCTCCAATGGCTGCTCGGCCTGGTCTTCGTGAACTTCTGGTGGAAGGTGCTTTCGCTGGTTTTGGCGGTGGCGTTGTGGGCCCTGGTAGCGAGCGAGCCTGAGCTGGGCACGCTGGCCACGGTCGCGCTGGAGTACAAGAATCTGCCCGACGATCTGGAAATTGCGTCGGATTCGGTGGCCGCGGTGGGACTGGATTTGCGCGGTCCTTCCGGTGAACTGCGCGGCGTGGGCGATAGTGGACTGCGTCCCGCGGTGATTCTGGATATGGCCAACGTGCTGCCGGGCTGGCGCACCTTCACGATCGGCGACGGGAATTTGAAACTGCCTCGAGGCGTGCGGCTGATGCGCGCGAATCCCTCTCAGGTGCGGTTCCTGTTCGAACGGCGCGTCACGCGTGACGTCCCGGTGGTGGTCAAGTTCACCGGTGTGGGCGCCAATGGTTACGTGATCGCCAGCCAGAGCGTTTCGCCCACGCACGTAACGGTGGTGGGTCCGGCCAGCCACGTGGCACGGGTGACCGAAGCGAGTACCGATCCGGTGGATGTTTCGGGCGTCGTGGGATCCAGCGAGTTCCGCCCGAACGCCTACGTGAACGACCCCTACGTGCGGTTTCAAACATCGCCGGAAGTAACAGTGACGGTAACAATGAAGAAGCGATGAGCGGCAAGAAAGCAGTGATGGCAAAACAACTATTTGGTACCGACGGAATTCGCGGCGTGGCGGGAGAGTATCCGCTGGATCCGCAGACCGTGTATGCCTTCGGCTGCGCGTTAGGAGAGGATGCCGTTGCGCATCGCGCGGATCCCGAAATCCTGATCGGGATGGACACGCGGGAATCGGGCCGGTGGATCGCGGAAATGGTGGCGGGCGGGCTGAAGGCGCGCGGCGTACGCGTGAAATTCGCCGGCGTGATCACTACTCCCGGCGTGGCTTATCTGACCAAGACCGGCGATTTTGTTGCCGGCGTGATGATTTCCGCGTCGCACAATCCTTATCAGGACAATGGGCTCAAACTGTTTGGCCACTCGGGATTCAAACTGCCCGACGAGGAAGAACACACGATCGAGCAAGAGATTCTGCGTTTGCGCGCCGACTCCGTAACTCCGGCTCCGGCCGCGTTAACGGAGGACGAAACTCTGCCGCACCAGTATCTGGACTTTCTGCTCTCCACCACGACGGTCCGCTTTGAGGGCGTGAAGATCGCGCTGGACTGCGGGAATGGGGCTGCTTACCGGCTGGGTCCGGAACTTTTCCGCCGTCTGGGCGCCGAGGTGGTAACCATTTGCGCGGAGCCTACTGGGCGGAACATCAATCTAGGCTGCGGCGCGATGCATCTGGAAGCGCTGCAAGAGGCCGTGGTGGCCCACGGCGCGGATTATGGCGTGGCGTTCGACGGCGATGCCGACCGTGCGATTTTCGTGACCCGCGCCGGAAAACTGGTGGACGGCGATGCGGCCATGCTGGCGGCGGCGCGCGCCATGAAAGCCGCCGGACGGCTGCGCCAGAATATGGTGGTTTCGACCGTGATGTCCAATCTGGGGCTGGAGAAATTGCTGGAGCGCGACGGCATCCGGATGGTGCGTACCGGGGTTGGTGACAAATACGTGCTGGAGGAAATGCTGCGGCGCGGCGCCGTGCTGGGCGGAGAGCAATCGGGCCACGTGATTTTCCGCGAGTATGCAACCACCGGCGATGGCATGCTGACGGCCCTCCGAGTGTTCGAAATCGCACGGCGCGCGAATGTGGGTCTGGAGGATCTGACCGCCGACCTGCGCGTCTATCCGCAAAAACTGGTGAACGTCCGGATTCGCGAGAAACAGGGACTGCTCGAGGAACCGAGCGTGGCCGAAGCAATTCGAACGGCCGAAACCACACTGGCTGGAACGGGCCGAGTTCTGGTACGGTTCTCCGGTACAGAACCTTTGGCCCGGGTAATGGTCGAGGCCGAAGACGCTGGTATGGTCGAACACTTTGTGAACCGGATCGCCGACGCGATTCGGACAGCCGAGGCCGCGAAGGTATAAAAGTTCACTAAATGAAAGCACTTTAATACCCGAATGTTGGGGGGAACACTGTAATCAATCTGCAACTTTGGGCCGGACCGGAACGTCCCTTATAGCGTAGGGCTTTTGCGAGTGGTCTCGCGGAATTTTCGGTTTTTTCGCGGGCCAGACCGGCGGGCGTTATCCTCCGAGCGTCCGCCGGTTTTTTATTGGGTTCAAGGGCGGATCAGCAAAGGGTGCCGCAGGAGGACCATATCTTCTCCCGTTGAACGACGGGAACCCGTACCCACGGGCTGGATCGAGTCACAAAACGCCGCACTTTGGCTGGGTCGACGCTGGATCCCTCGAAACGAGGAGTGTACTCGGCGATCTTCTCCAGTAGAGACGCGCGCGATTCGGCCGTACCTGCGAAGATCGGCTGTATCAGGGAGAACGCGACAAAACTCGCGAACTCAGATTCTGTCTGAAAAAGATCCTTGACCCGGAGCAAACCGGAACTGCCGGAGTTGGCTGCCACTTCCGACAGGAGAGTGTCCTCTCCCCCGCGATAGAGTTTGGTGACCCTGCCGAGAATGGCTGTTCGTTCGGCGCGGCTGAAGAGTTCCTGTTCTGACACTGCGGTTTCAGCTTTGAGCATACCCAACAGCCGGTCCACGCGGTTGGGCTCTTTCAGATAGTCGGCCACATTGTAGTAACCCACGTTGTAGTCGTTGGTGGTGTGCCAGAGGAAGAGTAAGCCTCTGTCGCAATCGATAAATGTGACGTGAAAGAAATCGTCTTTCAGAAGAAAAATCACTTCGGCAAGGCGCGCTTCCTGATTGTCCAGGGGATCTACCAGCCAGCCATGCAGTTTTGCCCGGGGCGATTGCGTGCCGAACCCGGCCAGCGGTAGCCGGAGGTTGTACTCGTCGAAGTCCACAGACCACTCGCCGCCTTCCAGCTTCAGATGGACTGGGAAATTTCCGAACTTCACGGCATCCATGGACAGGAGCAGAGACAAGGCATCGACCGGCGTGGGGAGGGTTTCAGGAGACGTGGGCCGACGCTCCTCATACTGTTCGATGGTCTCGCCGGGTAGCAGGTATTGGTCCACGGACTGCTTCAGACCGAAGAGTAGCGAGTTGCAGATCTCGCCGTAGCGTTGGTCGCAGGCATCCAACCGTGCCTGGTCGATTCCCAGAGCGGCGCTGCCACTGCCGCTCTTTCTGGCGCGCCAGAAACGTTCGCCCATTTTCGGATCGCAAATCAGGGGATCCAGTTTGGCCTGGAGAGCTGTCGAGAAGCGCGAAACAAAGTCGGAGTACTCCAGGTCCTCGTCGAGGAGCAATTCGAATAGGGAGGGCTCGTCAAAAATGTACGAGATGAGAGACTGCAGGATCGTGCCGTCGTGGAGGTAGAACGGATATGGGTACGAGCGAATATTGGCGATTGCGCGTTTGATGAAGAGATACCCGGTGATATGTTCCTGGCCGATGCCGAGCGGTTGAGAGAGGAGAGACATCTTCTTCTGCAACGTGCGGAGGTTTAGCCTTTCGTCGGGAAAGAACGACGACGCGCGGCGGCCCAGTTCCGCCAAGTCGAGCGAGTCGTATTTCTGAAAAGAGAAGCGCTGGGAGATGATGACCTCGGCGAGAGCATCCACCTCACAGCGGGGTCCAAAGTCGGAGAAATAGTTTGCGGGAAAGTAATCGAACTGCAGATAGAGGGAAAGTCCCTCGCCATACGGCCGGAGCAGCGTGCGGGCGGCGGAAGCCTTCTGATAGAGCTGCTGTTTGCGGAGGCCGTTGGAGGAGGAAAATGCCCGCACCAGCATGTTGTTGATGGCCCACTCGACCCGGCTTCGCTTTTGAAACCAGTGGCCTAGCTCGTGGAAAAGCACCAGGGGGTCGCCAAACTTCATGCCGCCGCGGAAGGAGGCGATCGAGGTACGATCCCATCCCGCGTAGGCGCTGGACGATACAGGGTCGTAGTGGGGATCCATGGGAAGGACTCCCGGCGATTACTTCTTCTTGGCTCTGGCCGCGAGGAAATTGAGCAGCGCCGCTGCAACGCTGAGCACCCCCGGAGCCAGGGTAATCACCACCGCCAGCAGACCGGCCTCGCGATCTTCCGACGAGGCCGAAGGTTCGGCCTTGATGTGTTCTTTCAAGGCCGGGGATATTTTCAGAAGTTGGTCTAACTCATCCGGGCTGAGGTCCGGAACCAGAAGTTGCGGGTACTCATTCACGCCATCATTATACTGCCGCTGCGCGGCTTTGGCAGGCGGAGGCGGGTGCGCGATGCTGTACCGCGGGAGGGACGGGTCATGAGCGATTTTAAGGCTTACGCCAAGGTGATGTCATGAGCGTGTATGCGGCAACGCTTCCTGACGGGCGCGGCTCCGATTCGCGGCGTGGTTCAACAGGGAAGTGGCAGGCGTAGCAGGCAAAGGGAGTCAGGTACGTCACGGAGTGTCACCAACGCTTCCTTAACGGGCGCGGCTCCGATTGGAATGCACCCGGCGCGACACGGAAGTGGGACGTTTGGCGAAATGGCGGCCATCTCCACGGCGAGCAAGGTGATGTCATGAGCGTGTATGCGGCAACGCGTGGTTCAACAGGGAAGTGGCAGGCGTAGCAGGCAAAGGGAGTCAGGTACGTCACGGAGTGTCACCAACGCTTCCTGACGGTCGCGGCTGGGATTAGATCTTGCGCAGGACCATGGCCGAGTTTTTGCTGCCAAAGGCTATGCAGTTGCAGACGGCGTGCTCGATGGCGAGTTTGCGCGGCGTATTGCGGATGTAGTCGAGATCGCAATCGGGATCCGGCTCATCGACGTTGAGCGTGGGATGGACTTCACCGTCGCGCATGGCGAGCAGGGTGGCCGCGACTCCGGCGGCGCCGCAAGCGCCCTGGGGATGGCCGATGAGACTCTTGATGGCCGAGCCGGGCAGGTTGTAGGCGTGGCCGTTAAAGGCGAGTTTCACGGCGCGGGTTTCGATGCGGTCGTTCAACTCGGTGGACGTGCCGTGATAGCTGATGTACTGCACGTCGGCGGGACCGATGCCGGCTTCTTCCATGGCCATGCCGATGGCGCGGGCCGGTTCTTCGCCGCATTCTTCCAGACGGACACGATGGAAGGCTTCGCAGGTGGAGCCGTAGCCGGCCACTTCTCCGTAGATGTGGGCGCCGCGGGCCTTGGCCTGTTCCATTTCTTCCATGACGAAAAACCAGGAACCTTCGGCGATCACAAAGCCGTCGCGGTCGCGCGAGAAGGGGCGCGAGGCGCGCTGCGGTTCATTGTTCCAGCGGGTGCTCATGATGCGCATCAACTGGAAGCCGCGCAGGATCAGCGGAGCCAGCGGGGAATCCACACCCCCGGCGATCATCGTATTCAGCGAGCCGCGCTGAATGTGATGGAACGCGTAGCCCATCGCGTCGGTGGACGAGGTGCAGCCCGTGGACACAATGTGGCTCAGTCCGCGGAAGCCGAAGCGCATGGAGACTTCACTGGCCAGGGTGCCGATGGTCCCGGTGGGGATGGTGTACACGCTGCACTGCTTGAGGTGACCGCCATAATAGAGGCGATACTGCTCCTCGGTGAAATCCTGGCTGCCTCCGCCGGAGCCGACGATGACGCCGATCTGGCGCAGTTCGTCGCGAGTCATACTCTTGGTGTCGAGCCCGGCATCCAGAAGAGCTTCGGCCACGCTGGCGGCGGCAAGCGGAACGGCGCGCGAGACGTGCGGCCGGTCCTTGATTTCGACGTAGAGTTTCTCGTCGAACTCATCGGGAACTTCGCCGGCGACCTGCACGACGTAGCTCGACGGGTCGAATCGCGTGATTCGTCTCACGCCGCTCACACCGCTACGGGTGGCCTGCCAAAAGCGCTCACGCCCAATGCCATTCGGGCTGACCGCGCCAATACCTGTGATTACAACGCGACGCATGGAATTTGCTTTGCCTTTAGTCTTCTCGCCAGTATAGGCTGAATCTTATGACTGCTGCTACGGAGAATCGGCCGCCGGGAAGGGGTCCGGCTTTTCTGGCCGGTCTTCAGGGTGGCATGGTTGGAGTGATGTGGATGCTGGTATGGCTGGGAATCAGCGGTTTGTGGCAGCGCCGCAGTTTCTGGACTTCGGAAAATCTGATCGCCAGTGCTTTCTATGGCGATGCGGCGATCCGGCGCGGTTTCGCCGGCAGCACGGTATCGGGAACTGCTGTCTATCTGTTGGTCTATAGCGCTCTGGGCGGCCTGTTCGCCTTCACAATGCGCTCGCAGGGCAGGCAGGTTCGAGTACTGCTCCTGAGCCTGGCGTTCAGTCTGGCCTGGTATTATCTTTCCTTCCACGTGCTCTACCGGAGCATTCTGCCCCTGGTTTACCTGCTGCACGCGGAACGAACTATGGTGTTGGGCCATCTGGTATACGGCACTCTTCTGGCGCGGTTTCAAAACTACCTGCCGAAGTGATTCGGGCGAGTTGGTGGGCAGACCGAAACGCCTGCCCCGCTCCCTGAGAGTCAGTTTCAGGCGAGTTCCAATTCGATTTTTTTGGCTGCCGGATCCAGCTTCACAATGCGGAAGCTGCGGATCTGCCCGGCGCGCGCCGGTTCGCGTTTGGAGGAGCCTGTGGACTGGCCACCCTTCCACTTGGACTGCAACATGGTGCTGAGGGACGAAAGATCGACTTTGGAATCGGCCGGCTTCTCTTCGCGCTCCTGAGTTTCTCCGGCAAGCCGGCAATTGGCCTGAATGCCTTCACCGAGTTCCACGCGCGCGCGATTGCCGGAAGCATCGATCATGCGGCCGGTGACGACGTCGCCTTCCTTGTGCTCGGCAATGTACTCATCCAGGCTGGTGGGCACAAGCTGTTTCATGCCCAGACGCATGCGACGCTTTTCCATGTCGCATTCGAGCACCAGCGCCTTCACCACCTGACCGGCCTTGAGTACGTCGGAGGGCGCGTTGATCCGCTTTTCGGCGCTGATATCGCCGACATGAATCATGCCTTCCACGCCTTCAGCCACCTGCACGAACGCGCCGAACTTGGTGAGGCTGGTCACCGGACCCTCTACAATGGAGCCCGCCGGGAACTTCTGCTGGACCTCAGCCCACGGATCGCCGAGCGCCTGTTTCAGGCCGAGCGAGATGCGGCGGTCGGCGGGATTCACGCCGAGGATCACTACGTCCACCGTATCGCCGGGTTTCACCACATCGGAAGGCTTGCGGGCCTTCTTGGACCACGACATCTCCGAGAGATGGATGAGGCCTTCGATGCCCTTTTCCAGTTCGACGAAGGCGCCGAACTCGGCCACGCGGGTGACGGTGCCCTGCACCCGTTCGCCCTGCTTATACTTTTCGCCGGCCACTTCCCACGGATGCGGCAGAAGCTGCTTCATGCCCAGCGAAATGCGCCGCTTGGCCGGATCCACTTTGAGAATCTTGACCTGCACCTGCTCCCCAACCGTGAGCACATCGGCCGGTTTGTTGACGCGGCCCCAGGAGATGTCGGCCACATGCAGCAGTGCGTCGATGCCGCCGATATCCACGAAAGCGCCGTAATCGGTGAGGCTGCGGATCTCGCCGGTGACTATCTCGCCTTCCTTGACTTCGGAATACCGCTTTTCCTTGGCCGAACGCTCTTCTTCTTCCAGAATGGCGCGACGGTCCACCACGACGTCTTCATCGGCCACGTCCAACTTGATGATGCGGCAGCGAATCTCCTGGCCGATCAGCTTTTCCATCTCAGCAGCATCTTTAGCGCCGCTGCGCGATGCCGGCATGAAGGCCCGAACGCCCACGTCCACGGACACGCCGCCCTTCACCACGGCGGTAATCGTACCGGCAATGGCTGCCTTGTCGGCAAAGGCCTTCTCTAACGAGGACCAATCCTTCGGCCGATCGACCTTGATCTTCGACAGCTCGTAGTAGCCGTCTTCGCCCCGGCCCTTGATGGACACTGCCACCTTGTCGCCGGCCTTGATGGCTTCGCCCGCCTTTTGGAACTCCGCAAGGGGGATAATGCCTTCAATCTTGTATCCGATGTCGAGGAAAACCTGCTCACCGGTTACAGCGACTACGGTGCCTTCCAGGCCTTTGGCGCCTTGTTCGGCTTTGTGAGAATGAGACTGTTCGTACTGCGACAAAATGTCGCCGAAAGACTCATTTGGCTCGTTATTGGTTGGGGAACCCGAACCGGTTTCCCGATCCTGGTCCAGAATACTTGGGTTGGACATGAGACGTTCCTTACCATTGTGGCATAATCCCGACTGGGATATTACAGATGTCTTTCACCGGCTCGAAAGGCTGGCTCCGGTGGGTTCGTCCACAGGATTTGGTCTGGGTTCTGCTCTTCGGCGTGCTGATTGCCACCAGCAGCGTGGGCGACGTGTTCGAATTGTCCCCGCTGGTGGCGCTGGGCGTCCTGCAGATCGTCGAGCCGAAGATTCCGGCCCTGGCTACGACCCGCGGGCGGGTGGTGGCCATCCTTCTCAAGCTCACGCTGGCCTACCTGCTGATTGGCTATTCGGGCGGAGTGAGCAGCCGGTATTGGGTGGTGCTGCTGCTGCCCGTGGTGTCGGTAGCCACGGTGACCGGCGTCGGCTGGACCGTGGTTTGGATGGCGCTGGCGGCGGGCGCCTACTTTTCGTTCCTGCTGTTCCCCACCGTGGACTGGTTCGAGTGGATCGATCTGCTGGTGGAGCGCGTGGTCTTCCTGGCTATGGTGGGAACGCTGGCCAATATGCTGGCGGAAGACCTGCGGATCCAATCGGCCAAGCACCAGAGAACTGCCAAGGAACTCGCGCTGGCCAATGCGCAACTTCGCGAGGCCGAGGAAGCCGTGCGGCGCAGCGACCGGTTGGCGGCGCTCGGACAACTTTCGGCGGGGCTGGCGCACGAATTGCGCAATCCGCTGGGCACCATCCGTGCGTCGTCAGAGATGCTGGCGCAGAGCGTGCGGGCGGAAAACGAAGTGGCGCGCGAGGTGGCCGGCTTCATTCGCACCGAGGTGGACCGCTGCAATGGCCTGATCACGCGCTTCCTGCAATTCGCGCGTCCGCTGGAACTCCAGCGCGAGAAGGTGGACCTGGCAAAGGTGCTGGACCAGGCTATCGGCCTGGTGGAGCGGGAAGCGCCGGGAATCGCGATTTACCGCAATTACCAGCCGGAACTGCGGCCGTTCCCCTTCGACGCCGAATTGATGGAGCGGGTGTTCTACAACCTGATTCTGAACGCGGCGCAGGCCAGCACCGAGGGCGGCGCGGTGACGGTGAAGACGCGCTCCGCGGGCGGGACGGCGGAAGTGGCCGTGATCGATCGCGGGTCGGGCATCGAAGCGGCCAACCTCAGTAGCATCTTCAATCCGTTCTTCACGACGAAGCCATCGGGTGTGGGCCTGGGACTGGCCATCGTGGCGAAGATCGTGGATGAGCACGGCGGTAAGATAACGGTGGAGAGCGAACCCGGCAAGGGCAGCATCTTTCGCCTGGCGCTGCCGCTGGAGCCCGCCGCCCCCCAAGCCTCATGAAAAAACGCATCCTGGTGGTCGAAGACGAAGAAAAACTCCGCCGTGTGGTGGAACTGCAACTGGCCTCGTCGGGCTTCGATGTGGATAAGGCCGCGACGGCGGAAGAGGGTCTGCGCCTTGTCGATCGGGCGGACCTGGTGTTGACGGATCTGCGGTTGCCGAATATGGACGGCCTCCAGTTGCTGGGACTGATCCGGCGTCAGAACGCGCAGGTGCCGGTAATCATGATGACGGCGTTCGGCAGCGTGGAGACGGCGGTGGAGGCCATGAAGGCCGGGGCCACGGACTTCGTGTTGAAGCCGTTTTCGCTGGACCATCTGACGCAGGTGGTGAACAAGGCTCTGGAAGTCCGGGCCCTGCGCGATGAGAATCGCGCGCTGAAAGAAGAGCTGGGGCGGCGCTACGAGTTCGACAACATTATTGGACGCAGCCAGCCCATGCAGGAGATTTTCGCCACCGTCGAGCGCGTGGCGCCGACGCGGGCCACCGTGCTGCTGGCGGGCGAGAGCGGCGTGGGCAAGGACCTGATCGCGCGCGCCATCCACTTCCGTTCGCCGCGAAAGGACCATCCGCTGGTGAAGATCAACTGCTCCGCCATTCCTGAGAATCTGATGGAGAGCGAGCTATTTGGGTACGAGAAGGGCGCCTTCACCGGCGCGCAGACCTCCAAGCCCGGCAAGTTCGAGCAGGCGGATAAAGGCACGGTGTTCCTGGACGAGATTGGCGACGTGCCGGCGGCCATTCAGGTGAAGCTGCTGCGCATTTTGCAGGAGCGGGAATTCGAGCGACTGGGCAGCAACACCACGCGGCATATCGACGTGCGCGTGATTGCGGCGACCAATCAGGATCTGCGCGCGGCGCTGGAGCAGGGCACGTTTCGAGAGGACCTATACTACCGGCTCAACGTGGTGCCCATGAACATTCCGCCGCTGCGCGAGCGCAAGCAGGACATTCCTTTTCTGGCCGGCCATTTCCTGAAGAAACTGGCGCCGGACTCGGGCTCCCTGGTGGAGGGGATTACCGACGCCGGCATCGAAAAGCTAATGGCGTATCACTGGCCGGGCAACGTGCGCGAATTGGAGAATGTGATCGAGCGGAGCCTGGTGATGTGTACCGGGTCCGTGCTGGATGCGCGGGATATTCATTTGGAGAATGCTCCCCGTCCGCGGGCGCACAGCGAGACGGGTTTCCTGCCCGAAGGGTTGACGCTGGACGAATACGAGCAGGAACTGATTCGGGAAGCGCTGCGGCGCGCCGACGGCAATAAGAGCCACGCGGCGCGCCTGCTGGGGTTGACGCGCAACGCCCTCCGGTACCGCCTCACGCAGATGGGCCTCGAAGCGTAGTTCTTTGACCACCTGCAAAAGGTCACTCCCTCACGGTCGTGGCTCGGATCGGAGCCGCGAGCGCGAGCAGCGATTGCCTTTCGGCAACGAACCTCGCGGTCAAAGCACTAGTACCGTGACCGCTTGAAAAAGGTCACTCCCTCACGGTCGTGGCTCGGATCGGAGCCGCGAGCGATTGCCCTTCAGCAACGAACCTCGTGGTCAAAGCACTAGCCTTACGGTCGTGGCTCGGATCGGAGCCGCGAGCGATTGCCCTTCAGCAACGAACCTCGTGGTCAAAGCACTAGTGCCGTGACCGCTTGAAAAAGGTCACTCCCTCAGAAGCTGTGAAAAATTCCAAGTTTTCCCGCCAAGACATTTTACCTTCGAAATGTTTTGGCGGAAAATAGGTTCATGGATCCCATCCAGGAAACCTTGCTGGAAATCCCGGAGCAACCGGCGCCTGCTACAGCGGAGAAAC
>DASZMZ010000064.1:0-19991 GCA_035551455.1 Candidatus Sulfopaludibacter sp.
GGGAGCGCCCGCCTTAAAACCCGTCGATTCAAACACGCTCATGACATCACCTTGCTCGGCGACTACGTACTGCATCGCCGCCGAGATATGCTGCGGTTCATCCAACCTCATGCGACCCGCGTGGAATTCTCTTTTAAAATCGGCGTCCCGGGAACACTGGAGGTGGCAGCTCACGGAATGTCACCCACGCTCTCTCACGCTCGCGGCTCCGCCTGGCGTACTCGCGCGCGCGGGCGTCCGTCCTACTTGCTACACTCACACAGATGGAACGCTCCACGTGGAAGGCAGTTCTCGGCGATGTGCATTTCTGGGTGCCGGTGATCGTATTGGTGGTAGGGGTCGGCCTTCTGGCCGCGGTCCGCTGACATGACATCCGATCACCGCAGTACCCTTTCCCTCCACCGTCTCGGCGTCATCTGCGGCTTAGGCGCGGGCGCGTGGTTGGGCGCGGCCGAAGCGCCCACCAAGCTGGTCACGGTCGGCTTCTCGCCGTTCATCATCTCGCTCGGCATGGTGGCTGGCGTGTTTGTGGCCCGCTGGACGGTGCCCATGGCTCTCAAGGGCACGGGCTACATTTTGTCCGACCTGCGCGAGAAGAAGCACCTGATTGTCTGGGCGATTCTGGCCGGCATGCTGTGGGCGGTGGCCAATACGCTCACCGTCTTCGCCATTCGCAACGTAGGTCTTTCCATCGCCTTTCCCCTGTGGAACACCAACAGCCTGGTGGGCCTGTTCTGGGGCTGGCTGCTGTTCAACGAATTGCGCGGCGCGGGCGCGCGTCAATGGGCCAAAGTGCTGGGCGGCGCACTCGCCATCGTGGTGGGCGCCTGCGTTCTGGCGGCGGCCACCACGCATCAAGTCTCAGAACCGGCCAACGCGGCGACCCTGGGAATTCTGGCGGCGCTGGGTGCGGGCTTGATGTGGGGCACCATGTACATTCCCTATCGCAAGGCCTACATCAGCGGGATGAATCCGCTCTCGTTCGTCACCGTTTTCACCTTCGGCGAGCTGAGTACGGTGTTCGTTCTTGCGCTGGTTTTCGGCGGCGGCATGAACAACGTCATGGCGGACCTGACCCGCGCGCGTCCCGCCCTTTTCTGGCTCTTCCTCGGCGGATTCTGCTGGGTGATCGGCGATCTGTTCCAGCAGTACGCCGCCAAATACATCGGCATCGGCCGCGGCATTCCGCTCTCCAACACAAATCAACTGTGGGGTCTGGCCTGGGGTGCGCTGGTCTTCGGCGAACTCTCGTCCATCGGACTCTATTCGCAAATTCTGGTGGTGGCCGGTTCGCTGATCATGATTGGCGGCGCCATCGCCATCAGCTTCGCCGAAGCTCCGGCCGGCGAGCAGGCGTCCTGGCGCAAGGCCATGCAGCGCGAATGCGATCTTTACGGACTCGACCCCAAAAGCGTCGCCGCCAGCCTCGAAGGCCACGACAACGAAGCGCATACCGGCAAGGGCCGCCGGTGGTGGGAGTGGCTGGTAGCCGCGTCGGCGATTGCTCTGTTTGTGTGGCTCGGCATGGGCGCGGAGCGGCAGGCGATTTCCGTCAATCTCGTATGGATGGCCGTGCTGATTGTGGCCTCGCTGGCGCTGCTGCTGGTTGCGGGTGTGACGCTGTGGCGGCGCACGCGCTTCTCATAAGACCGGCAGCGTGACCTTCTTCTCTTCCGCGCCCGCAAGGGTCACGGCAACACCTTTGCCCGCGACGGTCTTCATGTACTCGCTGTCCAGGTAGCCGGCATTGGCCGCGTTGCTCCACGCATATGCCTGATACGCGCCCGGCGGCAGTCCGCGCACTGTGAAGGCCCCCGCGGCATCCGCCGTAACGGCGCGGCAGAAGGCTCCCGAGACGAGAGCGACCGTCGCCCCCGCCGATGTCTTTCCGCTCACGGAGCCGCCCGCCGCAGCGATCGCAATGTGAAGCGACGGTGCCGTCGCGCCTACTTCGAAAACTTCCGGCGATTTCACATAGAAAGATTCGGGCAGGTTCTCCACGGTCAGCGTGTATCTCCCGGGACTCACCTCGGGGAAACGGAAACTGCCGTCGGCGGAGATCTTCGAATCGGCAGTCAGCATCGCCATCCCCGCGACGTCCTGCAATTGCGCATGCACCACGAGCGGCTCTAGCGGCAGTGGGCCTTCCACGGTCACGCGGCCCGTCACCGCCAGCGGTTTGACGACGTTGAGGACGACGCCCGCCACATCCTGGTCCTTCACCTCCAGCGACAAATTCGTGGCGTAGTAGGAGACGTCGGCGGGAAATCCTGCCTGCAGTGTATAGCGTCCCGGAGGCACGCCGGGGAGATCGAAATCGCCTTTCGCCTCGACCGGCTGGCGTGAGCTGATACGATTTCCAATGAGAAACAGCGTGTACTGGTGCTTACCCGGCACCGCGCTGGCGATGCGTCCGCGCACGTGGTAGGTGCGGGTCCGAGCCATCTTCACGTCGATGCCGGCGAGAGTCTGCCCGGCAGTCAGAACGAGGGGCTTGCCGTACTCCGTGGGCACGTACTGAGAGCCGGCCATGGGACCCGCCATCATCGGCGAGGCATTCAGGTCGTAGGCGCCGGGCCCAAGGCCAAAGGCGCGATACTCACCGAGATCGTTGGTCTGCGCGAAGCCGGTTCCGCTCACTTGGCGTTTGCCCTGCGCGAAATGCCAGGTAGTGAGTTGGATGCGGGTATTGACCATCGGTTCGCCCTCTTCGTCGAATACGCGGCCGGTCACGACAGCCTGCGGAGTCAGCCGCAGCAGCAGATCCCGCAAGGGCTTGTCGGGGGACAGCGCGATGGGCGCGCCGCCGTTATAGTTCAGGGAGACAAAGCCGTTGCGCGTCACCTGCAGGTGATACGTACCCGCGGCGATCCCCGTCAGGGCGAAGTGGCCGGCCGAATCGGCGGTAATAGAATAGCCCGGAGTGAGGCTGATCACAGCCCGCGCCACCGGCTGTCCGGTCACATCATTGGAAACGCTGCCCTGTAAGCTGCAGAGCGGACCGGCGTCCTGTGCAGACAAAACCAGGGGCGCCAGCAAGAACCAGAGTCGGGCACGCATATCCATGAGCATGCCCGTGCGAGACGCCGCTGTCAAAGGTTTTCGGTGGGATTCTTTTCAGCGTGCTCCACCAGCATGTCGATGGGCGCTTTGCGGACTTCCAGTTTCAATCCCAACTGCTGCTGGATGGCGGTGTAGATGTCGGCCGTGGGACCGTTCTCGGAAACGGCGTTCGCGTCCGGCGCCCACTCCAGCGTCATGCTATAGAGGCCGGTCAAGCCGGTCATGTCGACAATCGGGCGGTCTACCTGACCGGAGAGAACTTCGGCCAGATGAACCATGTTGATGCGCTGAGCATTCATCTTGCCGCGATTCATTGAGGTGCTGCCGTTGCCGACCTCGGCCTCGTGGATCTTCAGTCCGCCCTTGCCCACCACCAGACCATAGACCGTCATGTCTTTCTTCTCCCGGCGGATGGTGAGTTTGAAGCGCTCGGCCAGAAGATTCTGAAGCATTTGGACAATCTGATCCACGCCGTATTTCACCGGGAACTTCGCGGTGATCTCATACCGCTCCGAATCCAGCCAGTCGGGTCCGGAGATCTGGTAATCCTGCACGCTATATGCCCGGCGGATCAGGGCCTTGATGGTCACGCCAGAGCAGGTGAGGCGGCCGGGGTCGAGCCGCATATTGGAGCCGCGGCCTTCCGCGGACGAATGTTTGACTGAGGCGACTTCGAACGAAAGCGGACCACCGGTCTGCAGCGCCTCCACCCTTTCCAAAATCACCGGAACGTTCTGTTCACCCATCTTGGCTTGGCCCTTGATGCCGGCGCCCTCGATGTGCAAATCGAATTGGAAGGTGCCCAGGTGAAAGGTCAGATGATCGCCATCGATCACGCCGTCCTGAATGGGATATTGTTCCGACGACATGGGGCCGGCCGTGCCGGTAAGCTTCGTGCCGTCCTGTTTCAAGTTGAGGGTGAATTGGCCGCCGGCCCATTTGCCTGTTACATCTGTTTCAGCCAGGGCCAGAAAGCAGGCGAAGATACCCAGAAAGACTATCCGCATTTGAAAGTCGGTACGAAGTCCGCCGCCAAAATGTTCCACACAGGGATGACTAAGACCGCGAGTCCTGCACCCGGCCCTTCCACTGGCCCCCGGCGCCGCTCCAATAAGCCAGCGCCGAATGCAGCGTTGCCCCCACGAAGAAGAGCGACACCAACGGCAGCAGCGGCGCCCAAAGCGGCGACCGCCCGTAAAACCGCAGGGCAGGGAAGTAGCACACCGACATCAGGAGCCACGCGAGACTGGCCAGCCCCGCGCCGCGCACCGAACCGAAGAGAGCCAGTGCCGGCGGCGCCAGATACGTGAGCGCCATCCCGATGACTGTGCCCGCGAGCAGCCAGGGCGAATGTTGAAGCTGCGTGAACGCGGTCCGCGAGACCATCCGTCCCAGCTCGCCGAAACTCTCGTACGGCCGAATGCTGCGCGTGCCTGCGCTGGTGGACAGCCAGACTGAAGCCCCGTGGCTCTTCACCTGGCGCGCCAGCGCGCAATCGTCGATCAATGCACCGCGGATCGCCTCGATGCCGCCGGACTTCTCCAGCACCTCGCGGCGAATCATCATGCAGCCTCCGGCAGCCCCGGCGGTCTTACGCCTGGGATCGCGGATCCACGCGGGCGGATACAGCATGAAGAAGAAGAACACGAAGGCCGGGACCAGGACGCACTCGGCGGCGCTTCGGCAATGCAGCGTCGCCATGTGTGACGCCAGCCCGTAGCCCGAATCGACGCGCGCGGCCAGTTCCTCCAAGGCGCCAGGACCGTGGACGATATCGGCGTCGGTGAGCAGCAGCAGGTCGGGCGTCAGCGTTGCGGCGTGGCGGATGCCGGCGGCTTCTGCCCAGAGTTTGCCGCTCCAGCCAGCGGGCAGGGGAGGCGCGGCGATTACGGTTAATATCCGCGTCGGTGCGGCCGCACGGGCAGCATCAGCCGTCCCATCGTCGCTGCCGTCGTCCACCAGTACGATATGGAAATCGCCGGGATAATTCTGATTGCAGAGCGACTCAATGGCCTTGCCGACGAACGGCGCTTCGTTGCGCGCGGGAATCACGGCCACGATCGAAGGATGGCGTGCCAGAGGACCGGCCGGCGGCGATTTTCGCAAGAACTCCAGCCAGAAGCTGCCGCGGCCAAACGTCAGATAGAGCCAGATACCGAGCGCCGCGGCCGCCACCGCGTCCAGCATCATGGCGCGAGGCCGACGAAGACGTGCATCATATCGCTGTGAGCGAGGACGGCGTTGGGATCGCGCTGCATGATCTCGTAATACTTGCCGGTGAAGCCCGGGGCGCCTTCGGTGGGAGACAACAGGCCGCGCGCCTCGCCGATCAGGCGGTCGGCATCGGCGGGCGTGACCGGCTCTTCCAGGTCGAGTGTTTCATCAACCATCACAATGAACTGTGATAATTCGCGCAACCAGGAAAACCAGGGATCCTCCAAAACCAGGCCCAAATATTGGCCCGTGCTGGTGATGCGCTGCACATCCCGTTCATACAGGGCGCGTTCGGAATCCAGCAGCGACTTGTGCAGCCGCAGTAAACCGTTGCGCAAAGTTTTCAAACGTTCCGCAGTTGAATCGGCCATCGGCTCCATCGTAACGTGAAGTTGCGGCAAACTGGAAAGACATGAGTTTTCTAGATAACCTTGAGAACAGCCTGAAGAGCCTCGAATCGCAGGAGGAGGGGAAGGAATCGGCGCAGCGCCTGCACAAGGAGCGGGAGAGCCAGAGGGCCAGCGCCCAGGCGGCGGCGCCGCAAGCCGAGATTCTGAAGAAGGGACCCTACACGGCGGAACTGTTGAAGCAGGCAACGCGCGTGGGACACTCCCTGCGCGTGATGGTGCGCGCCACCTGGATCGGCACCTCGCTGCGCCTCGAAGCGCGGGACCAGAAACTGGAATTGCGGCCCACGGCGTCCGGCATTCTGGCGGTGTACCTGAAAGAGAATCGCGAAGTGAGCAGCGCGCCGCTCGACTTGACGGGCAGCCCCGAACAACTGCTCCGCACATGGCTGGAGTAGATATGAAGAAAGCGACGTTCGATCCGGGGCTCACGCAACAATTCACTTCGCCTTTTCGCCGGGTCATCAACAAAGACGGCAGCTTCAACGTCCACCGCCGCGGCTCCACATGGCGTGACGCGCATCCTTACCTCATCCTCATCAATATGGGGTGGACCCGCTTCTTCGCCACCGTGCTCTGCGCTTATTTTCTGGTGAACGTGCTGTTCGCCGTGGTGTACTACTCGCTCGGTCCCCGGAGTTTGCAGGGAGCGGATGCGCCCACTGAATTCGGCCGGATGCTCAACGATTTCTTCTTCAGTTCGCACACGCTGAGCACGGTGGGGTACGGCAACATCTTCCCCAACGGCGTGTCCGCGAATTCGGTGGCGGCGCTGGAATCGCTGGTCGGCGTGCTGGGCTTCGCGGTGGCCACCGGGCTACTGTTCGGGCGCGTGTCGCGACCCTCGGCCCGCATCGGCTTCAGTGACCAGATGCTGATAGCGCCGTATCAGGAGACCACCAGCCTGCAGTTTCGCGTGGTCAACCGGCGCACCAACGACCTGATGGACCTCGAGGCTCGTATGATGCTGATGCGGGTTGAGGAGCAGGACGGCAAGCCGTCGCGCAGCTATACCAACCTGAAGCTCGAGCGCGAGCAGGTGGTCTTCCTGCCTCTGACCTGGACGATCGTGCATCCCATCGATAGCGAGAGTCCGCTATACGGAAAGTCGGAGGCAGACCTGAAGGCGTCGCAGACCGAGCTGCTCATCGTGATCAAGGCGTACGACGATACGTTCAGCCAGACCGTCATTGCGCGCCACTCCTACCGCTACGACGAGATCCTCTGGCACCGCCGCTTCTCTCCGGCCTTCTACGTGGACGAGAGCGGCGACATGGTCCTCGAACTGCCTAAGTTGGGCGAAGTCGCTTCGTGACCGCAGGGCAACTATTCTCCGCGTAGAATCTCTAACGGCTTGCGGCCCAGAATTCGGAAACTCGCAGCCCAGCCGGCCGCCGCCGCAACCACCGCCGCCAGCACCACCGTGATTCCGACCGACGCCGCATCCACGTGAAAGTCGATATCCAGCAGCCGCTTCAGTAACACGGCCGCGAAGCCCGATGCCAGCAGACTCCCCATCACTCCCGCAATGCCGCCCAGCGCCAGAAACTCCACCGAGAAGATCCATGCAATTCGGCTGCGCGTGGCCCCCAGAGTTTTCAAAATCACCACCTCGCGCATCCGGCGGAAGCGCGTCCCGGCGATGCTCGACGCCACCATCACCGCGCCCGCCAGAATCGTGAAGGCCGAGATGAAGCGGATCACCATGGCGATGCGGTACACCACGTCCTCTACAATCTGCATGACGTCCGCCATGTTGACCACCGTAACGGTCGGAAATCTCTGGTACATCAGCCGCTGTAGTCCGGCCACGTCGGCCGGCCGCACCCGCGCGGAACCGTAATATACCGCGGGCAGTCCGGTGAGGTGTCCCGGGTTGAAGATGAATTCGAATCGAGCGCTCAGGCGGATGGATTCGGTGCGTTGGATGCACGCGACGCGCGTCCGCAAGGGCCGCTTCCAAATGTCCCAATCGATCACCGACCCGGTCTTCAAGTGCAGAATGCGCGCAGCTTCTTCGGTGACGCACGTCTGCGGCTCGCGATCGGCCGGCTGCCACCAGGCGCCGCTCAGGATCTCGGTCTCCGGCGGCTTGGCCTCCATTTCGGTTACCGTGCGGGTGCGCAGAAAGCGGCGTCCGAAGTCGCGCAGTCCCAGACTTTCCACCGGTGCTCCGTCGATGGCGGTGATGCGCGCCGCCACCGCCTCGGCCACATCCGGCGCCGCCGTGGCGCCGGCCTCGCTGCGGATCAAATCCGTCACGGTCTGCCGCTGCGATCCGGGAATATCCAGCAGGAACACGTTGGGCATTCCCGGAGGAGCGCTCCCGCGAATCTGCCGCACCAGCGCGCTCTGCACCAGGAATACTGTCAGCGTGAACATCACTCCCACGCCCAGCGCGACTACCGCCGATTGCGCCTGATTCCCCGGACGGTACAAATTGGCGATGCCGTGGCGGATGGACCCGGCCAGCATTGCCGGCGCGTGTCGCAGCCCCATGCGCACCAGGCGTAGTGCCGCCCAGGCAGCCAGCCAAAGCAGCGCCACGCCGATCGCCAACCCTGCCGCGAAAATGCTGCCCGTGCGCACCGCGTCGCGGAAATTGCCTTCCGTGAGCGTGCCCGCGACTGCGCCGGTGCCCAGCAGAATCGCCAACCTCACCAGCAAGGCCGCCGGCGAACGCCTCGACTTCTTCCCCGCGCTTTCCATATCGCGCCGGAAGACTTCGGCCGGACGAATCCCGCGGATGCTCAACAGCGGCGGTAGCGTGAACAGCAGCGTCACCAGGCAGGCAATCGCCAGTCCCTGCACCGCCGGCCAGGGATCCCATGCCGCCGACGCGTCAATCGTGAAGTACCGCGCGATCATCCCCGGGAAAGCCGAGGCCACGGCGACGCCGAGCACCGCACCGGCCAGCCCGCCGCTGAGTCCCAGCATCAGCGTCTGCGCCGTATAGATGCGGATCACCTGCGCCGACCGCGCCCCGATGCACTTCATCACGGCAATGGAGTCCAGTTTCTGTTGCAGGTGGCCGTGCATGGCGCTGCCCACGCCCATGGCGCCAATCACGAGGGCGATCAGTCCGATGAGGCTGAGAAACGTGGTGGCGCGATCCAGGCCGCGCGTGATGATCGGGTGGGTCTCCGTGTAATCGGCGATAGTGGCTTCGGGGAAATTATTCTTCAGCGTGAGCCGCACGTCGGCCACCGTGGGCGCTCCGCCCGGAGGCAGGCGGAACAGGTACCGCTCCGCCGCGCGGCTGCCCACCGAGATCAGACCCGTACGGTCCAAGCCGGCGCGCGTGATCATCACTCGCGGTCCCACATTCAGGCTGCCCGTCATGCGGTCGGGCTCGGACACCACCACGCCGGCAATCTGGAAATCCTGGCCGCCGATGTGCATCGTCTCGCCGGTCTTCACCTTCAAGCGCACCAGCAGATCGTCGGACACTACCACGGTCTGCGGCGTGAGAGCGTCGCGCAGAGACCGCGGCGGGTCCAGCTTCACCACACCGTAATAAGGATAGGCCGTGGGGTCGATCGCCTTGACGCTGATCAGGACCGGGTCGGCCGCGGCGGCGGATGAGGCCATGGTCACCGTCTCGGTGATCCAGGTGTGCTGCACGTTGCGCGCCGCGAGGTCGTTCAACACCGCGTCCTGCTCGCTGGTGGGCAGTCCGAAGATGCGCAGGGAAAGGTCGCCGGCCATCAGCGTGCGCGCCTCGCGCAGCAGCATGTGGCGGAACGCGGTGCTGAAGCCGCGCACTCCGGTGAGCGAGCCTACCCCGATGGCCACCGAAAGAATCACAAAGAGAAAGCGCGACCGCGCGGCGCGCATTTCCCGCCAGGCGATCCGAATGGCGGTCCGCCAGGGCAGTTGATTCACTGGCTCACCACCAGCCCGTCGCGCAGCACGATGCGGCGATCCGCGCTGTCGGCCAGTTGTTGTTCGTGCGTCACCAGCACCATGGTGGCGCCCTGTTCGCGATTCAGCGTCAGCAGCAGGTCCAGCACCACGCGGCCGGTCGCGCTATCCAGGTTACCCGTGGGTTCATCGGCCAGTAGAATCGGCGGCCGCAAGGCGAAGGCGCGGGCCAGGGCGACGCGCTGTTGTTCACCGCCCGAAAGTTGCACCGGGTAATGATCGAAGCGTCCCTGCAAGCCCACGCGCTCCAGCAGTTCGCGAGCCCGTTCGCGGCCGCCATGATCGCCGCCGGCCAATTCCATGGGCAGCACCACGTTTTCCTCGGCGGTGAGCGTGGGAATGAGATGATACGACTGGAAGACGAAGCCGATCTTTCGACCTCGCAGCAGCGCCATTTCGTCCTCGTTGAGATGGGTGATGTCCTCGCCGTCCAGAATCACCTGGCCGGTGGTGGGAAAGTCCAGCCCCGCCAGCAGGCCCAAAAGCGTGCTTTTTCCGCTGCCCGAAGGTCCCATGATGGCCGCAAACTGGCCTTTTGGGATCTCCAGATCGATGCCTTTGAGGATATCGACACGATGCGTTCCCGTGTCGATGGATTTGGTTAAACCTCGAACCTGAATCAACTTTTATTATGACATTGCATCTTCGCGAGGGACTTTGTTGGGTTGGGCTAATCAGGGTATTTTGAAGAAGGCCGATGTCTATTCCGATGAGAACGGTTTATTTTTTCGCCCTGGCGCTGGCGCTGTGCGGCTGTAAAGGAAACGATTCCGCCGTGCAGTCCCGGCCCGCACCCGAGGCCCCAAAAGCAGCCGCGCCGCCTGCCGATAGCCGACCGGAAATCGCCTGCTTCGGCGATAGTCTCACCGCCGGCCTGCGCCTCGATACCGGCGAGACCTTTCCCGACATCCTGCAAAAAGAGCTCGACCAGCGAGGCTACGAGTATCATGTGGTGAACTTCGGGGTGAGCGGCGATACCACGCAGGATGCTTTGGAGCGTCTGCCGCTGGTGCTGGCCGATAAGCCGGCAATCGTGGTGCTGGAATTCGGCGCCAATGACGGCCTGCGCGGCCAGCCGGTCGAACTCACCAGACAGAATCTCGCGCACCTGATCGAAGCGCTGCGCAACGGCGGCGCACAAGTGGTGCTGGCCGGAATCACGCTGCCCCCCAATTACGGGCCGGCGTACATCGGCAAGTTTCAGGTCATCTATCCCGATCTGGCCCGGCAGTACAAACTGCCGCTGATTCCATTTCTGCTGCAGGGCGTGGCCGGCAATAACAGCCTGATGCAAAGCGACGGCCTCCATCCCAACGCCGCCGGCGCGCGCATCGTGGCAGCCACGGTCGAGAAATCGCTGCTGCCCTTGCTTCACAAATAGTGCTTCACAAATAGACCAGCCCTGACGCCGCCTGTGATAATCTTGAATCTGCTTATGACTGTCCGATAGCCATTCCGGCTGCCGACTCCACACCGACAGGCGTGGTGTCATTCCCTCAACTTGCAACCACATTTTGGAGTGAACGGAAATGCTATTGGAGTCTCTGGGCGCCGATGCCGCTGTGTTCGGCGCGTTCCAAACTTATGCTGCGCAAGGCCTCGTACTGGGCCGCGTGGCGTTTTCCCATCGCGATCAATATCGCATAATCTCGGCTTCCGAGGAGTTCGCGGGCGAGCCATCCGGCGGCTTCTGGTACCGCGCCAACGGCGCCGCCTCGATGCCAGTAGTGGGCGATTGGGTGGCGGCGCGAGTCGTCGGTCCCGGACAGGCGCTGGTCGAAGCTGTGCTGCCGCGCCGGACCTGTTTTTCCCGGCGCGCTCCCGGCAAGCGCGAAGACGAACAGGCCATCGCGGCGAATATCGATCTGGTCTTCCTGGTCTGCGGTCTCGATGGCGATTTCAACCTCCGCCGCCTGGAACGGTATCTCACGCTGGCCAACGAGAGCGGCGCAACGCCTGTCATTGTGCTGAACAAGGCCGACCTCTGCGACGACCTGCCGGGCCATTTGCGCCAGACCGCCGCCATCGCGCCCGGCGTCTCGGTCGTGGCGACCAGTTCGTGCGCCGCGCCGGGAATCGAGGGGCTCCGCGAGTTTCTGGCGCCGGGGCGCACGGTAGCCCTCCTGGGCTCCTCGGGCGCCGGTAAATCGACTCTCGTCAACGGACTGCTGGGGGAAGAACACCTGCGCACGGGCGAAGTCCGCGAGTCGGATAGTCGCGGCCGCCACACGACGACGCATCGTGAGTTGATTCCGCTCGCCGCGGGAGGGGCGCTGATCGATACTCCGGGGATGCGCGAGTTGCAGCTTTGGGCGGGAACCGGCAGCGTGGAGCAGACGTTTGAGGAGATCGCCGCGGCCGCATCCGCCTGCCGCTTCCGCGACTGCACTCATAAGAGCGAACCGGGCTGCGCCGTGCGGAAGGCGATTGACGACGGGACAATTTCCGCCGAACGCTGGGAGAGTTATCGAAAACTTCTGGGTGAAGCGCGCCGCCATCAACTGCTGGCCGAGCCGCTGGAAGCGCAGTTGGCCAAACGAAAACTCAAACAGATCCACAAAGCCATGCGTAATTTTTCCAAGGGATGACCACCCGGAGTGGGGCGGCGGCCGCCTCGAGACCGCCGCTCCACTGGGTGGGTGAAGGAGGCGCTGTGCCCAAGCGCCTGATTGATTTCAGCCTACCAGCCGCCCTTTTAGCTGCAGTGCTAAGTTGCTGATTCCACGAGTCAATTTGCGTGTGAACGGCTTCCCGCTCTATGATGATGCTTTGTTGTCAGCGCGCAAACTCCTATTGCTGTCCCTCGGCGCCTCCCTCTTGAGCGGGCAGACCAGGGACTCCGGCCTCGACCCCGTCAAACTGGAAGCCTGGCGCGCCGGCCTGGCAGCCCACGGCACCACCGGACTGCTCCTCATCCGCCGCGGCCGTACCGTGCTCGAATGGTATGCGCCCGGCTGGAATGCCGAAAAGCCGCACGGCACCGCGTCACTGGCCAAAGCCCTGGTGGGCGGCACCTCGCTGGCGTTAGCCATGAGCGACGGACTGATTTCTCCCGACGATCGGGCCGCCAAATACATTCCCGCCTGGGCCGCCGACCCGCTGAAATCGAAGATCACGATCCGCGAATTGGCCACTCACACCTCCGGCATCTCCGATGCCGAGGACGGCGACACACCACACGAGAAAATTCCGGGATGGAAGGGCGATTTCTGGAAGCGCACGCCAGACCCCTTCAGCATCGCTGTGCATCTGGCGCCGGTGCTGTTCGAACCAGGCACGCAAAACGAGTACAGCAATCCGGGCATGGCGGCCCTGTCGTACGCCATCACGGCATCGTTGCACGGCGGCGACATCCGCACTCTGTTGAAGGAGCGCCTGCTCGACCCGCTGGGAGTGGCGGAGAGCGAATGGACCATCGGCTACGGCCGCGCCTACGAAGTCGACGGCCTCAAACTGTACGCCAACTGGGGAGGCGCCAGTTTCACCGCGCGCGCCACGGCCCGTGTAGCGCGGTTGATGATGCTGCAAGGCCTCTGGAACGGCCGTCAACTGATCCGCCGCGACATCGTGAAGAAGGCGCTCACCGACCAGGGAATGCCGCACCCGCCGCGCACTGCCGCCGATCCCGCTCCCGCTTCGGGACTCGCCTGGTATACCAATCAGGACTTCGTCTGGAGCGCGGCTCCGCACGATGCGTTTGCGGGCGCGGGCGCGTCGCATCAGGTGCTGTTCGCGGTGCCGAGTCTGGATCTGGTGGTGGTCCGCAACGGCGACGCGCTCTCTAAAGACAAGGACAATTTCTGGGGCCCCGTCTACGACCTGATCATCCGCCCGCTGATGGAGTCGGTCACCGTGCAGGCTCCGTATCCGCCCAGTCCCGTGATTCGCGGCGCCGCGTTCGGCAAGGAAATCCGCCGCACGGCCATCGATAGCGACAACTGGCCGCTCACCTGGGGCGACGATGACGCGCAGTATACGTCATACGGCGACGGCTCCGGCTTCGAGCCCTTCGTGGAAAAGAAACTGGGCATGGGCTTCGCGCGCATCACCGGAGCGGCAGCGGATTACCGCGGCGTCAATCTGCGCTCCGACGCCGAGCGCACCGGCGGCGGCGAACGCAGTCCCAAGGCCAGCGGAATTCTGATGGTGGATGGCGTCCTCTATCTGTGGGTGCGCAATGTGGGGAACGCGCAACTGCTCTGGTCGCGCGACCGCGGCAAGACATGGCAATGGGGCTTCAAGATGGCGGACGGCTTCGGTTCTCCGGCCTTCCTGAATTTCGGGCGCAACTACGCCGGGGCGCGTGACGGCTTCGTCTACACGTATTCGCAGGATGGTCCCTCGGCCTATTCGGCGGATAACACCATGCTGCTGGCCCGCGCGCCGAAAGATCGAATTCGCGACCGCGCCGCCTGGCAATTCCTGGAGCGCCTGGACGACGCGGGCAAGCCCGTGTGGACTGCCGACGTCGCCCGCCGCGGCGCCGTATTTTCCTATCCTGCAAACTGCGGCCGCGTGGACGCCGTCTACGATCCTGGAATCCGCCGGTACCTGATGGCCTTGGCCTACGACCATGAGGGAGGCTGGGGACTCTTCGATGCGCCGGAGCCCTGGGGTCCGTGGACCACGGTGCTGCACCGGCAATGGGACGTGCCGGCCACGCATGGCTATCGCCTGCCGGCCAAGTGGATTTCCCCGGACGGACTGACGCTGACCCTGGTCTTCTCCGGCGTGAAGCCGAACGACGCCTTCTGCACCCGTACGTTGACCCTTACGGCCGGCCCGTCGCGTACCAAACGATAAAGTCCGTCATGGGCGGCGCGACTCCGAGTTGGCGCATGCGTGAGCCATTCTGTCCGCGGTGATGCAGGCTGTGCGTGAGCGCCTGCAAGAGCAGCACGCCGGCCGGGACTTCGAACGGGCCCTTGGGACCGCGCGGCAACGAAATCATTTTCGACAGATCCGCGGATGCAACCGCGGCGGCGAGGTCCGACTGCGCCTGCTGCATGCTGGACTCCAACTGCTCGACGGGCAAGCTGGTCTTCATCGTCGCCGGATCCACGGTTTCACCGCGCGCCAGGCTGGTCAGCATCCTGGTGGCCTGCACCATGTGGTTCAAGCGCGTTTGGATTTCCGGATCGCTCAACAGCGCGTCATGCTCGCGCAGCGCCTTCCAATGCACCGCATCGGCCCACTCCTGATGGGCCGCCATCTCCCGCAAAGTTTCGGCGTCCATTCCCGTCCTCCTGAGCCAATTCTACTTCGCCGCCAGGAGGAGCGCGTTAGAATCGAAGTTGGTCCTCGTTCAAAACGTTTCCAAGCTGTATCGTTTATATCGCCACCCTTCAGACCGCCTGCGGGAACTGATTCCGGGCAGCCGTCCGCGGCATGCCGATTTTTGGGCGCTGCGCGACATCGGCTTCAATCTGGAGAAAGGCGAAACGCTGGGCCTGGTCGGTCCTAACGGTTGCGGCAAGAGCACGCTGCTGCAGATCGTGAGCGGGATTCTGCAGCCCACCACGGGACGCGTAGTCACGCGAGGCCGCATCGCCGCGCTGCTGGAACTGGGCGCCGGGTTCAACCCCGAGTTCACGGGCCGCGAGAATGTTTACCTGAATGGCGAGATCATGGGTCTCAGCCGCACCGAGATCGACCGGGCCATGCCGTCCATCGAGGCATTCGCGGAGATCGGCGAATTCATGCAGCGGCCCGTCAAGGAATACTCCAGCGGCATGTATGTGCGGCTGGCCTTCTCCACGGCGATCCACGTGGATCCGGAGATTCTGATTGTGGACGAAGCCCTGGCAGTGGGCGACGCCGTCTTCGCCAATCGCTGCGTCCGCAAATTTCAGGAGTTACGCGAGCGGAAAATCACCGTGCTGTTCGTCTCGCACGATCTGGGTCTGGTGAAGCAGCTTTCCGATCGCGCCATCCTGCTGCTGCACGGCCGCATCGAAGCCGAGGGCGAACCCAAAGACGTGATCAATCGGTACATCGGGCTGGTGCTGGAGAAGCAGGAGCCCCATCGGAAGAAGGAAGACCGCATCCGTTCGAGCTTCCGCCATGGCGACGGCGCCAGCGAGATTGGGCGCGTCCAGTTGCTGAATGCGCGCGGCGAAGATGTGGTGTGCATCGCGAGCGGCGAGCCGGTGACGGTGCGCGTCCGGTGCCGCTTTCACCGCGCGATTGAAGATCCGATGGTCGGCATCCTGGTGCGCACACGGATCGGCATGGACGTGTACGGCACCAATACGCGGATCGAGCAGACGGAGCTCGGCAGGTTCGAAGCCGGCGATCAGCTCGAGGTGGATTTCCGCATCGAGTGCTGGCTCACGCCGCAGTCTTACACGCTCACCGTCGCCACGCAGAACGCCGACGGCAGCAGCCACGACTGGCTGGACGACGCGATCGCTTTTGAAGTCGTGGACACGCGCGTGGCCGCGGGCGTGGCCAACCTGAGGGCCAAGGTGCAATGGCGCGTGTCTCGGTAAAGGTCCATCCGCGCGCCAAACGTTCGGCCTTGAACGGCCGGTTCGGCGAGGCCTGGAAGCTGGATCTGGCCGCACCGCCCGTGGACGGCAAAGCCAACGAAGAGTGCATTCGTTTTTTCGCCGCGCTGGCTGGAGTCTCGAAATCGCGGGTTCACATTATTACGGGTGCAACTTCGCGACTGAAGCTGGTGGAGATCGAAAACTTCGCGCAGGAAAGCTTGGAAGCCTTATTGTTGCGCGACTAACTGGCCCGCAGTTGTGGCAAATGTGGGCGCGCGGTGGCGAATTGTGGCGGCGCTTACGCAAGTCCTTTAAGTTGATGTAAACGAAAGACACTCATAGCCGCTCGACTCTGTGCTCTCGTGGCGGGGGATTTCACATGATGTGCTGCAAGTCAGCGCGAATGGCGAGAAAAACCGCGAGCGGAGCCTGTGCGTCAGGTCACTGAACCTTTGTGCCAGGCCGGTTCTCCAGCATGAAATTTCCAATCGATGCTAGTTGCTCGGAAATTCGCTGCTCGATGTCGATCAGTGTGCCGAGCCGCATCATGATCACCAGCAGCATAATAAAGAACGCCACGGCGGGCAGCGAGAGGAACATCAACCCGAAAAAGCCGAGACCGAAGATCATCGTCACTCGATTGTACGGTCCTTCGCCGGCAAGGTAAAGGCGTAAATTCCGCCGATCGGTGACTCAGGCAGATCGGTTTTAATTTATCGGAAACAGATCTCTTCTCTTTCTTGGACCGGCGCTCGCCATCTTCGGTGACCCGCTCCACCTCGGTACCGCGGAGTTCCTGAAAACAAACACGAATCGTTTCAGCCAGCCTCACTCGTAGCGGAGCGCTTCCAGCGGGTCCACCGTAGCGGCGCGGCGGGCGGGGACGTAGCAGGCCGCGGCGCCCACCAGGGCCAGCACCACCGACGCGGCGGCCATCACCACCGCACTCGAGCCGCTGACTCCGTAGAGCATTCCAGCCAGCAGGGTGCTGAGTCCCAACGACAGCGGCAGGCCGATGCCAAGTCCGATGGCCGTGAGCATCAGGCCTTCGCGCAGGACCATGCGCAGAGTCTCGGCCGGGCGCGCGCCGAGCGCCATGCGAATGCCGATTTCGCGCGTCCGCATCGCCACGCTGTACGACCGTACGCCGTAGAGTCCGATGGTGGCGAGCAGCAGCGCCACGCCCCCGAAGATGCCGAACATGTCTGCGCCGGTGCGCACGATCCAATAATCGAGGCTGCTCTCCAGGTGATCCCGCATCGTGGTGAGTTTCAGAATGGGCAGGTTGGCGTCCTCCGCCTGGACGGCGCGGCGCACGGCTTGAATCATCGCCCCGGCGTCCACCCCGGCGGCCAGACGAACATGGATGTGCGTGTCGGCCTGATATTCCTGGCCGAACGGGACGAATACGTGCGGCATTTCGTCATCGCCCAGAAAGCCCTGGCGAGTGTTGGCGACTACGCCGACGATCTCCACATCCTGTTTCTGATCGCCGGCCAGATTCATCTGTACGTGCCGGCCCACCGGCTCCTCACCGGGCCACAGTCGACGGGCAGCCAGTTGGTCGATGATGCCGACCGCGGCGCCTGTGGAGCGCTCGTCCGACGCCGTGAAAGTGCGGCCGAGCTGCAGCTGGATGCCGAGAGTGCGGAAGTAGTCGGGCCCCACGATGTTGAAAGCGGCGGACACAGGCTTGGCGTCTTTCGTGGTTTGCAGGCGGCGATCGATGTGGATGGTTCCGAACGGCACAGTGGCGCCGATGCTGGCGGACTCGACTCCCGGCAGCGATTGAAGACGCGCTGCGACCGCGGGGTAGAGTTGGCGTCCTCGCGCCTCGGAATATCCGGCGAGGCTGGAATCGGTCTCAAGGAGGAGTTCGCGCTCGATCAGGAAGCCGGGATTCACGTGGGCCGCGCTGAAGGAACTGCGCATGAACAGGCCGGCGGCCGTCAGCAGAGTCAGGGAGAGCGAGACCTGACAAATCACGAGAATGTTGCGCCGTGAGAAAATACGCCGCGGTTTGGCCCCGCCCGCTTCTTCGCGCTGACTGGATTTCAGCGCCGCCACTAGATTCGGCCGCGAGAGATTCCATGCCGGCATCAGGCTGAACAGCAGCGTGCTGAACAGGCAAAAGCCCAGCGTGGCGGCCAGGACGCGCAGATCCGGCTGCGCGTTGAACACCAGGTCGAAGGGGGCCAGAGTGGAAAGCGAGCGCATCAGCAGCAGCGTGCTCCAATACGCCGTGACCAGGCCGCCGGCTCCGCCGAGCAAAGAGAGCAGCAGCCCTTCGGTGAAAAGTTGGCGGACAATGTCGGCCCGGCTACCGCCGAGCGCCAGACGGATGGCGATTTCTTTGCGGCGCGCGCTGCCGCGGGCCAGCATCATATTGGCCACGTTGAGACTGGCGATCAAAAGAATCACGCCGGAGGCCGCCAGCAGCAGGGAAGCCGTGGTGTAGAGACCGCCATTGCGCTCGGGAGCGTCGCTCACGCTGACGCGCGAAAGACTTTCCACGATGAGTGCCTGGTCGCGATTTTCGGCCGGATATGCTTGCGCCAGTCCAGCGGCTACGGCCTGGAGTTGGCGGTCCGCCGAGGCGTGGGTAATGGCGTTTCTCAAGCGGCCGATGACAATGAGGCAGTGATTGTCGCGCGCGCTCAGCGGACGCGTACGGCCTTCGAAATCGTTCATGGCGAATTCGTACATGCCCAGCGGCAGGTAGATCTCGGAGCTGACCAGCGCGGTGGTGCCCGTAAAACCCTCGGGCGCGATGCCGACGATGTGATAATCGCGGCCGTTGATGCGCACGGTCTTCCCCAGGATTTCGGGATCGGCGCCGCCTTTCTTCCAGAAGGAGTAGCTGACGATGGCCACGGGAACGGCGCTCGAGGGCCGCTCTTCGGCCAGGCTGAAGGCGCGTCCCCGATACAGCGGCACGCCGAAAGTCTCGAAGAAATTCGCCGAGACGATATCGGCAAAGACGCGGCGCGTCTGCTGGCCTTCGGTCACTCCCACCATGGCCATGTTGTGCGCCGTCAGCTCCGAGAAAACCGGATTGGACTGGCGGATATCCGCGTAATTGGGGTAGGAGAAGGCGCGGTAACTATCCGGCTTTTTGATGTCGCGGCTATAGAGGCCAACCAGTTGTTCGGGATTGCGCATGACCAGCGGCTTGAGCAGAAAGGCATTCACCAGGCTGAAGATGGCGGTATTGGCTCCAATGCCGAGGGCCAGCACGGTGACAGCGGCCACCAGAAAGCCCGGCCGCTTGCGTAAGCTGCGCGCCGCAAATCGAAAATCCGCGAACAAGTCGGTCATAGTCGCCTCCACTCCAGATACGATCTGACGAACAAAAAGTTCCCGTATTAGCGGGAGTGAGTCTTCACCACGGAGACACGGAACACGGAGTGTGTTGGTTCAGCGTGAAATGGAGTGCGGGCGCTCTCCGTTAGTGAGTATAGCGCGAGTCTCGGCGGGCCGAGGCGCGGCCGATCGCACCGGTAACCGGCACCAGGAAGCAGGGACGAAAACTGCAACTGGCTAGGAAATAAGAACCTTGAATCCAGGGTGCGAGGCGCATTTCAACTTTCAACGGGATGACGCGCCAGCGGATCAGATGGCTTCAGGGCAGGGTGGCTCGCGGGTCTGGCCCGTGTCAACTTCCGAGTGGCGCGTGATCCAGAACTTGGTCAGACCGCGTGTCTTCAGACGGGGCGGAAGTGATACGATTGGCCTACTCGAAGCTATGGCGCCACCCTCTCAGATCGCGCACTACAAACTCACTGGCAAGCTCGGCGAGGGCGGCATGGGCGAGGTCTGGCGTGCCACCGACACCAAGCTCAATCGGGACGTAGCCATCAAGGTGCTGCCCGCGGCCTTCGCGGAGGATGCG
>DASZMZ010000065.1:0-20694 GCA_035551455.1 Candidatus Sulfopaludibacter sp.
TGGGGGTGCTGATTACTTTTGGGGCGTTCCGCATGGTGGATATGGGCGACCTGACGGCGGATCGCGAATACGACCTGGTCTGTCCGGCCAACAAGATTGGGACGGTGGACCTGTTTCTGGTGTCGCATCACGGCAGCAATCTGTCGAACTCGCTGCCGTTCGTGCGCGCGATTTCGCCGCGCGTGGCGCTGATGGACAACGGGCCGAGCAAGGGCGGCGATGCGGACGTGTGGCAGAGGATCCGCGACACGCGCGGCCTGTTGGACCTGTGGCAGTTGCACTATGCGCTGAACAGCGACAAGGCCCACAATCCGCCGGATACGTTCATCGCCAATGTGGATACCATCTGCGAGGCAAAGTGGATCAAGGTCCAGGTGCAGAAGGACGGCACGTTCCAGGTGACGAATACGCGGGACAAGTTTCAGAAGACATACGTAAAGAGATAGGGGCCGGGGGCCGATCTGATATAGTGACTGGCACTATGGCGGCACCTCGATTCCTGTTCACGTTCAGCGTCCTGGCAATCGCCTCATTGCCGGGCCAACCGGCTGCGCCGACAGCCTACACCATTACTCAAGCAAGTTCGATGATGGGCACGAGTATCGAGACTACGGTTTACCGGAACGGCTCGAAGGCGGTGGCCGATTCGACGGTGAACGGGGCGCGGCATCGCACCCTTTACGATCTGGACCAGCACACGTCGGTGACCTGGAGCGTGACGGACAAATCGGAAGGTTGCAGCGGGGGCAGCTTTACCGGCGATTGGGGCGACCCGTTCCAAATGTCGGCGGAGATGGCCGCGGAAATGAAGAAGAATGGCGCGAAGGAGACGGGGTCCGAGACCATCAACGGTTTCGCCACGAAGGTCTATGTGGCGACGATTCCGCAGCAGGGCACGGGCAAGATGTGGGTGGATCCCAAATCGGGGCTGACCATCAAGGCGCAGCTTGTGCCGAATACGGGCGCTCCGATGACGCCCATCGAGATTAAGAAATATATCCTGGGCGCGCCCGCGGCTTCGAACTTCGTGGCTCCGGCGGCGTGCGCGGCGGCGGCGGCGGCGAATCGGCCCCGGAAGGTGGAAACGATGGGCGCCGATTTTGCGAAGGCGACGGAGGGTCCCGCATCGAAGGACTCGTGCTCGGTGGTGTTCCGCGTGGTGCGCGCCGGCACGATGGCGGCCATTCCGAGCGGCTTTCAGGTGGCCGTGGATCCCTCGGTAGACATGGATCACATACCGCATTACGACTTCGGAATGGGTGCGCGGTGGACGTTTTCCGGCGGCAGTCTGCACGAAGTGACCTCGCAGTTGCGAAACGGGGCGCTGCGCATGGATGGGGCGAAAGCGACGTTTTATGTGGACGCGACATTCGGGGAAAAGGGCGATGCGTCGGCGTTTGTGTACCGCCAGTGTTATGGTCCGGAGACGGTGCTGCTGCTGATGGTGAAGAATCCGGAGAAGCTGTCGGACGGTGCGGAATTCGTGTTTGTGAAGTCTGGCAAGTGGGCGAATGCGGAGGCTCGTTAGCAGGATGAATAGATTTCTTTTGGCGGCTTTGATTTCCCTGGGGTGCCTGACCGCGCAGACGGTGGATCCGGGGCTTTACGGCGGGATGGAGTGGCGGCTGGTGGGCCCGCTGCGCGGCGGGAAAGCGACCATGGCCGCGGGGGTTCCGGGCAATCCGGCGGTAGCCTATTTCTCCACGGCGGGCAGCGGCGTGTGGAAGACGGTGGATGGCGGCGTGGTGTGGAACTGCGTCACCGATTCGCTGCGGCTGACCTCGACAGGCGCGGTGGCGGTGGCCGCTTCGCGTCCGGACACGGTGTACGTGGGTGCGCCCTCGGGACTGTATCGCTCGACCGATGCCGGCAACCGGTGGGAGCAGGTGGCGCTACAGGGCCATTCGGTGGTCTCGATCGCAATCGACCCGCGCAATGCCGACGTAGTGCTGGCGGCGGCCGGGGATAGCGGCGTGGTCCGGACCAGCGACGGCGGCAAGACGTGGAAGAGCGTGCTGCCGGATGCGCAGGTGGGCGGGGTTTGGCTGGTGCAGGACCCCGACGATGCGCGCAACGTGTATGCGGGAACGCGGCCCATCGCGGCGGGCGGTCGGGGCGGCGGTGGCGGCGGCCGGGGCGCTCCGCCGGTGACCACGCCGGCCACCGATTCGCAGATCTATCGCTCCAACGATGGGGGCGTAACGTGGACGAAGACCAGTCCGGACGGGCTGCCGGGCGGAAACTTCGGCACCATCTCGCTGGCGGTCGCACCGGGCACCAGGGGACAGCGCGTGTACGACTACGTGGCGCAGGGGATGTTCCGTTCCGACGATGGCGGGGCGCATTGGATGCGCGCCACGGACGATCCGCGATTGATTGGCGGCGGCCAGTTCCATGACGTGATTGTGGATCCGCGGAATAGCAGCGTGTTGTTTGCGACGCAGACTTCGCTGTACCGCTCGACGGACGCGGGCAAAACGTGGGAGTCGTATACGGGCGCGCCGAGCGGGGCGGACTTCAACTACCTGTGGATCGATTCGTCGGATGACAGGAACATGATTCTGTCGACGGATCAGGGCACCGGGGTCAGCATGGACGGCGGGCGCACGTGGACCACGTGGTACAACCAGGCGACCGGACAGATGTACAACGTGACCACGGATCACGGTTTTCCCTTCTTTCTGTATTCGGCGCAGCAGGACAGTGGGACGATTGCGACGCCGATTTTCGGACGCGGCGGCCAGATTACGTATCGCGACTGGTACACGACGAACGGCTTTGAGACGGCGCGCATTACGCCGGATCCGGCGGACTCGAATTACCTGTACGCGACAGGCTGGTACGGGTCGATTCTGCGCGTGAATAAGGTGACGGGCCAGACGCAGCACGTGTTCGAGAAGACGGCGAAGTACCGGGAGAACGGGTCGCCGCCGATGGGCTTTTCGCCGCTGGATGCGAAGACGTTCTACTTGGGGACGCAGTTTTTGCTGGCCACGCACGATAAAGGGATGACGTGGCAGGCGGTGAGTCCGGACCTGACGGCGGGCGGGGCGGAGGAACCGGCGGCGGCGGCGCCGGCGGCAGGAGGCCGGGGCGGCCGGGGAGCGCCGGCGATCAGCGCACTGGCGTTTTCGCCGAAGGACGCAAAAGAGATTTGGGCGGCCACGAGCAACGGCCGCATTCAACTGACGCGCGACGGCGGCGGCCACTGGAACAACGTGGCGTCGAGCGAGATGACGCCGGGCACGACGGTGAGCGCGCTGGAGGTTTCGCCAAGCGACCCGGCGCGGGCTTTCGCGATTGTGGGTGGGGGCGGCGGACGGGGCGCGGCGGCGACAGCGCCTCCGCGGATCTATCGGACCGACGATTACGGGCGGAACTGGAAGCTGGCGAATGCGGGTCTGCCGAACAGCGCGGCGCATGCGGTGCGCGAAGATCCGGAGAATCGGAAGCTGGTATTCGCGGCGCTGGATAGCGGCGTGTTCGTGTCGTTCAACGGCGGCGACGGCTGGCAATCGCTGGAACTGAATCTGCCGGCGGCCTCGTGCCGCGACCTGGCGATTGAGCAGAACCATTTGATTGTGGCGACGTATGGGCGGGCGTTGTGGTCGATTGACAATCTGAGTCCGCTGCGCGAACTGGCGGACCGGTCGGCGGCAGTGGCGTCGTCGAATGCGTATCTTTTCCAGCCGGCGCCGGCGGTGCGCATGCAATGGGACACGTACACGGATACTCCGCTGGGGCTGGAGACTCCGGCGACGGCGAATCCTCCGGATGGCGCGGTGATCGACTATTACCTGAAGTCGGCGGCGGGCGAGGTGAAGCTGGAGATTTACGATACGCGTGGGAAGCTGGTGCGGTCGTACTCGAGCGGAGACGCGGCGTCGCTGGGATATAAGGTGAACGTGCCGGACTACTGGCTGCAGCCGGCGTCCGTGCTGCCGAAGACGGCGGGGATGCATCGCTTCGTGTGGGATCTGCGGTATCCGGACCCGGAGCAATTGCTGTACACCTACTACGGGATCCACGTGAATTACTTCGAGTACACGCTGGCGGATCACGCCATTCCGCACAATACGCCGTGGCATGAGCCGCAGGGTCCGATGGTGCTGCCGGGCGAGTATGAGGTGAGGCTGACGGCGGGAGGCGAGACGCTGAGGCGGCGGATTACGGTGAAGCTGGATCCGCGGCTGGATGTTTCGGCGGAAGACTTGCGACGCCAGTTGGACCTGGCGCAGACGGTTGCGGCGAGCATGGGCGCGACATGGGAGGGGTACAACCAGGCGGCCCAACTGCGGGCGGAACTGACGGAGCGGATGGCGGCGATGAAGACGGGGAAGGAGGACGCGGAAGCGCTGGACGGGAAGGCGCAGGGCTCCATGGATACGGGACTGGGGCCGATGAATCGAGATTTGACGCGGCTCATGATTGCGGTGGACCAATCCGATACGGCGCCGGCGAGCATGGTGGTGGAGTCGTTCCGCGCGATGTGCGAGGAGACCAAGACCGCACTGGCGCGGTGGAGCGAAGTGCGGTCGAAGGATCTGCCGGCGGTGAGCGGAATGCTGGTACAGCAGGGGCTGCGTCCTTTGACTACACCGCGACCGATCGCCGATGTGCGATGCGGCGAGTAGGTCTGTAGGCGCGGCTTAATGCTTGGCCGGGCGCGGCTTCGGCTTGCCCCAGAAAATGAAGGTGCCGCGATCGGTGGACGTAACGATATCCATCGCGCCGTCTTTATTCAGATCGACCGCCAGCAGGTCTGACCCTGCGCCGGAACGATTGTGGATCAGCTCCGGAATCAACTCCGCCCCGCCGGGCGCCTTGGGATTGCGCACGGTCCGGTACCAATAAAGAACTTGGACGAGTAGTCGTCGCACCATGGTCCGATGAATCGCGATTTGACGCGCGAAGTGCGGTCGAAGGATCTGCCGGCAGTGAGCGGAATGCTGGTGCAACAGGGGCTGCGTCCTTTGACAGCGCCGCGCCCGATCGCCGATGTGCGATGCGGCGAGTAGGTCTGTAGCAGGCCGGGAGGCGCGGCTTAATGCTTGGCCGGGCGCGGCTTCGGCTTGCCCCAGAAAATGAAGGTGCCGCGATCGGTGGACGTCACGATGTCCATCGCGCCGTCTTTATTCAGATCGACAGCCAGCAGGTCTGACCCTGCGCCGGAACGATTGTGGATCAGCTCCGGAATCAACTCCGCCCCGCCCGGCGCCTTGGGATTGCGCACGGTCCGGTACCAATAGAGAACCGGCGGACCGTAGGGGTCGGGATCCAGCTGGGTGTCCAGATGCGACCAGTAGCGCTTGCCGACAATAAAGTCGGGGATGCCGTCGCCATCCACGTCGGCGAAGGTGGCGCCATGGGGCTCGCTGAAAACATCGCCCGCCTGATTGGACGAGTAGTCGTCGCTCACCATGTGCTCGACGAAAGAAATCTTGCCGGCGGCGTCGCGCTTCTGCTCAAACCAGGCGAGGCCGAAGCCGTGCGCGTTCAGATTGGTCACCACGTCGTTGAGTCCATCGCCGTTGACGTCGTAGACGGCCATCACGCTGCCGCCCAAAATGTTGCGGCCGTAGCGCGCGAAGGCTTCGGGATGATAGGTCCACGTCGCCTGAGTGCTGCCCGCCGGAGGCTGTTCCCACCAGCCATAAGGACTCACGACGTCCATGCGGCCATCGCCGTTGATGTCGCCGACGCCGAGTCCGTGGGCGATCGAATAGCCCGGCTCGGAGATGGCGTGAACGGTCCACGGCTTGGTCGGGTCGGCGGGATCGAACTTGGCGTATCGCAGCGAGCCTTCCGCGCCGTAAACCAGTTCGGGACGCCCGTCGCCATCCACGTCGCGAAACAGAGTGATCTCTGTTTGAACGTTGCCCGGCAGTACTTCGTACTTGTCCCACCGCCGCGACTCGCCTTTCGGATTGATATAGAGGGTGGCGCGCGACGGACCCGTCAGGATGTCCGGCCAGCCATCGCCGTTGAAATCGTAAGCATACTGGCAGTTCACGCCCGTGAAGTCTTTGGAGGGACTCAGCGCCACGGCTGGAAAGATCTCGCGCGACTTGGTGTAGTCCGGGCCATAGTAGATGTACGGACCAGCCACGACGTCCAGCACTCCGTCGCGATTGAAGTCGGCGGCGGCCGCGGACCACGAGTAGTACATGTCGTTGATGCGCTGTACGCGGAAGTTCGGCGAAACCTTCTCCGCCGGCGTGACCTTCATCGCCAGGTCTTTGAAGGCGACATTCTTATACCGCACCTCGCCGGAGCCGCCGACGTAGAGCGCCATTGGGCCGAAGCGTCCGGCGTCTTCGTCCGCCGCGCCGCCCGTCTCGCCGCTCTCGTTGATGTACGAGCGGACGATGTTGGCTTCGAGCAGCACTTCCACTTGATTCCATTCGTCGGGGTGCAGCCCGGCGACGGGCCGTGCGATGGGAAGCACGGGACCGGTACCGCCGCGTCCCCGGCCGCCTGCTCCGCCTCGTCCGCCGCCGCGCGCCGCTGCATTCGGATCAGCTGGAGGCGCCACGCGGACCATCCCGCCGGCATAACGGAGCCGCTCCCTGGTGAGCTCCTGGCCGCGCGCGTCGAGCGTCACCCGGTACGGCGCGATGTCGCCCTCCGCCAGCGACACGTAGATTCCTTTCATGCCGTCGGCTGTCTTTTCAGCGCGGAGCAGCACTCCCGTCTTGCAGCCGCCCGTGCAGCGGAACAACGCATGAAAGCCAATGTCCTGGTAGGAGCGGTCGAGTATCAGCCAGCCGCCTTCGCCGCCCGGCTTCACCGCACCGGTCAGTTCGCCATCGTGCGCGCTCCAGGCGGCCTGACCGAGCGTGTGCCACCCGGTGAGAGTGGAGCCTTTGAAGGTAGAATCCGGAATGAAGGAGAGACCGGCCGCGAAGACCGGGATCGCAAGCGACAGCCAGAGCGCTGGGATTGCATAGGACCGTTTGTCGCACTGGGACATAAGCTCAGCTTCCTTTTCGCTTTGGAAAACGACAGCAGTATCCGAAATGAGAGTTGCGCAGTGATTCCGGAGTCGATTATAATCCTTGGTGTATCTCGGCGCAAGCAACTTTGCATAATACGCAAACATGATTTTGCGAGAAGGTGGTCAGGATGCACGTCGGAATGGATCGCCGGAATTTCCTGGGAAGCCTGGGGGCCGCTCTCGGTCTCGCCGGCACGGCCGCGAAGACGGCATTCTCCGCTCCCAATCGGAGACTGAAGATCGGCCACACCGGAATCACGTGGGGCTACAAACCCGACGATGCGGAGCAGGCCATCCACGACATCGGGTCGCTGGGCTATGCCGGTTACGAATCCTTCGGCGAAGTGATCGAGGCGTGGGAAGCGAAGGGCGGGATCAAGCGCCTGCTCGATGCCGCCCAATTGCCGCTCATCTCGGCGTACTGCAACGTCAACCTCACCGACCCCACCAAACGGAAGGACGATCTGGATAAGATTGTCCGCTGGGCCAAGCTGATTCAGAAGTGCGGCGGCGTCACTGCCGTCGTGGGGCCTAACGGACTCCGCCGCTCCACCTACGATTTCAAGGCCGCGAAAGCCGACATCGTCACCAGCCTCAACGAGATGTGCAAGGCGGTGAGCGACGTGGGCATCATTCCGGCGCTGCACCAGCACACCGGCACCTGCATCGAAAGCCGCGACGAGGTCTATGCCATCCTGGAAGCCGTCGACACGCGCTACGTGAAATTCGGACCCGACGTCGGCCAGCTTGCCAAGGGCGGCTCCGACCCGGTCAAGATTGTCAAAGACTTCCTGCCGATCATTCGTCACGTCCACCTGAAGGACTGGGACGGTGGGCCTTATTGGACCGAGTATTGCCCGGTGGGCAAGGGCAAGGTGGATATGAAGTCCGTGATGGACCTGCTGGAACAGGCGCCGGACCTGAAGATCGTCATGGTGGAACTCGATCCCAGCGCCAACGCTCCGATGCCGCCTATCGAGACCGCGCGAGTCTCCAAGGAATATCTGAAGAGCCTGGGCTATTCGTTCCGCGTCTGACCGGGAGACTCCATGACGCGCAATCCGGTGCTCGATTTCGAGATCGACAAAGCGGCAATCCGGTACGTGGGCGAGGGTTTGCAGAGGCCCGAGTGTATTCTGGCCGAGCCTGATGGCACTTTGTGGGCGGCCGATGCGCGCGGCGGCGTGGCGCGCATCAACCCGGACGGCACCCAGCAGATCGTCACTCAAAAGCGGTCGGCGAGTTTCTCCGGCGCGGCCAGCGAGGCCGATCGGTACCTCACGGGCACGCTGCCCAATGGACTCGCCTTCGCCGCCGACGGCACGTTCCTCATCTCTAATTTCGGCACGGATTGCCTGGAGACCATGACGCGCGACGGCGACACGCGCGTGCTCGCCGACACCATCGACGGCCTGCCGGTGGGCAAGGTCAACTTCGTTCTCCGCGATTCGCAGGACCGCGTCTGGATCACGGTCTCGACGCGGGTCAAGAACTGGATGCACGCTCTGCGGACGGACCTGGACGACGGCTACATCGCGCGCTACGATCGCGGCGCATTCCACATTGTGGCCGATGGTTTCCGCTTCACCAACGAGATTCGCTTCGACGCACTGGAAGAGTTTCTCTACGTCGTGGAGACCACTGGAGGCTGCATCAGCCGCCTCCGCATCGATCGGCAGTCCAGGTTGAGCGGCCGCGAGGTCTTCGGCCCGTCGAGTCTCGGCAAGGGAGCGTGGCCGGACGGCATTGCCTTCGATATGGCGGGCAACCTTTGGGGCACGATGGTGTACTCCGACAAGCTATTCGTGCTGACCCCGACGGGCGAATTGAAGATCCTGCTGGATGAAGGCGACCCGGAAAAGGTAGGAGCGCTGGAGCGGCAGTTCTTCGACAACCACGTGACGCAGGACGTGCTGTTCGCGACAGGCCAGGGCATCGCGCCGTGGATGGCCAGCGTGACTTTCGGGGGACCCGATTTGGGAACCATCTATATCGGCTCCCTCAAAGGCAAACAGATTCCGAGCTTCCGCGCCCCGGTTCCCGGGCTGCCGATGGTCCACTGGCCCCGGTGATCTATAGCAGCCGCGTCCGAATGGTCTCCGCCAATTGGAAGGACGCGAGGCCGAACGCGGCCAGCAATTCTTCGTACGTGCCGGAGTGGATGAAGCGCGGCTTGCCATCGGCGTCCAGGGTGTTGATGGCCACCACGCGCTCCATCGAGCATTCCCGCTTGCGGCGGTGATACAGCAGTTTCACGAGACTCTGCCAGATATAGCCATTATTCTGCTCGGCGAGGAACAGCACCTTCTTCGAATCGTACAAGCGCAGCAGCAACTCTTCGTCGATGGAGGGCATATCCACCACGCCGACGCCGAGCCCGGCAGCCGCGCAGGCGTCCGCTGCCGCCAGCGCCTCGTAGACGCCGCGGCCGCTGCTGACGATCACGGCCCGGTCTTCGTCGCCGGCGCGCAGGGTCTGGCCCTTGCCGAATTCGAAAACGTAGTCCGCGCCGTACAACACGCCAGAGGGCGCGCGGTTGACGCGCACATAGGTAAGGCCGCGGTTGCCGTCCATGATCCACTTCATGACGCCGAGCAATTGCTGCGGGCAGGCCACGTCAATGATCTTCAAGTGGGCGATGCCATCGAAGACGATGATGTCGTCGTTGCCCATGTGGGTGGCGCCGTTGGTGCGGGTTTCGAAGTTCGCGGCGGTGGCGAGGAAGGTGAGGTCCAAGCCGTGACCCTGGCTGAGCCAGCCGTCCTTGGCCTCCATCGCTTCCAGCCGTTCCTGGTATCCCACGGCGATGCGGCGCAGCACCTTCCAATCGAAGAACGGGCAGAACGTGCTCACCCAGGTATTGAAGCCGAGCGCCGCATAGCCTTCGCCGATCGCCATCATATTGGCCTCGGCGACGCCGACGTTCAGGGCGCGACGCTGATCCACCGCACCAATCCCGGCCTGCAGGCCGCTGGTGGACGCGAGGTCGGAATCGATCGACACCACACGCGGATCGCGCGCGAACACCTTCATGGCGTTGGTAACGATTTCGGCCGCGCCGTATTCCTTCTTCCTGTCCAAGTGCGGCAGGAGCGCGTCGTCGTAGCGGATGCGCTTGTCCCGCTGCGGCACGCGATCGAGAATCGTGGGACCGACCACGTCATTGAGGCGCTCATCGAGGTGCATCTGCGACGCCGCCTGCCGCAGGGTCGCGGCCAGGGGCTCTGCCGCCACGCTGCTTTCCAGCCGTGCGCAGAAGCCCGTGAACTCCTCCACGCGCGCCTCGCGCTGCGCCGCCTGCATCGCCATCTCCTGACGGATCAGGCTCTCGCCGGCCACGACTTTGTGACGATTCAGGAAGTCTGAAAAGGCGCCCTGTCCTTTGGCGGAGCGGCAGACAATCGCGGTGGGCCGGCCATCGCGCGTTGCCTGTTTGAAATTCTCCAGAGCGGCGTAGACACCGTCGTATTGCGTGGCGTCCACGGTGCAGGCATTCCAACCGAAGGCCCGGAATACGGACTCCAAATGCGGCATCGGGAAAGCCGTGCGGTCGAACGTGTCCAACTGTCCGTGGTTCTCATCGATAAGCACGCACAGGTTGTCCAGATGGTTCTGGCCGGCATACATCACGGCTTCCCAAATGGTGCCTTCCTGCAGTTCGCCATCGCCGCAGAGGCAGTAGCAGTCGAAGCGCGGACTGGTGCGGCCGGCCAGGGCGAAACCTTCCGCCACCAGCAAACCCTGGCCCATGGGGCCGGTTGCCAGATGGATGCCCGGCAGCACCGGACCCGGATGGCCGTTGAGGATGCTGCCGTAGGATCGCGAGCCTTTCAACAGGTCGCGGCTGAAGAAGCCGAGATCCGCATAGATCGCCGCCAGCGGGGCCACGGCATGGCCCTTGCTGAGCACGAACAGGTCCTGGCCGCGCCGCGTGGGGTCGCTGACATCGGGGACGATGAAGCCCCCGTAGTACAACGAGACCAGAGGGATGACCGCCGAGAATGCGCCGCCCGCGTGCAGGCCCTGATCGATGGCGCCGCGGCACTGCTCCAGCGTGAGGGCGCGAACATCGGAGTCCTTGATCGCCAGAAGGCGCAGCATGCCTTGACGGAGCAGGTACTCCGGGCTGGAGGCGGCATCGCGAATGTTCCCTTTTTGTGCTTCCCGAACGGCTATTGGTTGGCTCATAGTAAATTGCGTATTATGCAATGTTAGTTGTATTTCTCTGCCGAGGAAATGCTAACACAGCGAACTTAGGCTTGCAATCGGATCCAATCTGGCGTATCTTTGCCAGAGACTATCGAGCACAAGTTATTGCGTATTATGCAACATTTGACTAGAAGATCCCTCGCGTCCTTATGGGCTTTACCTGCGGTTTTGGCGGGCCGGGCGGAGGCGCAAAGCGACTCCGACACATCCATCGACGGCGATGGGGCAGTCGAGATCAGGCGCAAGGTTCCGGTTCCGACGACTGTGTCGCAGCCGGCGCAAGCGCTGCTCGCCAGCGGGCGACAGTTCGCGCCCGACGGCTGGACGAAGGAATCGGCCGAGCTCGTGGAGAAGATGCGCGGCGTCTATCCCGTGAAAATCGAAGCGGCGACGGTGGCGGGAGTGAAGGTCAAGGTGGTCACTTCTCTCAAGCCGAAAGCGGCGCGCAACGATCGCGTCCTCATCAACCTGCATGGCGGGGGCTTCACCAGCGACTCGGGGTCCTTGCTGGAGAGCATACCGATCGCCTCGCTGACCGGGACCAAAGTGATCGCAGTCGAGTATCGCCTTGCGCCCGCCTTTCCCTACCCCGCCGCAGTGGATGACAGCGTGGCGGTGTATCGCGAAATTCTCAAGACGCATCCGGCCCGGAACATCGCCGTGTATGGCACGTCCGCCGGCGCCATCCTGACGGCGCAAACCGCGGTCCACTTGCGCAAACTCGGCGTGCCGCTGCCCTCTTCGCTGGGCTTCTTCTCAGGGTCCGCCGACTTCGCCCGCTCCGGCGATTCCCGCTACATCTACAGCGTCCGCGGCTTTTTGGGCTTTAAGCCGCCGGCCGGAACTCTGACGAGCGCGTATGTGGCCGCTCACGATCCGAAGGATCCGCTGCTCTCCCCCATCTACGCCGACTTGAAAGGCCTGCCTCCCACTCTCTGCATGACCGGCACCCGCGACATGCTTTTGAGCGGCACCTGCGACTTCCATCGCGCCCTGCTGCGCGCGGGCGTGGACGCGCACCTCATGGTGTTCGACGCCATGCCGCACGCGCATTGGTACTCCTTCCAGCTTCCCGAATCGAAGGAAGCGCTGGAAGCCCAGGCAACCTTCCTGGATCGCCATCTAGCTTGAGAGGTTTCGAAATGAAGTCCCCTTCTGAAGGCACCTCGCGGCGCAGCCTGCTGGGCGCGGTCGCGCTGCTCACGGTCTCGACCGGCGAGGCGCAGAACTCCACTCCACGCTCGGCGGCCCGCACACAACCGATTGCCGAGACCACGTCCGGCAAAGTGCGCGGTTTCGCCATGAATGGCGTACTGGCATTCAAGGGGATCCCCTACGGGGCATCCACGGCGGGCGCGGCCCGTTTTCTGCGGCCCACGAAACCGGAGCCCTGGGCCGGCGTCCGCAGTTGTGTCCACTTCGGGCACGCGTGCCCCACGGGATTTCCGTGGAACGAGCCCAGCGACAACGCTCCTCATGCCGATGAGGACGCCTACCTTTTGTACCGCAGCTACTGGCAACCTGCCGGTGAGGACTGCCTGCGCCTGAATGTCTGGACACCTGGTCTGACTGCGTCCGCCCGCAAACGGCCCGTGATGGTCTACATGCACGGCGGGGGATTTTCCACCGGCAGCGGTCACGACCTGGTGGCCTATGACGGCGAGAATCTGTCGCGCCGCAATGACGTGGTGGTGGTGACCCACAATCACCGGCTCAACGTCTTCGGATACCTGAACCTTTCCGCAGCCGGTGGAGATCGCTACGCGGAATCCGGCAACGCGGGAATGCTCGACATTGTGCTCGCGCTTGAGTGGGTCCGCGACAACATCGGGCGCTTCGGCGGCGACCCGGAGAACGTCACGATTCTCGGACAGTCCGGCGGCGGCGGCAAGGTCTGCGCGCTGCTCGCCATGCCCGAGGCCAAAGGACTCTTCCACAAAGCCATCATTCAGAGCGGCGCGTCCTTAAGATTTGCATTGCCTGAGGACTCCACCCGTCTGGCCGCCGCCGTCCTTTCGGAACTGAATCTTTCGGATACTCAACAGGCGCAATTGCGCGACGTCCCGCTGGACCGTCTGACGAACGCCGCGCAAGCCGCCCTCCGTAAGGCCGCCGCGCCGGGCAGCGGTCGCCGCACCGGCTGGGGTCCCACGGTGGATGGGAAGATTCTGCCGCACCATCCCTTCGACCCCGTGGCTCCCGCCATCTCGGCACAAGTGCCGCTACTGATCGGCACCGACCTCAACGAAATGGTGAGCGGAGTGGATAACCCCGAGGTGGCAACACTCAGCGTGCAGCAGTTGCAGGATCGCGTCGGCCAACGGTATAAAGCAGGCGGCGTAGCGATCATCGAAGCCTACCGGCGCGAGTACCCGAAGGGGACGCCGTTTGCGCTTTGGGCCGCGATTTCCGCCGCCTCCATGCGGCAGAATACGGCCACTGTTGCGGAGCGGAAGGCGGCTCTGGGAGCGGCTCCGGTATACCACTACATTTTCAGTTGGCGAACTCCCGTGCTGGAAGGAAGGCCCGGCACGTTCCATGCCTGCGAGATCGCATTCGTGTTCGATAACGCCGGCCTGTGTGTCCGTCAGACGGGCGGCGGGCCGGCGGCTCTGGCGCTTTCGACCAATGTCAGCCGTGCCTGGGCCGGCTTCGCACGCAGGGGAAATCCCCATCACGACGGCCTACCTGCGTGGCCGGCTTACGATGCCGCCAAGCGGACCACACTCTTCCTGGATAGCCCCTGCTACGTCAAAACAAACCCGGAAGCGGAAGGGCTGCGTCTCATTGGCGAATTATCTTGACATTGATTTTTTTGGCTGGTAGCATCCTGTTAGTCTTACAACAAACATTGCGTAATATGCAACGTCAGAGGTTAGGCGAAATGCCTCTTATCAGTCTTGTAAGAAGGCAGGCAGCCCCGAAGTCTCGCAAACACTTTAGGAGAAGCTTCATGTCACAAGCCAGGACGCTTTTGATATCTTTCGTAGCGCTGGGACTCCTCTTCACCGCTACGGCAAATGCCCAGATCCGTTCAGCGACGATCACGGGCAACGTCAGCGACCCAAGCGGAGCCATGTTGGCCGGCGCGGACGTGGCCATTACCAACGCTGGAACCGGCGCGGCGTACAAAACCAAAACTACGGATGCAGGCCAGTTCACCATGCCGTACCTGGAAGCGGGGACCTACTCCGTGGAAGTGACGGCTGCGGGCTTCGTGACGTATCGGGAGAAAGGCCTCACCATCGCCACCGGTCAGACTGCCCGCGTGGATGTGTCATTGAAACTCGGCACGGTGGATTCCACCCTGGAAGTGACGGCGCAGGCAGTCCAGATTCAGACCGATAGCAGCACGGTGGCCAACGCCACCAACAGCGCGGTGATTGACGCCGTTCCCAACGTCACGCAGAACCCGCTCTACTATGCCATGCTGCAGAACGGCGTGCAGCCGCGCAACCAGACCGCCGCCAGCACGTCTCTGAATGCCTTCGGCATTGGTGTGGCGGGGCGCGCGCAGTTCTCCGCCATCGGCGTGAACGGCGGGCGCGCGTTTACAAATGATATTCAATTGGACGGTCTGCCGATTATGGGCGGCGGATTCAACGAAGCCGCTATTCTGCCCAACACCGAAGGACTTCAGGAAGTCCGGGTCATCAGCAACAACTTCACGGCGGATTACGGCCACGGCCAGAGCGTAATATCGTTCAGCACTAAGAGCGGCACAAATCAGTTTCACGGCCAGGTTGACTACATGCTTCGCAACGAAGCACTGAACGGGAACACAAATTCCAACAAAGCCAACGGGCTGGCGAGAAGCGCTTTCAAGGTGAACCAGTTCGGCGGCGCGGTTTCCGGTCCCATCATCAAGAACAAACTGTTCTTCTTCACCAGCTACCACTATCTGCGCTTCAATCAAGGTCAGAACTATTTACAGACTGTTCCCACCGACCTGGAACGGGTTGGTAACTTCAGTCAATCGATGCTTTCCAACGCCGGCGCTTTTGTTCCGGTGCAAGTTTTCAATCCGTTCAGCGTGACTCAGCTTGGCACCGATCTGTATCAGCGGGCGCCGTTCCCGAATGCGATCATTACGAACGCCAACCCCTACACGGTCCACATCTACAGCTTCTACCCGAAGCCGAACCGGACTCCGGACGATCCGACGAATGTGAACAACTTCGCTTCCTCGGAGGTCAATACGATCCGGCAGCACCGATTGAACAATCGCATCGACTTTAAGAGCGGACGACATTCGATTTACGGCAGCGGCGGCTTCGATTACGGAGACATCTCTCAACCGCGGCCCTTCGGCACGGCGGGATTTAACGACGCGCCCACCATCACGAAGGACAGAAACCCTTACGGACAGATCGGCGACACGATCGTCCTGAGCCCCACCCTGCTGGTGGACATTCGCTACGGAGCCACGCGCATCATCGCCCTCAATCTGGGCGGCAATCGCACGGGGTTCACGGACTATGCTTCCTTCGGCATTCCCAAGACCACGCAGGCTTTGTTTGCGAGCTACGGCTCGGCGCCCATCGTGCTGCCCAACGGCTTCGGCGGAGGCTCCGGCGGCGGGAGCAACTGGAGCGGGCTTTCGTCCGGCCAGTTCGTCAATAAGCAAGAGCATCAGCTCAGCCACGCGCTGAACGGCAGCGTCACGAAGGTGCGTGGAAACTGGACGCATAAAGCCGGCGTCGAAGTGCGCATCCTCCATTCGAATTATCAGGACATGGAAGAAGCCTCCACCGAGATTCCGTCGTGCTGCGCGAACTTCGGCGGCAACTTCACATTCCAGAACGTGACTGCCAGCGGCTCTTCCGCTTCCACCAACACCTCGCCGTTGCAGGCCGGCATCAACGCCGCCGCGATGCTGGTGGGCGAGAACGTCTGGTGGGTCCGCCCCGGCGAAAATGTCTGGCCGGCCTTCGCCGCCAAATATTTCGCTATCTATTCGCAGAACGACTGGCGAGTCAATTCGCGGCTCACCATCAATCTGGGCTTGCGCTATGAAGTGCAACCCGGCCCGACCGAGCGGTACAACCAGATCGCGGCTTACGACTTCACCCAGAAGAATGCATTTGGAACTCTCGGCGCCATTTACTTCCCGGGCGCCAACGGAGCCAGCCGCAATTTGTGGGCTACCGAATACAACAACATTGGACCGCGCCTGGGTGCGGCCTATCGCTTCGGCCACGAGATGGTGGTCCGCGGCGGTTTCGGAATTTCCTATTTGCCCAGTAACACAGGCTACTTCTCCAGCCCGAACGAGTACGGCGAAGAATCGTTCAGCCCGGGTACGCAGATGATTCCCTACGGCACGTCGCCCAACGGCGTTCCAGTGACCACGTTCAGCGACTCGGCACCGCTGGTGGCGGCAACCGGCTCAAACCTGGCGGCGCCGCAGATCTATGGCGGGTCCAACGCGCTGTTCACGAATAAACTGAAGAATGGGATTGCCAAGCAGGGCAATATCTTCCTTGAGAAGTCTTTCGGCAGCCGCGGCCAATGGCTGGCGTCGGCCGGTTACAATTTCTCCTATTCCAACAATCTGGCCAATCGCAACTGGCCGCTGCAGAGCATACAGAACGTACCGTCTTCCACGCTGTCGTCGTGGCTGACCAGCTACGTCGCCAGCAATGGCGCCACGAATCCGGCGAACGTGCAGGTGCAGAATCCGTGGCAGCCGGCCACCGGCGCGCTGCTTCCATTTACCGGCACAATGGCCGGACGCACGATCCCCCAATTCATCACGCAACTCCCGTACCCGCTGCTCTACGGTACCGGCGCGGGCGTGGACGAATCCAACGGCTTTGCCGGTTACAACTCGCTGAGCGCCAGGCTGGCGCACAACTTCTCGAACGGGTTGCATCTGGAATTCAACTACACCTGGTCGAAGGAACTCGACTACACCAGCAGCGGCATTGAAGACGGCCAAGGCGTGAATTCCGGTGGCACCTTCGGCGGCGCGCAGGCGGACCTGCTGAACGACCACAATAACAAGCACTACGGTTTAGCCGATCAGGCTCATCGCTTCGTGGCCGTGCTGGCTTATGAATCGCCCTTCGGAAAGGGCAAACAGCTTGCGCTGCGCAACCCGGTGGCGGCGGGGCTGCTGGGCGACTGGAACATCGGCACGGTGTTCATCGCACAGGGCGGCATGCCGTTCGTGGTTTCCGGCGCATCGACGGGCGCCTCGGTGGCTCGTCCCGATCGGATCCCGGGCGTTTCGATGACAGTGCCGGCCAACCTGCAGCACTGGTACGACGGCAAGACGAAGGTCACCCTGCCGTGCGGCCTGGTGGTGACTCCGGCCAAGAACACGTTCCTCAAATACAATGCCTGTGCTTTCCAGGGCGAGGTGCTGACGGCGCCCAATGGAAACTACATCGCCAACCAATATTGGGTGGGCAATGCCGACCCGACGATCGGAGACTTGCGCGGCCCGGGTCGCGTCAATATCGACATGAGTCTGCGCAGAACGTTTGCGATTCGCGAGCGGATCAAGATGCAGATATCCGCCGACGCCACCAATCTGTTGAACCATGCCGAACTGAACGGCGCTTATAGCGGCGGTCTGGGTAATACGAATCTGACGAATAATCCGAGCGGCGGGCTGATACCGGGATACGGCAACAGCGCCACGTTCGGCACGGTCGGAGTGGGCACATTCGATCCACGCCAGGTCACGATGCACGTCAAAGTGTTGTTCTAATCAACGCGACGCAGTAGACCCCAACCCTCTCGGCCCGGCCGGAGTGGCGGCGATGCTAGATCCTTCGCCGCCCCATCCGGACCGGGCCGCTTTTTTGCGCCGCAAGGGCTCCGCCCTTGACAGCCGAGCGCTGCTCGGCTGGACAGACGGCAAAAGGCGACCGTCTGTCCTACTTACGTGGCAAAGGGCCAATCTCCAGCCAAGGGCTTTTCAATTGGCGACTTGTCCACCTGGCCCAGAGGGCGCCCAGCAGAACAGGAGTGCGCTGTGCGGCGTCGGTGAGGAAGACAGCGAACAAAGCGGCCGGGCTCAAACCGGCGGGCCAAATCAGGGTCACGATCAGATTGAAGGCTGAGGCGATTATGGCGTAAGCGACGCACGCGGCTAACTCGCGTCCGGGAGCCCAGCGGGCCAGTGCGCGGCCCACGCCAAACGAAATCAGCAACTGAGATACCGTGATCAACCACGTCCAGTGCAGCACGAAGAAAATCATTCCGCTGAGGAACGCCATTCCCAGTGAGGCGGCGATATCCACGCCGAGACCCATGAGCCCCACGCGAGCCAGCGTTCGAGGCTGCTCGACGACACTGTGCCAGAGCAGCGATAACGCGGTTCGGAGGAGGCTGGACCAGAACCAGATGGCACCGCGCGCGTGAGAGCGTTCGGCGAGATCCCCGGCGGTGGTTGCGGCACGGTCGGGCGTGGTGACCAGACCGAGAATCCATTCTGCACGTAGCACGTCAGGCATAGTTTACTCCGGGAAGTGCGCAGCCCTCGAGCAGGCGGCGGTAAGATTGTTGGGCGCGCGTGATGGCCGCGACGCCTTTGGCGTTGACTGTAAAGTACCGCTTGGCGCGTCCGCCGCGCTGCGGAGTCGGGTCGCCCAAGCGCGATGCGACGAGGCCTTTGTCCTCGAGGCGATCCAAAGTGGTGTAGAGGGCGCCCGGTGCGGGCTCTCGGCCGGTGCAGGCAGTGATCTCGGCGCCAATGGTGACGCCGTAGGCGGTCTCGCCGAGTCGCAGGATTGCCAGGAGGACAACCTGCTCGAACTCGCCCAGGGAATGTTCCGCAGCCATTTCAACTACAGAATAGAAGAAAGTGCTGGATTCGTCAAGAGAAAGCGGAAACGGATTCCTGCACGGCCTGTAGCGAAGTGTACGACGGCGCATAGTCGAGCAGTTGGCGGGCTTTGGCGATGCTGCAATTGGGCGAGTGGGCGATGTGGTCCCAGGTGTAGGCGGCGTCTTTCTCCGACACGAGGGTCTTCCATGCCTCCCATGGCAGGAAGGTCAAGCGGGGACGGCGACCGTACCATGCCGCCATGCTTTCGGCATAGCCACGCAGCGTGAGAGCGGCGGCGGAGACCACGTGGAAACTCTGGCCGAGGGCCGCGTCGCGATGTTGGACGGCGCGGACGAAGGCCTGCGCCACATCATCGGCGTAAACGTGGTGGAGAGTCTCCATGCCGAGGTTCGGCAGGGCCACTTCTTCCTCCGCCGCGAGTTTCGAAAAGACGTCGGGATTGAAATTGCCGGCCGGGTTGATGGGAAACCAGCCGGGACCAACGAGGTGTCCGGGATGCAGCACGGTGGACGGGAAGCCGGACTGCGCCTCTTCGAGAAGATAGGCTTCGATCGCGGCCTTGCGGCAGCCATAATCGCCGAATGGGTGTCGCGGCGCCGATTCGAGCGTGGGCACCTGTACGCTGTGGCCATGCACCCAGATGGTGCCGCAATGGAGGAAGTGAGCGACCTTGCCGCGCAGCGACTCCACTAAGTGGCGCGCGCTTTCGGGGCGGTAGCAGGTGATATCGATGACTACGTCGGCGGCAAGGGCGGCGATGCGGGGTCCGAAGGTTCCCGCAGCTTCTTCGGCGGTGCGATCGATAGCGATTTGGGTGACGCGAGTCCAGGCTTGGTGCGCGCGATATGGCTGCTTCTGGCCGCGGCTGACGTTGATCACGTCGTATCCGGCTTCGACGAGGCGGGGCGTGAGATAGGTTCCGATGTGGCCGCTACCACCGATGACGATGACTCTCATGTTGACCGTACAATATGGATTGTATATGATACATCAATTGACTATGAGAATTCTCGGACTTTGCCTTATTTTGGCTGGGCTTTCGGCGGCGGCTCCGCAGAAAGACACTGGCCGCGCGCTGCTGGAGCGGACGTGCACGAAGTGCCACGAGCTCTCTGGGACCTTGGAACAGCGGAACAGCAAGGAGCAGTGGTCCTCTATTGTCGATGATATGGTTGCCAAGGGCGCCGAAGCAAGCGACCCGGAAATTGTCAGCATCATCGACTATCTGACGAGAAACTACGGCAGCAAGATATTGGTGAATCAGGCTACCGCTTCGGAGCTGGCGGCGAATCTGGAAATCCCGGCGGGGTCGGCGGCGGCGATTGTGGCTTACCGGGAGAAGAACGGGGCGTTTAAGGGCGCTGACGATTTGAAGAAGGTGCCGGGGCTTGATTGGGCAGCACTCGGGGATAAGAAGGACAGGTTCGATTTCAGCGTGAAGTAAGGGCCCTTGGCAGGGCGGCATTGCGCCTCTGGCGCAGCGGCCTTCCGGAATGGGCAGGAAACTCGGTCAATGCGCGCTTACAGGGTCGAAAAACCTCCTCCCCCGAAAACATATTCACCCTCACCGCGGAGGCGCGGAGGCACAGCCCGGCATAGCCGCAACCAAAAGTGTGAGCGTTCCAGAACTCGGGTAGATTGGGTTTGTCTAGAACGACAATCACCCGAGGAGGAACGCCATGAACGA
>DASZMZ010000066.1:0-65082 GCA_035551455.1 Candidatus Sulfopaludibacter sp.
AACGAAGCCTTCACGCTCTTCAGGTGCAGGCAGGGCCCCTCGGTGTCGGAGCAAACCGACACGTCCGGACGGCCGTGATTCACCTTGATGGCCCAGTCCGAAGGCAAACGGCCATCGCTCAGGCTGGCCGAACCAAGCAGAATTGTGGCCAACGGAGAGTTGTAAGCCTGGAGAAAAAACGCTAGAAAAATGCCGAGTAGCAGAACCTTTTTCAAATCACCTCGCACAAGACAAAATGGCGTGTCTTTCCATACTATCGCAAGTAAGGACCGTTTCGCCATAAACACGCCACCAAAATCAGACTAACAGGCCACAAAATGTGGCCTGTTCCCACTCCCTTACTGATTCACTTTGTGGACTGCGCGTTGCGTTTTTCGCTTGGCTTTTTTCGCCGTATGTTTGGTGGCGCGGCCCACGTTTTTGCCAGCCTGTCCCGCGTCTTTCCCGGACTGCTTCACGTCCTGGCCCGCAGCCTTCATATCCTGCTTAGCCTGGGCGAAAACGGGCGCCGACCCTAGTAAGATTCCCAAGGTTCCGATTGCGATTGCGAGTTTCATGCAAACACTTCGTGCAGCCGAGGCACCAGTGCACGAGATCTCACATACAATCTGTTCATGTCCAAATCGCGCAGACAGTTCCTGGGCGGCGCGGCGCTCGGGATGATGAGCGTGGGAGCCGCCTGTAAGAAGACCGCGTCCAAAGCGGGAGAGCCTCCGCCCGGAGCGCCTCCGGCCTTCGGTACGGCGCCCGCCGTGGGCCCCGAAGTGTACGCAGAGACTTTCGTCGAGGCGGAAAAACTGGTTCAGGTACAAATGCTGCCGGATGAGCGCGCAACCGCCGCCAACAGCTGGCGGGCCACGATGGCCGCGCTTTACGAGCGCCGGACCGGTCCTCGAAAAATCAAACTTCCGGCCGAAATCGCGCCGTATTCAGGCTGGAATCCCGTGCTGCCCGGTCAAAAGGCTGGTCCGGAGCACGACCGCTTCGTCCGCTCGAGCGCGGAGGCTCCGCCGCTGCCCGCCACCGATCAAGCCATCGCCTTCGCGCCCGTGACGCAACTCTCGCAATGGCTTAAAACGCGCAAACTGACCAGCGAAAGGCTGACGGGAATCTATCTGGATCGGATCGGCCGGTTCGACCCCAAACTGCGCTGCGTCATCACGTTGATGCGCGATCAGGCTCTGGCACAGGCTCGCCAGGCCGACCAGGAGATTGGGGCGGGCAAGTATCGGGGACCTCTGCACGGCATCCCGTGGGGCGCCAAGGACCTGGTGGACACGGCGGGCGTGCGCACGACCTACGGCGCAGAGCCGTTTCGCGATCGCATACCGGCGGCCGATGCCGCGGTGGTGAGCCGCCTGAATCAGGCCGGCGCCGTGCTGATCGCCAAGTTGAGCCTGGGCGCGCTGGCGCTCAACGATATCTGGTTCGGCGGACAGACGGTGAACCCCTGGCTGCTGGAGGAGGGGGCTTCGGGGTCGAGCGCGGGTCCGGGGGCGGCGACGGCGGCGGGACTGGTGGGCTTCGCCATCGGCAGCGAGACAGGGGGCAGCATCGTGAGTCCTTCGATGCGCTGCGGGGTGACGGGGCTGCGTCCTACGTATGGGCGCGTGCCGCGGACCGGCGCGATGACGCTTTGCTGGTCTCTGGACAAATTGGGGCCGATGACGCGCGGCGTGGAAGACGGACTGCTGGTGCTGCGCGAGATTTCCGGCCCCGATGCGGGCGACCTTTCGAGCGTGCCGAGCAGGCTGGATTTCGATGCCGCGGCTCCGGTGCAAGGCTTGCGTGTGGGCTACTTTCCGAAATGGATGCAAGAGAGCCCGGCGACTCCGGTGGATCGCGCGGCGCTGGAGACGGTCAAGAAATTGGGCATGGTTCCCGTGGAGGTCTCGCTACCCGATTGGCCTTACGATTCACTGGATCTGATTTTGTTTGCAGAAGCGGCGGCGGCTTTCGAGGAGTTGACGTTGAGCGGCGGCGTCCGGCAGTTGAAGGCGCAGGTTCCGGACGCATGGCCGAACATCTTCCGGCAGGCGCGGTTCCTCTCGGCGGTGGACTTCGTGCAATGCGACCGGTTCCGCCGTCAGGTGGCGCTTGAGATGGCGCGAGTATTCTCGCAGGTGGATTTGCTGCTGGTGCCCTCGCTGCGCGACGAGATGCTGACCATCAGCAATTTCACGGGCCATCCTTCGCTTACGTTGCGCGCCGGCTTCGTGGAGGTGTCGGAGGCGAGGAGCGACTGGGCGCCGGACCCGAAGAACCCACTGCCGAAGTTTTCCCCGCCCCGCCGCGTGCCGCACGGCATCACGCTGATCGGCCGGCTGTTTGACGAAGGGACGATCGGGCGCGTGGGCGTGGCGATGGAGCAGGCGTTTGGGGTCGCGGGGGAGAGGCCGCCGGGCTTTGCATAACGCCGCTCGATTTGACAAAGCCGGGCGTCTCGTTGAATGATATTTCGTACGAAAGCTCACAATATGAAAACCCAATTGACGAGACCCTTGCTGTTGCTGTTGACGGCGCCCATGATCATGACTGCCACCTCTGCACTCACCTATGTTTCAGCTACGGGAGACGACAGTAACAATTGCGTCGTCCGTGCTATGCCCTGCAGGACGTTCAGTGGCGCCCTGGCAAAGACCACCTCGGGCGGAACGGTTTGGGTGGTGGATACGGGCGATTTCGGCGGGATTAACATCACTATGCCCGTAACGATAGATGGCGGCGCTTCTATGCCTTATGTGGACGGCGTCAACGTGAACACTGCCGGGGTGGTGATTGTGCGCAATTTGATGGTGGTCGGCAGCGGAGGCGGGTTGTTGATTTATGCCGATTCCGGAGCCAACCTGCGCCTCGAAAACGTCACGATTTCCGGAACCCCGGGTTATGGGGTAGTTTGCCGCAATGGATCGACCTGCTCGCTCGACCGGGTGCGTATCCAGAATGCGGCGCAGAACGGAACGGGAGCGGGTGTGCTGGCATGGGGGTCAAAGGTGCTCGTCTCGAACTCTCAGATCACGAATTGCGAGGTCGGCGTCGGCACAATCGCTGGAGGCTTGGTACAACTGACGGGCAGCATCGTCCAGAACAATATCGTCGGCGTGTCCACCAACGGCTATGGCAACCTTTTCTCACTAACTCCGGGGACCATCCGCATGAATGGCAATACGATTACCGACAACACCATCGGACTGCACGTGGCGGGTACCGGAGCGGCGATCGTGTCGTTCGGCAACAATACGATATTCGGCAACACCACGAACGGCAATCCGACTCTTGTAACCGTGACCAGGTAGGCATTTCACGACGCGTGGGTTTCTTCGCGTCCCATTAAATCCGATCACCGGTTGGTTTCCCGTTATACCGAGACGGCCGGCAGAGAGCCGGTCACGACAGGGAATCGACTCATAGCGCCGCCCGCGCCAACAATCACGCTTCGATAATCAGAGCGGCGATACGGCGCAGCCTTACCGCCGCCCTGATTGCTGAAGACCTGGCCACCACGTTTTACTACAACGCGCTGGTCGGCCCGGTAATCACAGACTCCAATCTGGCGGGCACGGGCGGCACCGCACCATGACCGCATCCAACGGCAACGAAGGAAACGTCCAGTACCTGCGCGCGGCGCTCTCCGAGGAGATCGTGCACGCCAACCTGCTGCGCGCGCTCACCGGCGGCGCGTCGCCGGCGGGCGATCCAGTGCAGACGTTCTACTTGCCGGCCGCGGCTTTCTCGAATTTGGGCACTTTTCTTGCGGTGTTGAACGCGCTGGGTGGCGGCGTTGACGCCGTTCCTGGCGGCGGGCGCAGGCTTGTCGGCATACTCGCTCGCGACAGCGCTGGCGGGCGCTCCGGCGATCATCGTACCGGCTACGGGCGGACTCCCTCCCGCGCCCGCGCCTACTCGCGCTTCTGAATCGCTTCCGCGGTGAGGAGGGCCTGCCGCATGACAGTATCGGGCATGCCGGGGACGGGGTGGGTGAAGCGTTGGACGTCTTCGAGGTCGGCGGGCTGACCCACGAGATATAGGCCGCGCAGGGCTTCCCAGACGTGATTCTTGTCCGCCGAGAGATCGGCAAGGGCGGCCCCGGGCTGCACGCGGGCGCCTTCGGATTGATCCAGGGAACGGACTTCGCCGGGCACCGGCGTGCGCACTTCTTCCCCATCGACGTGGGCGATCATGGTCCCGGGATTCACGTAGTCGCCCAGCTTGAGACGGTACTTCAACGTTCCGGCGCGGGGAGCGGTGACAGTGTACGGACGCAGCATGGCGGTCAATTCCGGCCGGGCGGTGGGGTCGCCATACGCCGCCAGGGCCAGCGCTGCGTTGCGGCGGACCATGGGCTCGGGGTCGCGGACCAGGCCCAGGAGGGCGGCGTGGAACGGGGGGTAGCCGGGCACCTGTCCCATGATCCAAGCGGCCGTCTGGCGAAGATCGAGGTTGGAACTGCGCGACTGCTCGATCACGTTGGGATACCACCGCGAGATATCGCGGTGATGCGTCACACGCTCGCCCAGTTGCACCAGGGCGTGCTGCGCATGGCGGGGCTTGGATTGATCGGCGAAATACTGATCGAGGTCGGAATCGGTCAGCTGGCGGCCGAACCAGGTGTAGTACCAGAAGAGAAACGGGAACAGGACTAGCGCCAGGGCGAACAGCGTGATGAGGAGGTAGGCTTTGCGACCGGGTCGGCTGCTCATGAGAGAACCAGCATACCGCGCCTTACTGCTGAAGGAGACTGGTATATGCGCGACGGGCCTCGGCGTCGTCCACACCCTGATAGGGATGCGCCAGGTAAAGGCCCAGGGCACGGCGTGCGCGCTCGCGATCTCCGGAGCGCATAAACAGGTCGCCGAGCGTGCGGGCGCAGAGGGAGAACTCCGGGTCGCGTTCGACGTGCAGGGTGCACTCCGCCTCCAGATGGAGCGCGATCTGGCTCTTATCGATTGGCGCCAGATCGGGGGGCGAATTGCGCAGGAAGACGAGCGACTGCGGATCCCGATACACCAGTTTCCACTGCGCCTCGTCAGGCTGCGCCAGTGCCAACACCAGCGGGTACAGCGCGCCGGAGTTGTACTCGAAGGAGTTGACGACGATGGCGCCGATGGCGTACCGCGACAAGGTCTGGTCGCGGCGCGCGTCGCCGGGAGGGGTGCCGAGAATCATGCGGTAATCCTGAAAAACGGATTCGCTCAGGGCGCGTCCGTCGATGAAGACGGGCTGGCCGGCCCAGATGAGATAGCCGCCGTATTCGTAGGTATTGAAGAGGTGCGCGGTGATGCGGTGGTCCCGCAGAAATTGCGCAGCGCCGGCCGGGTAGCGCCATTCGGCGGCGCGCAACTGGAAGAAGGAGCCTCGGACGCTGCCCCAGACGAGCGCAAGGAGCAGGGCTGCGGCGGCGGCGTAGGATGCGGCGACAGGAAGGCGGCGCTTCCAGGGAAAATAAGAGGCGATCAGGATGGGCGCGAGAAGCCCGACGAGCAGTTCGTTGCGGAAGGCCGTGACGGCCGCCGCGGCGAAGGCGGCGAACAGGAACCAATCGGCGGCGCGGACCCGCTTCCAGGAGGCGATGAGGCAGGCGGCAGCGGCATAGAGCAGCAGATCGAAGGCATAGGGCGAACCCCAAAGGTCGGCGCGCGCCCATTCGGTGAGGCTGGCCTGCAGGGCACTCTGACGGTAGTTGAGGAGCGTGGGGATGACTGCGAATCCGTTGGGATTGAGTCCGGAGACGGCCACGGCGATGGCGCTGACCGTCACGAGGCGGCGGGCATCGGGCGCGCGGCGCAGCAGGGCTTCGGCGGCATAGGCGGCGCAGACGATCCAACCCAGAAAGAAGCCGCCGTGGCAGTTGGCCCAGAGCAGCAGGAGCGGCGGCAGGATCCAGAGATGCTTGCGATTTTCGAAGATCGCGATGAAGGCGGCGGTGAAGACGTAGCTGAGAATGCTGGGACGGTCGTGGGCGAACTCCGTGGCGAGGCTCGCCGTGGCGAGCGCGGCAGCGACGGCCCAGAGCCACGAGTCGGTACGCCATTTCGTCACTAGGCCCGTGAGAGAGCACAGCAAGGCCAGGAGGAAGGCCTTCCAGAACACTACGGCGCCGAAACCACCGGTGGTTTCGATGAGATACCAGGCGGCCTGCGCCAGCCATTCGTGAGTGAGGTTGAAGCGCCGCGTGCGGGCTTCGGCGGGGGAGGCGGGCGGGGAGAGGGCGGTGGTGTAAGCGAAGGGGTCGGGCACCGGCAGTTGGTGATGCGCGACGATGTAGCGTCCGGTGGCGAGGTGCCACCAGGCGTCAGGGTCGGACAGCTCGGTGGAGAACAGGCCGAGAAGAAAGAGAGCGGCGAGGGGGAGCAGGAAAAACTCAGGTTTCCGCAAACATGCAGGATAACATCCGACTCGCTGGGCGGCAGCGGCGAAGCTCAGTTTTCCAGCGGCACTTTTTCGATGTGATCGATGACTACGATGGAGACGGGCGCGGTCCGCTTTTCGAGGCGCAAACCGAGTTGCTCCTGAATGGCAAAGCTGACGACCGGGTGGGCCTGTGTATCGGTGATGCCTTTGGCGGACTCCTTGGAATAGCGGAGCGTGAAATCGTAGGCGCCTTTGAGGTTGGTCATATCGAGGACGGGACGCTGGACCTCGCGGGAGAGCCACTCGGCAACGGCTTCCATGCGGACCTTGTCGGCCTTCAATTCGCCTCCACCCTCATTACTGGTGCTGCCCATGCCGGAGGGTCCGGCTTCGACCGGCTTCAGCTTGAATCCACCCTTGGCGACCAGAAGCGCAAAGCAGGGGAGGTCGCGCTTTTCCAGGTGGCTTTCCAGTTTGAACCGCTGGACGAGCAGGCTCTTGAGCAGAGGCATCAGCTTTTCGTCGTCCCCGGTGCCGAGCGGCGCCTTGGCGACGATGTCGAAACGTTCGGATTTCAGCCAGTCCGGACCGCTGAGCTGGTAATCCTTAATTTCGAAGGCGGCCACGAGGATGTCGCGGAGCGTTACGTTCTTGGTTTCTACGTTGTCCTGGCGGGTATTGAAAGTCGAGTTCAAATCGACGGAGTGGCTGGGCTTGACGGAAGCGGCCTCAAAGACCGGCTGGGCGGACGCAACCGGCAGGCAGAGGAGTAGCAGGAGCGCGAGTCGCATAAACGAAAAAAGCCGGAGCGGCCCTTGCGAGCGGCTCCGGCTTTTGATTGTACTCGATTACTCGGCGAGTGTTTCTTCGCCGGTATCTTCGGCGAGACCGCCGGCGTACTGCAGCCGCGTCTCTTCGTCGTAACCGGGGATGGCGTCGAGCGCCGGCTCTGCCACCGGCTCCTCCACCACATCCTCACCCGCAATCTTCACCTGGCGGTAATACTCCATGCCGGTACCGGCAGGAACCAGGCGTCCCATGATGACGTTCTCCTTCAGACCGCGCAGGTAATCGATCTTACCGTTGATCGCGGCTTCGGTGAGGACGCGCGTGGTTTCCTGGAAGGACGCCGCGGAGATGAACGAATCGGTAGAGAGCGAAGCCTTGGTGATACCCATGAGCTTGGCCTTGCCCTGCGCCGGACGTCCGCCCGCATCGAGCGTTTTGTTGTTCTCCGCGCGGAACTTGAATTTATCGACGATCTCCTGCGGCAGGAACTCGGTATCGCCGATATCTTCCACTTCCACCCAGCGCATCATCTGGCGCGAGATGGTTTCCAGGTGCTTATCGTTGATGTTGACGCCCTGCAACCGGTAGACTTCCTGAATCTCGTTGACCAGGTACTTCTGCAGTTCCTTTTCACCGAGGACAGCCAGGATGTCGTGCGGGTCGCGCGGACCGTCCATGAGAGGCTCGCCGGCTTTCACCTTTTCGCCTTCCTGGACTTTGATGTGTACGCCGCGAGGCAGGGAGTATTCACGCTTCTCTCCGTCTTCGCCTTCGACGTAGATCTTGCGCTGGCCCTTGCTCACTTCGCCATACTTTACGGTTCCGTTGATCTCCGCCATGATGGCCGTCTCACGCGGCTTGCGCGCTTCGAACAGTTCCACCACACGCGGCAGACCGCCGGTGATGTCTTTGGTCTTGGTGGTTTCCCGCGGAATCTTCGCGAGAACGTCGCCGGCGTGCACCTCTTCCCCGTCATGCACCATCAGGTGGGCATGGGTGGGCATGAGGTACTTCTTGCGCTCGCCGCGCGGACCGGGCGTGCTGCCCTCCGGCCGGACTTCAATCTGCGGCTGCCGCTTTTCGTCGGGCGAATCGGCCACAACGAGCTGCGACATGCCGGTGACTTCGTCCACGCGCTCCTGCATGGTCAAGCCGTCGATGAGATCCTTGAAGTGGATGACGCCGCTGACTTCGGTCAGGATCGAGAACGTGTACGGATCCCATTCGAGCAGGATCTGATTGGCCTTGACGGGGGACCCTTCTTCTACCAGGATGCGCGCGCCGTACACGACGTCGTAGCGCTCCTTTTCGCGGCCCTTATCGTCGACAACGACGATCTTGGCATTGCGATTCATGGCAATGAGTTCGCCGGCCTTGCTGCGGACGGTCTGGATGCCGATGTAGCGGGCGAAACCGTCGCTCTTGGCGTCCTGCGTGGACTGTTCACTGATTCGCGATGCCGTACCACCGATGTGGAACGTACGCATGGTGAGCTGGGTTCCAGGTTCGCCGATGGACTGCGCCGCGATTACGCCGACCGCTTCGCCGCGTTCCACCAGACGTCCGGTGGCCAGGTTGCGGCCGTAGCAGGCGACGCAAACGCCGCGCTTGGACTCGCAGGTGAGCACCGAGCGAATCTTGACGCGCTCGATACCGGCAGCCTGAATGGCCGCCGCCAGGTCTTCGGTGATTTCCTGGTTGACGCCCACGATGACGTTGCCCTCGTAATCCTTCTGATCTTCGAGTGCCACGCGGCCCACAATGCGGTCGCGCAACGGCTCGATGGTCTCGCCGGATTCGATGATGGGTTCGACGTAAATGCCTTCGCCGGTGCCGCAGTCGTTTTCGGTGACGATCACGTCCTGCGCCACGTCCACCAGACGACGCGTGAGGTAGCCCGAATCGGCCGTCTTCAATGCCGTATCGGCCAAACCCTTACGGGCGCCGTGAGTGGAAATGAAGTACTGCAACACGTCCAGACCTTCGCGGAAATTGGCCGTGATGGGCGTTTCGATAATTTCGCCGCTGGGCTTGGCCATCAGTCCGCGCATACCGGAGAGCTGGCGAATCTGCTGTTTCGATCCGCGGGCGCCGGAGTCGGCCATGATGTAAATGGGATTGATGTAACGGCCGGTGCGGTCGTCCTCTTCCATGGCCTGGAACATTTCATCGGAAACCTTTTCCGTTACCTTGGACCAGATTTCGATGATCTTGTTGTAGCGTTCGCCGTGGGTGATGGCGCCGTCCTGATACTGGCTTTCCACATCCACCACTTCTTTTTCGGCGGCGCGCACAAGGCCGGCCTTTTCGTTCGGCACCACCATGTCGTCGATGCCGATGGAGATGCCGGCGCGGGTGGCGTACAGGAAGCCCAGGTTCTTCACTTCGTCCAGCATCTGGACGGTGACGTGAAGGCCGAACTTCAGGTAGCAGTACTGGACGAGCTGCCCCAGGCCCTTCTTCTTCAGAAGGCCGTTGATAAAGGGCATGTCCTGCGGCAGGCTGTCGTTCAAAATCACGCGGCCGACCGTGGTTTCCATGTACTGCTTCACGAACTCGATGGGCTCGGTATGCAGAATGTTCTGGGTATCGAAGGCATGCACCAAATCGATCACGCGACCGGTATAGCGCAGCTTGATGGGAGTCAGCGTTTCGACTTCTCCCATTTCGAGGGCGATCAGAACATCGTCTGTAGAAGCGAAAGTGCGGCCTTCACCCTTGGCGCCGGGACGCGCCTTGGTGAGGTAATAGCAACCGAGCACCATGTCCTGTGTGGGGATGGTGATCGGGCCGCCGTGCGCCGGCGACAGAATGTTGTTCGACGCCAGCATCAGGGTCGAAGCTTCGATCTGCGCTTCCGGAGAGAGCGGGATGTGAACGGCCATCTGGTCGCCGTCGAAATCGGCGTTGAAGGCGGTGCAGACCAGCGGGTGAATCTTGATCGCCTTGCCTTCCACCAGGACGGGCTCGAAGGCCTGAATGCCGAGGCGGTGCAGCGTGGGAGCGCGGTTGAGCAGAATGGGATGGTCCTTGATGACCTCTTCCAGAATGTCCCAAACCACCGGGTCCTGCTGCTCCACCAGTTCCTTGGCCTGCTTGATGGTGGTGCAATGGCCGCGCTGTTCGAGGCGGTGATAAATGAAGGGCTTGAACAGTTCGAGCGCCATCTTCTTGGGAAGACCGCACTGGTTCAGCTTGAGATCGGGACCGACCACGATGACCGAACGGCCGGAGTAGTCGACGCGTTTACCTAGCAGGTTCTGGCGGAAACGGCCCTGCTTGCCTTTGAGCGTATCGGAGAGCGACTTGAGCGGGCGATTGTTGGCGCCGCGCAGAACGCGTCCGCGGCGGCCGTTATCGAAGAGCGCGTCCACGGCTTCCTGCAACATGCGCTTTTCATTGCGGACAATGACGTCCGGCGCGTGCAGTTCGATCAACTTCTTCAACCGGTTGTTGCGGTTGATGACGCGGCGGTACAGGTCGTTCAAATCGCTGGTGGCGAAACGGCCGCCATCCAGCGGCACCAGGGGACGAAGTTCCGGCGGAATGACGGGGATGACATCCAGAATCATCCACTCGGGCTTGTTGCCGCTCTTGCGGAAGCTTTCCACCACGCGCAGGCGCTTGGCGAATTTCAACTTCTTCTGGACGCTCTGCTCGGTCTTCATGCGCTCGCGAATCTCTTCGCTCAACGCTTCGACATCGACCTTCTTGAGCAGTTCCTTGATACCCTCGGCGCCCATCATCGCGATGAACTTGCCGGGGAATTCCTGGTCCAGGGCGCGCTTCTTTTCGTCGGTGATGACTTCACCCTGGCTCAGCGCTTCCACTTCGCCCGGATCGACAATCACATACGCTTCGAAGTACAACACCCGCTCCAGTTCGCGGAGCGTGATATCCAAAAGGTGGCCGATGCGGCTGGGCAGACCCTTGAAGAACCAGACATGCGAGCAGGGGCTGGCCAGTTCGATATGGCCCAGGCGTTCGCGGCGAACGCGCGCCAGGGTCACTTCCACGCCGCACTTATCGCAAATGACGCCGCGGTGTTTCATGCGCTTGTACTTGCCGCACAAGCACTCCCAATCCTGGGTGGGTCCGAAAATACGCGCGCAGAACAGTCCGTCGCGCTCTGGTTTAAAAGTCCGGTAATTGATCGTCTCCGGCTTGGTGACTTCGCCGTGGGACCAACTCCGGATCTTTTCCGGAGAAGCCAGAGAAATGCGGATGGAATCAAAATCCGCGATTAAATTTGCACGATCGTAAGGTGAGGATCTCAAAATAAGCCTCCAGTTCCTAAAAACATTTCACCGCCGAGGCGCCGAGACACCGAGAAAACATTCTTCCTCAGCGCCTCTGCGTCTCGGCGGTTCATCCAATGCCTAATCAGCCGCCAGAGCCGTATCGGGTACTTCGCGCGGCTTCTTCATCAATTCCACATCGAGACACAGCGACTGCAATTCGCGAATGAGCACGTTGAAGGATTCGGGGACACCCGGTTCGATGGCTGCCTCGCCCTTCACGATGGCCTCGTAGATCTTCGCGCGGCCATACACATCGTCGGACTTTGCCGTCAACAGTTCCTGCAGAATGTAAGCCGCGCCGTAAGCTTCCAGGGCCCAGACTTCCATTTCGCCGAAACGCTGTCCGCCGAACTGCGCCTTGCCGCCCAGGGGCTGCTGCGTGATCAGCGAATACGGCCCGATGGAGCGAGCGTGAATCTTGTCGTCCACCAGGTGAGACAGCTTCAACATGTAGATGTAGCCCACGGTCACCGGCTGCTCAAACTGCGTTCCGGTCATCCCGTCGAACAGATTGGTCTTGCCGGACGTCGGCAGGCCGGCGTCGGTCAGGGCCTTTTTGATTTCCTTCTCAGTGGCGCCGTCGAAGACGGGGGTGGCGAACTGCACACCCAGCGCCTTGGCGGCCCAACCCAGGTGAGTCTCCAGAATCTGACCCACGTTCATACGGGAAGGTACGCCGAGGGGGTTGAGGACGATTTCCACCGGCGTTCCATCCGGCAGGTACGGCATGTCCTCTTCCGGCAGAATACGCGCGATGACACCCTTATTACCGTGGCGGCCGGCCATCTTATCGCCCACCGAAAGCTTGCGCTTCATGGCGATATAGACTTTGACCAGCTTGATGACGCCCGGAGGCAATTCGTCGCCCTTGCGGAGCTTGGCGACCTTTTCGTCGGTGATCTTTTCGAGCACCGCGATCTGGCGCGACGTCATCTCTTCGATTTCGTCGATTTGCTCGTTCAGCCGCGGATCCTTGCTGGAGAGGCGCATGCGCTTCAGGTCGCGCGATTTCATCTTCTCGATGAGCTCGCGCGTCAGCTCGGTGTCCTTGCTGAGCAGGCGCTTGTTGGTCTTTTCATCGTGCAGGTCGGCCAGCAGTTTCTTGCCGTCGAGCAGACTTCCCAGACGCTTGGCGCGCTCGTCGGTCAGGATTCGAATTTCATCCTGCAAGTTGCGCTGCAAACGCTGGATTTGCGTTTCTTCGATGTTCTTGGAACGCTCGTCCTTCTCCTGACCCTTGCGGGAGAAGATCTTGCAATCCACGATGGTGCCTTCGATTCCCGGCGGGCAGTAGAGCGACGCGTCCTTCACATCGCCGGCCTTTTCACCGAAAATCGCGCGCAGCAGTTTCTCTTCGGGAGTGAGCTGCGTTTCGCCCTTCGGCGTCACTTTGCCCACCAGAATGTCGCCCGGCTTCACCGTAGCGCCGATGCGAATGATGCCGCTCTCGTCCAGATTGCGTAGGAAGGAATCGGCGATATTGGGGATGTCGCGAGTGATTTCCTCGGGACCCAACTTGGTATCGCGCGCTTCGATTTCGAATTCCTCGATGTGGATCGAAGTGTAGTAGTCTTCCTTGACCAGCTTTTCGTTGACCAGAATGGCGTCTTCAAAGTTGTAGCCGCGCCAGGGCATGAAGGCCACCAGAACGTTGCGGCCCAGGGCCAGTTCGCCCAAATCGGTGCAGGGGCCATCGGCCAGTACCGCGCCTTTGGGAATCCGCTGCCCCACCGCCACGATCGGCTTCTGGTTGATGCAGGTGTTTTGGTTGCTGCGCTTGAACTTGGTGAGCTGGTAGATGTCCGCGCCCACTTCGCGCGAGAGCTGGCCTTCGTGAGCCGCCCCTTCCACACGAACGATGATGCGCTCGGAATCCACCGAATCCACCACGCCCGGACGCTTGCAGAGCACTACGGCGCCCGAATCGCGAGCCGTCACGAGCTCCATGCCGGTGCCCACATAAGGAGCGTCGGCGCGCAGCAGCGGCACGGCCTGGCGTTGCATGTTCGAACCCATCAGGGCGCGGTTCGCGTCGTCGTTTTCGAGGAACGGAATCAGACTGGCGGCCACGCTGACGAGCTGCTTCGGGGAGACGTCGATGTATTCGATTTCGTCCCTCGGCTTCAGTACGAAGTTGCCGGCCTGACGGGCGTTGGACAGGTCGGGCACGATGCGGCCCTTCTCATCCAGTTGAACGTTGGCCTGGGCGACCACCCACTTGTCCTCTTCCCATGCGGAAAGGTATTCGCAGTGAGCTTCGTACTCGGCGGGCTGCTTCTTGCCGGCCATCTTGCGATTGGCCTCTTCGGCTTCGCCCCGCTTGACGATGTCGCCGACTTTGTAATCGGTATCGCCGGGATTCAGAATCTGCACTTCATCGATCACGACGCCCTTGATGACCTTGCGGTAGGGGCTCTCGATGAAGCCGTATTCATTGATGCGCGCGAAGCACGACAGCGACGAGATGAGACCGATGTTCGGACCTTCGGGCGTTTCAATCGGGCAGATGCGGCCGTAGTGCGTGGGGTGAACGTCGCGGACTTCGAAGCCGGCGCGTTCGCGGCTCAGACCGCCTGGTCCAAGAGCCGACAGACGACGCTTGTGCGTGATCTCGCTCAACGGATTGGTCTGATCCATGAACTGGGAAAGTTGGCTGGAACCGAAGAATTCGCGGATCGCGGCCATTACCGGTTTGGCGTTGACCAGGTCGTGCGGCATCGCCGTCGACATTTCCTGGTACACGCTCATCTTTTCCTTGATCGCCCGTTCCATGCGGACCAGACCGATACGGAATTGATTTTCGAGCAGTTCGCCCACCGCACGGACGCGGCGGTTGCCCAGGTGATCGATATCGTCCACCGCGCCGATGCCCTTGCGCAGTTTCAACAGGTACTTGATGGTGGCGCGGAAATCTTCCTGGTCCAGCGTGCGCTTGTCCAGGCTGGTGGCGTCGGCCTTCTCATGCAGCTTGATATTGAACTTCATGCGGCCCACGCGCGAGAAGTCGTACTTGCGCGGGTCGAAGAACATGCCCTGGAAGAGCTGAGTGGCCGTATCCAGAGTCGGCGGATCGCCGGGACGCAGCTTGCGATAGATTTCGATCAGCGCTTCGTTCTGCGTCTTGACGCTGTCTTTGCGGATGGTGGACGAAATCACCGTGCCCACGTCGTCGCGCTCGGGGAAGAAGATTTCGAATTCTTCGATCCCGGCTTCCATCAGCTTGCCGACCACCGTGGGGGTCAGTTCGCTGTTGGCGTCGATCATGACTTCGCCGGTGGTCATATCGACCACGTCGGCGACTACGTATGCGCCTTCCAGATCGTTAGCCGCCACTTCGACGCGGTCGATCTTGGCCTTCACGATTTCTTTATAGACCGAAGAGGTGATCTTCTTGCCCTGGCCGACCACGGCTTCTCCGGCCTTGTTGTTGATGGCGTAGGAGAGCTTGAGCCCGGTCAGACCTTCATCGACATTCCACAGCAGCTTGTTTTCTTTGATGTTGATCTTGCTGACGCGGTAAAACGCGCGCAGAATCTGCTCATCGGTCTTCAGGCCGAGGGCGCGCAGGAAAACCGAACCGTAGAACTTGCGCTTGCGGTCAATGCGGACGTAGAGCAGGTTCTTGTTGTCGTACTCGAACTCCACCCAGCTGCCGCGGTACGGGATGATCTTGCCCAGGAAGTAGCCCTGAGCGGGTACGCGTTCGAAGAACACGCCGGGCGAACGGTGCAACTGCGATACGATGACGCGCTCGGTGCCGTTGATGATGAACGTACCGTTGTCCGTCATCAGCGGAATTTCACCGAAGAAAACTTCCTGCTCCTTGATATCGCGGACGCTCTTCTTCAGCGTCTCCGGATCCTTGGAGTAGACCGTGAGCCGGATTGTGACTTTGAGCGGAGCAGCGTACGTCATGCCGCGCTCCTGGCACTCCTGCATGTCGTATTTCAACTGCAGGCCCACCGGGTCGCCGCACTTATTGCAGAACGTCACAACGTTCTTATTGAAGGTTCCGCAATGGTGGCAAAGGATGTCGCCCGCGTGGAAAGGATCGGTGCGGATCGTCGCACCGCAATTCCGGCAGGTCGACCGGAGGTGATGCAGCCCTTTCAGGTTGCCGCACTTGCATTCCCAGTTGCCGATTGAATAATCGACGAACTCCAGATCGCTCACGCCGCGAAAATCGGAAATCGGGAATACGGAATTGAAAACCGTCTGCAGGCCGATGTCCTCGCGCTCATTCGGCAGCAAGTCCATCTGCAAGAAACGCTCGTAGGAATTTTTCTGGACTTCGATCAGATTCGGAATCGGGATCGAAGTCTTAATCTTTGAAAAATCCACTCTCTCGGGAACGGCGCCGTTATTTTGAATGTCCATTCGTAAACTCCTGACGGCCGACAGCTAACGCAGAATCGCTGCGTCTACCAGCACAAAGCCAATGGCGCCCAGGGAGGCAGTGCCTCTCCGGGCGCCGTATGAAGATACCTGGGGAGTAATCGTGTTTCCGATGCGGATCCGAAAACCGGAGGGTTCGGAGTATGGTGAGTGAAGATGGGATCTGCGGACGTAGCGACACACGAATCCTGTGCGATGTGTACAGGCATGCAAACGCACAGAGATCCCCTCTCTGCAGTTTCGCCCGAACTGCAATTGAAGTTCCAGGATTCGGGAATCACAGTCACCAATTGGGATCGATCCGGCCTAACCGAAAGCCCAACTATCCACTCTAGCAGGACTTAAGCCCTGCGTCAAATAGCTCTCAGCAACCAGCGTTCAGCCATCCGCCCGTTAGAGTATCGGGCCGAGAAGCTGACTGCTGACTGCTGAGAGCTGAAAACTGCTTGTTATTTCACTTCTACGGACGCGCCGGCATCGACGAACTTCTTTTTGATCGCCTCGGCTTCGTCCTTGCTCACGCCTTCCTTGACAGGCTTGGGAGCGCCGTCGACCAGGTCCTTGGCTTCCTTCAAGCCCAGGCTGGTGACTTCGCGAACGGCTTTGATCACGTTGATCTTGTTCGCGCCGGCCGCCGTCAGAACAACGGTGAACTCGGTCTTCTCTTCCGCGGCCGGGGCTGCAGCGGCTGCTCCGCCGCCCGCCATCATGACCGGAGCGGCTGCAGCCGCCGAGACACCCAGCTTTTCTTCGAGCATCTTGACCAGCTGTGAAGCTTCCAACAGCGTCAAGCCCTGAATCTGATCCGCAATTGCGTTAATGTCCGCCATAATCCAAACTCCTTGAAATCAAAATCGTTAATTACTGCTGAAACTTGTTTTCCTTCACGCCCTGATCGACAACCACCGCGAGGTTGCGACCCACGGCGTTCATTACGGTCACCAACTGCTGTGCCGGTGCATTGATCACGTACAGCAACTTGGCAAAAATCTCTTCCTTCGAAGGCATCGACGCCAGTTCATTGATGGCCTTGATGTCGATGGCCCGGCCTTCCACGATTCCGGCCTTAAACGTAAAGGACGGGTTCGCTTTGGCATAAACCGTGAGCGCCTTGGCCAGCGCCACCGGGTCGCCCGTGGTATAAGCCATGGAGGTCATACCGCGAAGACCCTTCAGCACCTGTTCCGACGGGGTGCCTTCGGATGCGATTTCGGCCAGGTTGTTCTTCACAACCCGGTACTTCCCGCCCGCGCCGCGGACCGTCTTGCGCAGTTCGAAATCCTGTCCGACCCTCAGCTTTTCATAGCCGGTGACGAACAGGTTCTGCAACCGCGCCAGATCCTGACGCAGGGAATCGACGTCTTTATTCTTGTCTTCCTTCTTTTTCATGGAAACACCTGTCGGCTAAATCGCCGCTGCCGCTTTCACTGTGAATGGCGTGGTATCGACCGAAACTCCCGGACCCATCGTGGAGCAGATGGTCGCGCTCCTCACATATTTGCCTTTGGCAACCGCCGGCTTGGCTTTGATCACCGCCGTGATCAGGCTGGCCGCATTCTCCACCAGTTTGACGGCATCGAAACTGACTCTGCCGACGGGAGCATGGATGATCCCGGTCTTGTCGACGCGGAATTCCACTTTACCGGCTTTGATTTCTTTGATCGCCTTGGCCACATCCACCGTCACCGTGCCCGTCTTGGGGTTGGGCATCAGTCCGCGCGGTCCCAGCACTTTACCGAGTTTGCCGACCGAACGCATCATGTCCGGCGTGGCAATCACGGCATCGTAATCGGTCCAGCTTTCCGACTGGATCTTGTTGACCATGTCTTCGCCGCCCACGATATCCGCGCCGGCTTCCTGGGCTTCTCGCTGCTTGTCGCCGCTGGCGATCACCAAAACCTTCTTGGATTTGCCGAGGCCGTTGGGCATCACCACGGTGCCGCGAACCATTTGGTCCGCATGCTTGGGATCGACACCGAGGCGCATGTGAACTTCCACGGTCTCGTCAAATTTTGCGAATTTGATTTTCTTGATGAGCGGGATGGCGTCTTCGAGTAAATACTCTTTAGACTCGACCTGCTTCAACGCGGCTTGATACTGTTTACCTGGTTTTCTTGCCATGTCTCCTCATTGGTGCAAGCGGTTCGCAAAAAGGCACGAACCTCCCACTGAGCATTATTTTCAGGGACAGAAAGTAGTGTACCAGAAAATGCGCAGTTGTGTCTACTTGGGAGGAAGTGTCGGCTCTAGTAGAGCGCGCCGCCGGCTTGCGTCGAATGGACCACGCCTGCATCGACACTCAGTCGATACGCCGTACCGCCGTCGCCGCGCCAGGTTTTCACGTCAAAATGGCCGGCCGATGTCACCCGGTAGACGTCGATCCCCGCCATACTGAGCGGCTTCCCTGCCTCGCACACCGACGGCGGCTGCGTGGTCCTCAGAAAATAGGCCGCGCCCGGTCCCGACACTCGCGCGCTCCCATCCGGCTCGAGGAGCACCGCATTACCTTCGTCCACGGCAATGCTCGATGCCGGGCGCACTTTGCCGTCAGCCACCAGCCGTGCCAGGAAGACCAGCGTCCGGCCCATACGATCGCGCTTCACCCAGTGGGTGTCGGTGAGGATACCTTTCAGCAGCGGAATCTGGAGGAAGTCGGTAGTGATGGCGACAGCCGGGTCGAAGGGATTGGCCAGTGCCTGCTTCGAGGTGATGCCGTCGTGCTCCGCGGAGAAGGAGAACTCGCCCAGCACCGCCAACCCGGCACTCGACCCGCCGACCGGCACACCCTGCCTGATGCGCTCGTTAATGGCGTTGGCGACGGGCGTCCCTTTCCAGAAGCGGATGTAGTTCCACTGGTCTCCTCCGGCAATCCAGATGACGGAGGCCTTGCGCAGCCGCTCCACCACGCGAGGGTCGCTGGACGCGGAGCGATCCTTGAAGAGGAACGTCAGGGCCGAGTTCAGCCCGCCGCCTTCGAGCAGCACCTTGTTCATCGCGTCGGCGCCCGACGCGCGAACGGTGACCGCGTCGCCGCCGCCGGCTTTTCTCGCAAACCAGCGATAGGCCTCGTCCGTGGTATTGCCGCCGCCGGCCAGCAGGAATCCCGAGGTGGGATGGCCCTCCGCGGGTTCGGTGCGACCCGCGTGAAAGGACTGGTAGCCCGCCTCTTGGGCGAAGAGTGTGACGGAAAGAAGGAAAAGAGCGCCGCGCGGCATGCGCCCGATTATATCGTGCTGGTTCGCCGCAACGCCTGCACCGCAAGTCCGCCGAGGCTGAGCGCGAGCAGCAGCATCGCCCACTCTGAAAGCGTGGGCACGCTTTGGGTCGCAGCCGGCGGCCGGATAAAGACGCCGAATGCCGTTGGATTGGCGCCTACGGCGACTGTCGCGGTGACGGTATTGGTGGCAGTATTGATGACCGAGACACTACCGGCACCGCGGTTGGCCACATACACCTTGGACCCGTCCGGCATCACTGCCAGTCCTATGGGTCCAGTACCGACCGGAATGGTGGAAATGACCGTATTCGTCGCGCTCGAAATCACCGAGACGTTGCTTGAGACTTCGTTGGTTACATAGACTTTGGAGCCGTCCGGATTGACGGCCACCCCGACTGGACCTGTACCTACCGGAATCGTAGCGATCACGGTGTTACTTGCAACGGAGATCACCAAAACTGTGTTCCCGCTCAAATTCACTACGTAAACTTTTGTTCCGTCCGGTGTAACCGCAATACCTTGGCCCTGCCCGAACCCGGGTATTGACGCAGTGACGGTGTTCGTAGCCGTCGCGATCACCTGCACGGTACCAGTGATACCGACTACATAAACCTTCGTCCCGTCGGGAGTCAATGCGAGGCCTATAGGGGTGGCCGCTACCGGAATCGTCGCGACCACAGTGTTACTAGCCGTCGAAATGACAGACACGGTTGAGGAGGACACAGAAGTCACATAGACCGAGGAGCCGCCCGGCGACACCGCGATGCCAATGGGCCCCCCGGCGACAGGAATCGTAGCAAGTACTGTGTTGCTAGCCGTCGCAATGACTGAAACCGTATTGGAGGTTTGGTTCGCGACGTAGACCTTGCTTCCGTCCGGCGTGACTCCCACTCCCTGGGGAAAAGTCCCCACGGGAATCGTGGCCACCACGGTATTGGTGGCAGTATCCACGACCGAGACGTTATTGGAAGCGGCATTCGTCACGTAGGCCGATTGGCCGGCCAGAGACGCAGCGCCAGCAACAACTAAAGCGGTACAAAGCAAACGGCTTAAAATTCTTTTCGAACGCGACATTGCAGCAGTGTACTATACGGCACATGTTGCTGCAAGCTATTCTTTTTATTGGCCTTATTTCAGTAACAGCGCCCGCGCTTCCGCCACCAGAAAAAGCGACCCTGTAATGAAGATGACGTCGTTCGAAGCGGAGTCCCGCACCAGCGCCAGAGCCGATGCCAAGTCGGGTCCACAATGGTCTCCGGCCTCTCCGACACCGCCGCCGGCTTGGGCGAAGAGCGCGGAGAAAGCAGATAGATCGCGATACGCATGATGGACAGGGCCGGGAGCCCTATCCTATCAAATGCGGCGTCGTCAGACAGCCATCAGACGGTGTCTTACGCGTGAGCGGTTCGCAGTAGCCGCCAGGCAAGGCCGAACATGAGAATCGTCAGGGCCACCATCGCCCAGGGCGACAGGGCGGGAACTGAAGGAGTCCCGGTCGATCCCACCGATGCGCTGAGTGCCGAGCTAGGAAGACCTTCGAGACTGAAATACGTGGTGCCGCCATTAGCCGCAATACCCGGGCTAAAGTTTACCGTTCCGCTGTTTCCGCCACCCGCGATGTTACTGAAGGTGCTCGTGGGTCCCTGGTAATCTTGAGGATCTGTCCCAGCTATCTGGCTCAAGCTACAGTAGCCACTACCAACAAACGTGAAAGTGCAGATACCATCGCCCTCAAAGCCAAAAATGCCAGTGCCTGAAAAATTGAGGCTGGTGACTGCGGAACCGCTATTGTTTACCACTCCGACCAGGATGTCTTCAGACTCTTCATAAGGCGTGGCATCCTTCAGGGACACGCTCACCGAGCCATTTGCATTGATCGTCACCACGACGTTACATCCCGTACTCCCGTTGTCCGGGTTGTGGGGAAAAGGAAGGGGCCCGTTGCCTGCGGGACAAACCGTTCCCGCCCACATCTGAATACTTCCCAGTACCAGAAGACTGGCTGTCAACATCAGGTGCTTCAATATCATCGATCCTCCAAAGTCCAGCATTGAGAAAACTGAGTTTAAGTAATGGAAGGAGCGCGGTCAAGAGAGGAAAGTGCCCAGCTGCAAGCACGAATTAATAATCTGTACTGCTAGATACAATGCTGGGGCTTCAGACCCGCCGACGTGCCGGCGTCTCTTTGTGACGATCACCAAAATGACAGATTAGTTGAGCAATGCCCGCGCTTCCGCTACCAGGAATAGCGACCCCGTGATGAAGATGACGTCGTTCGAAGCGGAGTCCCGCACCAGCGCCAGAGCCGATGCCAAGTCGGGAGCAACTCGCATGTCGGGATGGTCGACGATCTCCCGCATCGCCTCGGGCGACAGTGCCCGCGACTGCCGCGGCGCGGTCACGATCACCTGGTCGGCCAGCGGGAACAGAATGGCGCCGATCTCCGCCACGGATTTGTCGCGCATAGCCCCGAAGATCAGGCGCACGCGCCGCCCGGCGTAGAAGCGCACGATATACGCCGCCAGCGCGCGCGCTCCAGCCGGATTATGCGCGCCGTCCACAATGATCTCCGGCCTCTCCGAAACGCGTTCCAGACGACCGGGCCATTGGGCCTGCGCAATTCCCCGCTCGATCGCCTGCGCCGGAATCCCGAGACGGTCCAGCGCCCGCGCCGCCGTGGCCGCGTTCTCCACCTGATGCTCTCCCGCCAACGGACACACGATCGTCAGACCCACAGGCTCCAGCCGGAAGCGGCTGCCGCGGGCCGCAAGTTCCAGACCCGCCACGCTCCAGTCCGAAGTCCGCGACACATCGTCGGCGCGCGCGCTCAGCACCTGCTCCACCTCGGGCCGCTGACGCGAGAAGACCGCCGGTACTCCGGGCTTCAGAATTCCGGCCTTCTCGCCCGCAATGGCTTCGAGACTGCGCCCCAGGTACATCTCATGATCGAAATCCACGGGCGTGATCACGCAAAGTTCCGGCATCACCACATTGGTGGCATCCAGCCGACCGCCGAGTCCCACCTCCAGCACCACCCGGCCGGTCCGCTCGGCGGCGAAGACCAGCATCGCCATGGCCGTGACGGTCTCGAAATAGGTAGGGTGCAAATCGATCGTGCCAGACGCCAGGAGTTGCTCGGCGCAGGCATGCACTTCATTGAATGCGGAGGCGAAGGCGGCGCTATCGATCGGCCGTCCGTCGATCCGGATCCTCTCGGTGGGTTCCGCCAGGTGCGGCGAGGTGAACAGGCCGGTCCGCTCGCCGTTCGCCCGCAGCGCCGCTTCGATCATGGCGCAGACCGACCCCTTCCCGTTGGTCCCCGCCACATGCACGAAGCGGCACCGGTCCTGCGGGCGGCCGAGGCCGTCGAGCACGGCGCGAATGCGCTCCAGGCCGAATTTGGCAGTTTTGATTTCGTTGCCCAGCGCGTAGAGGAATTGGACTGAATCGGGGTAGTTCACGCCGTGAGGTGGCGCAAGGCGCGCGCGATGTACTGCTTCATTTCCAGGCGCGGCACTACCGCGTCCAGCATGCCGTGCTTGAGCAGAAACTCGCTGCGCTGAAAACCCTCGGGAAGCTTTTGCCGGATGGTCTGCTCAATTACACGCGGTCCGGCGAACCCGATCTGCGCGCCCGGTTCGGCGATGTTCAGGTCGCCCAGCATCGCGTAACTGGCCGTGACGCCGCCGGTGGTGGGGTCGGTCAACACACTGATGTATGGGATCCGCGCTTCGTCCAGGCGCATGAGCGCCGCCGAAATCTTGGCCATCTGCATGAGGCTGACCGCGCCTTCCTGCATCCGTGCGCCGCCCGACGCCGAGACAATAATGATGGGACTTCCCGATTCGAGCGACCGTTCGATGGCGCGCGCGATCTTCTCGCCAACCACCGAACCCATGCTGCCGCCGATGAACCGGATGTCCATGGCGCAGAGTTGCACGTCCTGCCCGTCCAACTTGCCGGAGACGCAGATTACGGCGTCGGAGAGCCCGGTGGAAGATTGAAAGCCTTTTAGGCGGGCGACGTAAGACTTGCTATCCACGAATTGCAGCGGATCGCTGGTGGTCAGGCAGGCGTCGTGCGGCTCCCAGACGCCTTCGTCCATCAGCAGTTTGACGCGCGCCGGGGCATCCAGGCGGAAGTGATGGCTGCACTTGGAACATACGTTCCAGTTGGCCTCCAGATCCTTTTTCCAGATAATCTGGCGGCAGCCGTCGCACTTTTGCCATAGGCCTTCAGTGCGAACTTTCCGCTCGGCGTCCTCAACCTTGGGAAGCTTTTCGTCGATCGATTTGTCCCGTTTAAACCACGACATGCAACGTCCTACGTTAGCGCGGGTAGGGATGGCCCCGCAAGGTTGCAAACGCACGGTAGATCTGCTCGGCCAGCATCGCGCGCGCCAATTCGTGTGGAAAGGTCATGGCGGAGAGGGAGAGCAGCAGGTCCGCGCGCGGGCCCCACCCGGCCGGCAGACCATCGTGGCCGCCGATCAGGAAGACCAGATCGCGACCTTCCATTTCGGCCTTGGAGAAGACTTTGGCAAAGGCCGCCGAGTCCATGGGCTTGCCTGCCGGATCCAGAAAAATCTTGCGCGCGGAGGGATGTTTGGCCCACAAATCGGCACGGTCCGGGCGGATCTCCCGCATCTCGGCCGGACAGTATCGGGAGGCGCGAGCCAGGAAGTCCTCGGCGATTGCGTTGGTGTGGGAGTCTTTCGGCTTGCCAATGAAGTAAAGGTAGATCTTCACTCCGGCGGAATCTCAACGGTGGTTGCATTCCGCCATAGCCGCTCCAAATCGTAGTAGTCGCGCGATTTCGGCGAAAAGATGTGAATCAGCAGGTCGCCATAATCCGCCAGAACCCATTCCGCCGTTGTGTAGCCTTCCAGGCTGTTGGGCAGTTCTCCGGCATTCTTCTTCAGTTCGATGCGCACTTCGTCGGCAATCGCCTGGATCTGCCGTTGATTCGCGCCCGTGCAAATGACGAAATAATCCGCAAACGAGGTGATTCCAGTCAGATCCAGAACCTTGATATCGGTTGCTTTCTTGGATTCGGCGGCGCGTACGGCTAGGAGCCAGGTTGGCGTTGCGAGAGGGCTTTCAGGGGTTTCCTTAACTTCGGTCTTGGTCAGAACACGCTCCTTCCCGTATCCTACCACCGCTTTCGACCCCCTGGTAATATACTGATCGCATGCGGTTTCTCCCCACACTTCTGCTCCTGGCCGCCGCGTGCCAGGCCCAGGACCTGCCTCTCACGGGTATCAGCCACGTCAATTTCCGCGTCTCCAACCTGGAAAAGGCGCAAGCCTTCTACACGGGAGTTCTGGGGCTGCCGATGGCTTTCAGCACCGGCCGGAACGGCGCCATCGGCACCGCTTATCTGAAGGTCAACGATGAACAATACATCGAGTTCTCGACGGGACTGAAGGAGGGTGACGATCATCGCCTCACCCACGTCGCCTTTGTCACCCCGGATATCGAAAAACTCCACGCCGAACTGACGGCCCGGGGACTCGAGCCGACTCCGTTGCGTCCTCCCGGCGGCGATGGCACCCGCGGCATCCGCATCACCGACCCGTTCGGCTATCCGCTCGAATTCACCGAGTACCTGCCCGGCTCGGAACATGCCAAAGCGCGCGGCAAGTTCGAGGACCCCAAGCGCATCTCGCTCCACATTATGCACGCCGGAATCCTGGTGCCTCGGGAAAAGCTCGACGTGGCGCTGGCTTACTACCGGGACAAGATGGGCTTCATCGAATTCTGGCGCGGCGGCAAGCAGGACGGTCAGACCGACTGGGTCAATCTGCGGACGCCCGGCGCCGGGGGCGATTACATCGAACTGATGCTTTATTCGGGCACGCCGACGCGGGAGAAACTCGGCGATATGCAGCACGTAGCGCTCGAAGTCCCGGACATCCAGCAGGCCAATCGGACGGTAATCCAGCGCGGCGTACAAGATGAAAAATCAAAACCGAAGATCGGCCGCAACGGCAAATGGCAGCTGAATCTGTATGATGCGGACGGCAGCCGGACCGAGCTGATGGAGCCGAAGGCAGCCGTCAAGTAATGCCGGCGGGCCAGACGGCCCCGTAGACAGATTGATCCAGACTGTTGCCCCCCCGCGATCAGAACGTGAAGCGGATTCCGAGTTGGACGCGCCGGTTGTTGGCTGCGCCGCCGAAACCGCCGGGGCCGCCCGGTCCGCCGCCGCCAAATCCAGTATTCACGGACGTGGCCTGCAGGAAGTACGGACTCGTAATCACGCCCTGATACCCACCGGGATTCACGTGATTCAACAGATTCTCGAAGTTCACCGAGAAGGTCACGTTGTACGGATGCTCCGTCGAATCGCCGCCCATCCCCATGGGTCCGCCGCGTCCGCCCATACCGCCGCCGGGAGGTCCGCCGCCGCCGGGTCCATGACCGCCGCCGCCAGGACCGCCCATTCCGCCGCCGCCGGAAAGTCCCATCACTCCGGCCGAAGGCATGCCGCCCGGTTGATCGGCCGCTTTGTTGTTCTTGGCGCCGCCGAAGCCAAACGTGCGATACAGGCGGAGGTTCACTGAGAAAAGGCCCGGCATCGTCAGATAGTTGCGCGGCACCAGATTCGTTGCGCCCGTCACGCTGTAGGCCGAAGTGAAGGTTCCAAAGGGCGAGCAGACCGTATTGCCGGTACGAACCACCGAATCGCAGGTCCCCGCGGAGGAGAAGGCCGCCCGCGCATTCGTCTCGTTGTCGCCGTAGAGATCCTGACCTGCCAGCACGTCGTAAGGCGAACCGGAGCGCATCGTAATAAAGGGCGCGAGGCGCACGTTGCCGGGGGCCGTCACGTTACCGATCAACTGGAAATTGTGACGACGATCAAAGCTCGACCGGCCATAATCCTGCAGGAAATTATAGGGATTGGTGGGCGACCCGGGCAGATCTTTGGCATAGCCCAAAGAGTAGTTTCCAAACAGCGATACCTTGCTGCTGAAGCGCGTATTGAAGTTGAACATCAGCAGATGCTGCCGCATGAAGCCGCCCGATTCCGTCTGGAAGATGGTGCCGGCGGAGTAGCCATACGGGAACAAGCCATTGGTCGCGCTCAAAGGAAGATTCGGGTTGAAAGTGCCCGGCAGCGGCGTGTTCACGGGCACGGACTGGGCCATGTGCACGGTCCGGTTGAAAGAATAGGTCACCGCCACGGTAGTGTTGCGCGGCAACTGGCGCTCCACGCCGATTGCGCCCTGCATGGCGTAGCTGGAACGCAGATTTTGATCCAGCTTGAGGATGGTATTTTGCCCGGCGCTCAGGCTGGAGAGCGAGGGGATAGTGGGATAGAACGTGGGATTGTAGACCGTATACTGCAACTGATTCACGCCGTTATTCAACTCGGCGGATTCGAACAGGCCCAGCGAGACCCGGTCGTAGAACAGGCCGAATCCGCCGCGGACCACGGTCTTTTGGCGGCCGTTCTTGGCCTTGCCGGGCGCCCAGGCGAAGCCCAAGCGCGGCGCGAAATCGTGACCGGCGTTCAGCAGCGTCTGCGCTTCATAGCGCAAGCCGGCGCTCACGGTCAGGTTCGGCCGGACACGCCAGTCGTCCTGAATGAAGGGACCGAAGTCCCAGCGATCGCCGCTAATGTAGGATTGGCCGGCTTGAATCGAGAAGCGCGAGGGTCCGCCGCCCAGTGCCTGCACCTGCGCCGCGGAAAGACCAGCCTGCGCCAACAACACTCCGCGCTCGTACTGCTGCAGTGAGGTGAGCGTGACCGTGAGTGGGTTGCCATTGGAATCCAGCAGCGCGGTGTTGGCCGCGCTCAACTGCGGTTCCACGCCTCCCAGGAAGGTGTACGACCCGGCAAAGCCGCCGGGGTTATTCGTCTGATCGCTATCGCGCCGCATACGGATTCCGAAGCGGATGGTGTGCGCGCCGTGCGAAAGCGAAGTATTGTTCTGTAGTTCGAAGTGCTTGCTCAACGAGTGAGTGTCACCTATCCCGTTACCGCCCGTGACGAACGCGCCGGCCACGTTGATCTGCGGCAGCAGGTCACCGGGCGACGCATTGTAGTTGCGGAAGAGTTGGAAGCGAGTCTCGTTCACGGCCCGTGGGGTTAAGATGGCGCTCTCGGTGATCATGACGTTCTGACCGTTTCCGGTGGAATTGTACGCCAGGTTGGAGTACGGAGCCGGCAGACGCGTACCGCCCAGGCCGGCGTTGTCGCGCGAATTCACGCGCTCTTCCACGCGCACCGTCAGGGTGTGATTGGTGCTCAATGCGTAATCCAACCGCGGGGCCAGCACCGTGAAGGAGGAGGGTGAAACCACTGCCGTATTGATGTTCGACTGGGTCAGAGTCTTGGGATCGAAATACTGCGCCACGATGATCGAATTGTCCTGCACATCGCGGCGATTGAAATCCATGAAGAACGAAGCCTTCTTGCCGAGTGACCCGCCGATGTTGCCGCTCCACATGCGCATCGAATAATCCGGCTTATCGTTGGAGAAGGGATTGCGCGAATTGAAGATTCCGTCGCTATCCATCAGCGATACAGCGCCGCGCAGTTTGTCGGTTCCGGGCTTGGTCAAAATCTCGATGCGGCCGAAACCCAGCCGGTCATACTCCGCCGAGAAGGGATTCTGGTTGATGCGGATCTCGCGAATGGATTCCTTCGGGGGCAACTGGCCGCCGCTGAAGCCATCGATGTAAATCTGCCCGCCATTCGGTCCGGCGCCCGGGCCGGCCAGAGCCTGCAGGGCGTCGGAAAGGTCGTCGGGATCGTCCGGCAGAGCCTGGAGGTCGCTGCCTTTAATCACCAGCGCGGTGGCGTTGTTGTCCGGCTCGACGCTGACGGTGGAGGTGGCTTCGGCCTGAACCGTGACTTCCTGTTTCTCCGCGCGAACGGCCAATTGGATGGGCACCTGAATGGTAGCGCCGGCAGTCACCGTCACCGGCTTGGCGAATGTCGAGAAACCGGCCAGAACCACGTTTACCGTGTACTGTCCCGGCGCGAGGCCCACAACCGTGTAACTTCCGTCGCTTTGCGTTTCAATGGTCTTGGTGGCGCCGTTACCGGTCAGAGTCACAGTTGCCGCTGGAATGACGGCGCCCGAATCATCGGAGAGGACCCCTTTCACGGTGCCGCTGTTCTGCTGGGCGATGGCCGCAGCGACGAACAGGACGACCGCCAACAGGTGAAAAAACGATCTTAGTTTGGCCATGTCATATACATGGCGTCGAAGCTCCAAGGCCGGGTACGCCGGTAATGTAAAGAACTGTTAAGTTTGGCCGGGCGACGGAAGTTAAATTGTGTAAACTCCTGAATCAATTCAACATTCCGGCAATCTCCTGATGTAACCGCTGGGTCAGGCCATCCCGATCGGACACTTTCAAATCTTTGGTGGAAATCGGGTTGCCAATCCGCAGAATCACGCTGCCGCCTCGAATGTGGATCGACTCCATGGGCAGTTTCTCGCGCATGCCGATCAGCGCCATCGGGACAATGGGCACTCCGGCTTTAATCGCGATATACGCCGCGCCTTCCTTGAATTCACGAAGACCTTCCGGCGCCCGTCCGCCTTCCGGGAACAACAGCATGCAGGTACCGCGAGATTGAATCACGCGGGCCGCCTCGGTCATGCTCTTGAGAGACGCTCGGGGGCTCGAGCGATCCACCGGCAGGTGACCGGCGCGCAGCAGATGGCCGCCAAGAAAAGGAATTTTGTACAGTCCTTTCTTGGCGAAGAAGCGGAACTGATGCGGCAGTTGCGAGAGTATCGCCGGGATATCCATGAGGCTGGCATGGTTCGAAACAAAAACATAAGTGCCGCGCGGATCGAGTTTCTCCAAGCCTTCCGACCGGACATGGATGAAACTGACTGCCAGCAGCATCTTGCCCCAAATACGCGCCAGGTGATGCATCCGGTTGCCCTGCGGGTCGAAGAAGGAAACTAGAATGGACAGGCTGCCCATCACAATCGTCGACAGGGCAATGAGAGGAGTGGAAATCAGCAGAGACCGGAGGAAACTCATCGTCGCACCAATGATAACAAGGTGCGACGGCGGACTAGCTGGAAACTGGGGATCGTTCAGGATCGCCACGAAGACCCGGAGCCATGCGCTGCCAGGCCCATTTGAACGCGTACAGCGAACAGCCGATTGCCACCGCCAGCACCGCATTGACGGCCAGCACCGCCAGTGCCGTGGCCAGGAAAGCCAGCGCGTCCACCCTGCTCATCTTCGGCAGGCGACGCCAGGCGCTCCAATCGAGCAGGCATAGTCCCATCCAAGCAGTGACGCCGGCGATGGCGGGAATCGGAATGTGCGAAACGAAGCCCGCTCCCACCGCCAGAATACCGATGAGAAACACGGCGTGCAGTAAATTCGAAAGGCGCGACGTGCCCCCGCACCGGACCACCGCCAAACTACGCGCCGGAATTCCCACGCTCAACGGCGCGCCGAACATGCCGGCGAAGATATTGGCAATTCCGTAAGCGCCGAGTTCCGAATCGGCGTCGCTGGATTTCATGCGCTTGTGCCGTCCGCGGAAATGCTCGACCACGCGCGAGGTGATCAGGATGTTCACGCTGGAAACGAAGGCCAGTCCGAAGGCTGAAGGGAGGACGGTGAAAACGTCGGTGGGCTTCCAGGAAAATTCGATGAAGGGCGGGAGGGCGGCCGGCAGATTGCCCACTTCCTTTTCGTGCATGCCGAAAAAGCGCGCGATCAGGATGGCGAGTCCTACGCCGATCAGGGGCGCGGGAAGACGCGGTGAAACCCGCGCAACGGCCGTAGCCGCGATGATCACCACGATTCCCAGAACCAGGGGGAACAGGCGCATGGCGGCGATGTGATCGAAAAAAGCTACCAGTTGGCCCATCGCTGTAGCCGAAGCCCGCGCCGTGGGTGATGCGATACCGAAAATAATGTCGAGTTGCGAGATCAGCATCATGCCGCCGATGCCGCAGGAAAACCCGGAAACTACGGCATGCGGCACGCGCGTGATATGGCGCCCCAGTTTCAGGACGCAGAACCCCATCATGATGACAGAGGCCACGATGGAAACTTTGGCGGCGCCGCCGATACCCTGGCTGCGCACCGCCGCCGCAATGAAAGGAACCGTAGCGCTGGCCGTGCCGCCGATCAGGACGGGGTTCCGTCCCAAAACGGCAATCACCGGCGCCGTGAGAATCGAAGTGAAAATACCCAGTACTGGCGGCAATCCCATGAGAGACGCCAGCGCCAAACCATAAGGAAGCGCGATCAGGGCTGCAATCGCGCCGCCCGCACAGTCTCCCATCAGTTGACTGGGGCCGTATTTTTCACCGCGCGGCGTTCCAGTGAGCAGGAACGCCCGAAGCTTCAAGCCATCACCTTAGCGAAGGCGGCCTGGAACTTTTTCATTTCCTCGGCAGTCCCCACGGTGACGCGAACATGATTCGGCCAGCTTTGCCAAACGCGGCCGATGTAGACGTTCTCTTTGCGCATCGCCGAGACAATCTGGTTGCCCGGCCGTCCCACGTCCACCATGAAGCAGTTGGAGACCGACGGCACGAACTTGAAGCTGTGCTTGTCCAGGAACGCGAAGGTGTCGTTGCGGACGTCTCCAATCTGTTTGCGGCGCTTGGGCACCAGGTCTTTCACCATCAGGCTGGCGCTGGCCGCGGCCATACCGGTGATGGGCATCATGGTGCTGCTGTAGCCGCTCAATTTCTCCATGAGGTCTGGGCGCGCGAATGCCGCGCCGGCGCGCAGGCCGGCCATACCGTAAATCTTGGAGAAGGTCCGCAGGATGATGACATCCTTATCGGCGGCCACCATGGCGGAATTGAACGGAGCGTCGGAAAGGTGCGTGTAGGCTTCGTCGATCATGACGATGGAGCCCTTCGGTTTGTTGGCCACCAGCCACTCGATGTCGGCCTGCGGAGTGAGTGTTCCGGTGGGATTGTTCGGGTTGCAGATGTAAATCAGTCCGGCGTTGGGACTGGCGGCGGCCATCGCCTTCACGTCGTGGGCAAAGGTCTTGGTCAGCGGCACATTGATCACTTTGGCGCCGATGAAGCGGGCGGCGCGGGCACCGGCTTCATATCCGGGGTCGCCCACCACGAACGGCTTATCCGGCGAAGTGAAGGCCAGAACAGCCTGGTGCAGGGGACCGCTGGAGCCCGGGAAGGGACGGACGTAGCCAGCCTTCAGGCCTTCCTGCTCTTCCAGCAGTTTCACCACCTTGTCGCCTTCGCTATACCGGTAGCGGCCGCCGTAAACCACCATATTGTGGACGGCTTCGCGCGCTTCGGGGCAGGGACCGAGGGGATTTTCGTTGGCATTGATGAGCACAGCGTCGGGCGGAGCGTCCACCTTGGAGAGCTGAGCCAATGCCGGTTCGTTAAAGAACGGCAGTGCGGCGGCTCCCGCGCCCATCATGGTTGCAATACGACCAAAATTGCGGCGGGAAAAGCCGCGCTTCAGTACAGCTTGTTTCTGCTCGTCTGTAAGAACTTGTTCCATTTTCTCCCTCTCGTGAGCTGAGATGATGTGCGCTGGCGGCACGGTTGCTCGCAACAGGGAGCTGTGTCCGCGCCGACACGGGCGCGAGCCGAACTTTCTGCCAACCTATCACCCTCCGTACACTCGTGTCGAATTAATACAACTTATGCAGTCATTAATTTCAGAAGGGGCGTACTTCTTTTGGTATCTTCGCGCGTTCGGTTTTACGTTTATAGCCCCGAAGAGCTACGCGCTTATACGGTAACCTTCGTACAGGATGTCTCATCTAAGTGTTTTCATGCACTCGACTCGTCTCGCAATAGTTCTCAGTCTCGTTGGCTATGGCAGCCTGCAAGCCCAGGAAAACACCCCTCCTGAAGACAAACGCATCTTTGGCGTGATGCCCAACAATCGCACCACCGAAAACTCGCTGCCCTTCCACAAGATCACGCCCAAACAGAAGATGACCATCGCATTCAAGGATTCGTTCGATTGGCCGGTCTACCCCACGGCGGGACTCTTCGCCGCACTCTATCAATTGGAAAACCAGAATCCGTCATTCGGACAAGGGATGGCCGGTTATGCCAAACGCTTCGCCACTGCTTATGGCGATCAGATGATCGGCAATATGATGACCGAAGGGATTGTGCCCGTCCTCTCGCATGAAGATCCCCGCTATTTCCGGTCGGGCGAAGGCTCCAAGAAGACGCGGCTCGGCTACGCGCTTTCGCGCATCTTGATCTGCCGCACCGATACCGGACGGAATACGTTCAACCTGCCGGAGTGGGGCGGCAATGCCATTGGCACCGCCATCTCCAATGCCTACTATCCGGACACCCGGACCGTCAGCGACAACGTCCAAAAGCTGCTGATCGCCTGCGCCACCGACGCCTTCTCCAACGTGTTGAAGGAATTCTGGCCCGACGTCAAACGCAAGCTCCACAAGAAATCGGCAGATAAGTAGCCAAGTGCCTCGAAAAGGCCGGCTTTCGCAGGCCGGAGGCCTACGCTACTACTTGATCTCGAAGTCCAGCCAGTGGGTGAATTCCTTGCCTCCACTGGTGGCGATCACACCGAAGAGGTAGGTGCCCGGCTCTAGCGCGGCATCCAGTCTGTACAGGCCGGTGATGAGTTCGCCGGACTTCACTTCGCGCTGCCTGCCGGCGTAGATTTCCTGGTCGCCGCGCATCAATTTCACTCGCGCTTGGATGGGCAACTCCTGCTTCCCCGCCCCGCGCCGAACTTGAAAAGTAAACTTCAGCGCGTCATTGGGCCGGAACTGCCGGACCGCCGGATCGCCCTCTTCCACCATGCGATACGATGTCCCCTGGATGAGCTGCGGCGGTCCGCCGCTCCCCGTCCACAGGCTCACTCCGGCGATCACCAGTTCTTCCTTTCGCGCATCGGCCACCTCCAGCACTTGCGCCGCCGACCCGATTTCCGACGCGCTGCGCACGGCCGCGCGCACCTGGTAATGACCGGGCGCCACCACATTGCGCATCACCGCCACCAAGCCGTCGCGCATCACTTCGCGGGCCGTATCGCCGCACACGGTGACAGAGACATGATCGCCCGCAATCTTTTCCTTACCTTCGGGAGGCGCGTCCAGCGCCACTGCCGCCGTGAGCAGTTCGAGATTGGCCGTGCGGCAGCCATCGGCCTCCTCGCGAAATTCCACGCCTTTCGAGCGAATGCGCAGCAGCGATTCCACGGTAGCGCCGCCCGAGCCATCGTAGACTACCGACGGCGTGAGTTGCACATCCAGTCCGCCGCTCCGGAATGGCGAAAACAGCGCGTCGCGCGTCTGCTCTTCCGGCGTGAGCGTGCGCGCCGTCTCGCCCGCACCCGGCACCGCGAAGAAGCCCTGGCGCGACCGTACGACCAGTCCCCGGCGCAGCACTTTCACCTCGAGAGTGTGATACTTCGGGTCGGCGCCCGGCTTCGTCTTGAAGGCATTCGAACCGGGAGACCGTGCCAGCAGGTAATAACCGCCGGCATCCTCCACGGCGGTCCGGATCTGCCCGGTCATATCGTTGTTATCGCTCTGGAACAAACCGCCCGTGGCTTCCGACAGCAATTGCAGATACGTCTGGCCCTCGCGGAACGTGCGCATGGCGCGGCCCAACTGTGCGCCGCCCCGTCCACCACCGCGGCCTCCGCGTCCGCCGCCATTGTCGGCGCCCGGCATCAGTACCGCCAGACGACGGATGTCGATCGTGTCGATGGCCACCGACGCCCGGTTGGCGGCGTCGGAAATCTCGCGCAGATCCTGCAGCAGTTCGCCCGTCACCAGCCCCGCGTCGATCACGCGCCCGGGACTGATCACCACAATCGACTTGCGTCCCGGAAACCCGGCCAGTGCCTGCGCGGCGCGAATCAGCACCGGCTTCAGCAGCCGGTCGGCCTGCGGCACCGAAGGCTTCCACGTCATGTGGCGCACCGCCAGACGCAGCAATTCCGGATCGCCGCTGAACTGCTGGAGCGCGCCCGAACCACCCGATGTGCGGATCAAGGCCACCAGGTCGCCGGGCCGAATCGACTGCTCCACATACTTGCCCAGCGCCTGCTGCAGCGAAAGAAAATCGGTGACCTTGAGTTCGTTCTCGTCGATTACGATCACCACGGCGCGCCGCACTTCCGAGCGGGCGGGCCGTGGGGCACCGGGTTGCTCCGCGGCCACGTAAGAGAAGTGTGTGACGCGCTGCGGCTTGCCGTCCTGCAGCACCTGAAAATCGTCCTTCGTCAAATCGGCGACGTGGCGGCCGTTCGAATCGGTAACCACGGCGTCCACCTGGACCAGGTCCACGTCGAACCGCAGCACGATTCCGGGGTCGACAGTCTGCGCCGGCAGACCACACAGAAAAACTACCGCAATGGTCAGGAAGCGCCGCATCAGGCCGGGTCGTCGTCCAGCACGCAGATCTGATCCAGATTGCGATATTTTTCGGCGTAATCCAGACCGTAGCCCACTACAAAGCGATCGGCAATCACGAAGCCCACATAGCTGGCATGCACCGGACGGAGGCGCCGCTCGGGCTTGTCCAGGAGCGCGGCGATGCGGATGGATTTCGGCCGACGCTGCTCCAGCAGATGCATCAAATAGTTCAGCGTCACGCCGCTATCCACGATATCTTCGACAATCAACACGTCGGCGTTTTCGAGCGAGATGTCCAGGTCCTTGGTTACCTTCACTTCGCCGGAACTCGTCTTGCCTTTGCCGTAGGTGGAGATGCCCATGAAGTCCACAAAGACGTCGCGCTTCATGGCCCGCGCCAGGTCCGTCAGGAAGAAGCAGGCGCCCTTCAGGATGCAGACCAGGTGGAGGTTGCCAGTTGGATAATCGGCTGAAATCTGTTCGCCCAATTCGCGGATGCGGGCCTGAATCTGCTCGGCGGAGATCAGGACCTTCAGGGTGGGGTCGGTCATGAGTTTCTATTATGGCCCAATCGTCACCTGCTATCATAAAAATCTCCCCGCAATGATCGTTGAGGCCAACAGTGTCGGGTTCGAATCCATCTCTCTCGATAGCGGCGCCTCTCTCGCGCCCATCGAAGTTGCTTACGAAACCTACGGCGAATTGAACGCCGCCAAGACCAACGCCATCCTGGTGCTGCACGCCTTTTCGGGCGATGCGCACGCCGCCGGGATCAGCCACGAAACCGGCAAACCGGGATGGTGGGACAACATGATCGGGCCGGGCAAGGCCTTCGATACCAATCGCTATTTCGTCATCTGCACCAACGTCCTGGGCGGCTGCCGGGGCACCACGGGACCCGCTTCCGCCAATCCGGCCACCGGCTGCCCGTACGGCATGACGTTCCCCGTCATCACCATCGGCGATATGGTGAGGGCGCAGAAAATGCTGATCGACTGGTTCGGCATTCCGCGCCTGCTGGCGGTGAGCGGCGGCTCCATGGGCGGCATGCAGGCTCTGGAATGGGCGGTGGCCTTCCCCGACTCGGTAGTTTCCGCCATCCCCATCGCGACCACCACACGCCATAGCGCCCAGCAGATCGCCTTCAACGAGGTGGGCCGCCAGGCGATCATGGCGGACCCGGATTGGAACGAAGGCAACTATTACGGCAACGCACTACCAGCGCGCGGACTGGCCGTGGCTCGCATGGTGGGCCACATCACCTACATGAGCGACGATTCGATGCGCGAGAAGTTCGGACGCAGGCTGCGGGGCAAGGAAAACTTCAGCTTCGGCTTCGACGTGGATTTCGAAGTGGAGAGCTACCTGCGCTATCGCGGCAGCCAGTTCGTGGGCCGCTTCGACGCCAATTCGTACCTCTACATCACTAAGGCCATGGACTACTTCGACCTCACCACCGGACGAGGCACCCTGGCGACAGCCCTGGAGCACACCCGTGCGCGCTTTCTGGTGATCAGCTTCAGTTCCGACTGGCTCTACCCGAGCTACCAGTCGCAGGAAATGGTGCGCGCCCTGCGCTCGCGCAACTGCGACGTGGCTTACGTGGAGTTGCAATCGAATTACGGCCACGATTCCTTCCTGGTGGATGTGGCCGAACAGACCGATCTGGTTCGCGGCTTCCTTTCCAGCACCTTCGAGAAGGTGAAATGAGCGACCAGGATTTCGTTTCCGAGCAATTGGGCCGCAGCGATTACGCCATCATCGGCGACATTGTCGAACCCGGCTCCAAGGTGCTCGACCTGGGCTGCGGCGAGGGCGAACTGCTCCAGTGGCTGGCGCTGAAAAAGGGCGTAGATGCCCGCGGGGTCGAGATTTCGGGAGCGAAAGTGCAGCGCGCCATCGCACGCGGCGTCTCCGTCTTCCAGTGCGATATGGAAGAAGGCCTGGTCGATTTCCCCGACCAGACTTTCGATTACGTGATTCTCAGTCAGACCTTGCAGGAGACGCTGCGTCCTCGCGAAGTGCTCCGCCAGATGCTGCGCGTGGGACGCCGCGCCATCGTCGCATTCCCCAATTTCGGCCACTGGCGCGTACGCACCTACATGCTCCGCCGCGGCCGCGCCCCGCGCACCAAACTCTTCCCCTACGAGTGGTACGAATCGCCCAACATCCATTTCCTGACCGTGGACGATTTCGAGGACCTCGCCGCCAAAGACGGCCTCACCATCGAGCGGCGCTACTTCCTTTCGGGCGCAAACAAAGTGACGTTCCTCCCCAATCTGTTCGCCGAAGTCGCCGTCTACCTGGTATCGCAACCCCGTTGACCGTCCAGACAGGGCAGACGCTTTCGCCTCTACTACCCTTCCAGCAGCCCCATCCGTGCGAACCATGCTAAAGCCTCCGACTCCGCCACCGCGCGCGTCCCATCCAGTTGCAGCAGCAGCCCGACGTCGGCGTCCTCCAGTTGCACCGGCATGTGACAGGCATTCGTCACCAGGCTGCCCCGCTCGGCCTGCCAGCGCGCCAGGTGCGACGCACAAGGCCGCGGCGTCACCGTCTCTTCACACGGAAAATCGTGGACGTGAAAGCTGGCAAAGCCGCTGCGCACCAGCGCGAATAGGATTTCCTCCAGCCCTTCTCCGCCGTATGGCGCCAGATCGTCGAATGAAAGCGGCAGCGGATACGCATCGCCCAATGCCGACACGATAGCCTCCAGTTCCACGTGGCCCGGCGCGACGCGGACTCCGTTCAGCCCCTCGATCTCGCCGTTCTTGGCCCGACGCGACGGCGCCGCGAAGAGAAATTCCCGCATGCGCTCCGGACCGGGATTGCGGTCGAGAGCCACGTCCGCGCGGCATAACAGCGACTCACGGAAACGGCGGCAGCGCAGGAAATCCAGATACTGCTCGCATTCCAATGGGTCCTCGGGAGCCTCACCCGACGATCGCCACGGGTCGAACATCACACGCGAATCGGCGTCGCCCAAATACTGAAGACCGTGCCCGGCGGCCTGCGCGGCGAATTCGTGGAAGTACATCGGCTGATTCACGGGCGCCAGATCGTCGTGCCAAAAGGACCCGGCATCCTTTTCCAGCAGGATGGTGGCCTCCTGCTGCAGCAACTCCCTCCAGGCGGGCGGCGCCAGGCGGCCCTCCGCAATGGTGTGCAGAAAGCTGCGAGCCTGTTCGATGCGCTGACGCGGTCCGGGTGCACGACGCGTCTGGTAGAGCATCATCTCACGCAGCAACTGCCGCATCTGCCGTCCGGGGAAGACGTTGTAGCTGACGAAGGCGATTCCTTGCGGCGCCAGACGCTCGGCGCAGACTCGCAACAAACCTTCGCGGACGTCCGCCGGCACCCACGAGTACACACCGTGCGCGATCACATAATCGAACGTGCCATATTCCTCGTCGATGTCCCGCAGATCGGCCGTGACGAGGCGGATATTCGAGAGTTCCAGGTCGCCGGCCATGCGCTGCGCCGCCGCGATGGGACCAGGGGCCAGATCGACACCCACGGCAAAACTACCCGGCAGTCCGTACGCCATCGGCACCAGATTGCTGCCATCGCCACAGCCGATCTCGAGCACGCTGCACTCGGCCACCGGCGCGGGGCGCATACCGAAAAGCCGACCCACCGCTGCCAGCCGGTCCGGATGCGTTTCCATTCGCGGCCGTGTGAGATACGGAACCTCATCGTAGGGATTATCGTTCACGCTTCATTATGGAACGGCAGAGCCCGGTGCTTTGCCGCACTCACACCGTCGCACGACGGCGTCGAACGTGCTCACTTCAGCGCGACGGGGAGGTACCGGGATGAAAACGATTGTCGCAATTCTACTTTCATGCGCCGCTCTTTGTTGTGCGCAGGAATCAACAACACCACAGCAGGAGCCGCCGGCCGCAAACGTAAAACGGCTGCAATCGGTCACCTGGGATCTTGCCACACACAAGCTCATCTGGATCGTCGAAAAAGGCAGCGTGGTGGATGGCGAGTTTGTTCCGCAAACCAAAGTAAAGTACGAAGTGGCGCCCGACGAGGCCTTCATGGCATACGCCGGCGAGAAGCGGCCTGTTAGCGAAGAGGAAGCCGCCAGCCTGCATCACCTGCTGGACACGCTCAGCCTCTATTGCGTGGAGAGCGTGGTTTGGTGGGATCACAGCGGCGAGCCTGCGTCGCCCGAGCCCACACGCACCAAACCTCAGCCAACGCCGGCCTCGAAGACCGTAAAAGTCGCTGCCAAAATGCAGTAGGCTTTCAAAACACCATAAAGCCCGGCGTGACGCCGCGCCGCTTGCACCACTCCAGATACAAACTGGCGTAACTGGCAACGATGTAGTCGCTCTCCGCGAAACCCAGCTTGCGGGCCATGCGATCGATCCAGCGGGGACTGCCCTCCAGTTCGATATAAACGCCGATGGGAGTTTCGTCGAGCGTGGCGACTCCCGAGCCGCCGGCGGCGCGATACTCGGCGCGATACTTCTCATAGCGGAACGACGGCAGAAAGCCGAGCCTGTCCAGAATTTGCGACACGGTGCGCGCGCTGGCAATCTCGGTCTCCAGCTCTTCCCTGCTCTTGTGCTTCCCCGCGATGGGCACGCCCTTGAAGGTCAGCGTGGCGTGGCTGCCGGCTTCTCGCACCCGCACCATCGTGCGATTCTTACGCAGTGTGCCGCCGGCGGTGTCGAACACCACGTTGGATTCGAACACGCGGCGGCGGAACACGCGGAATCCGGCGGCGCGCAGCAGACGCCGGGCGGTTTGCACATTGGCCACCGCCAGCTTGATCTCGGTTTCGTGCGTACCTTTTTTCATCAGTGCGCCGCATCGCCGCGATGATGATCGCGGAAATCCTGATCGATGGCCTTGCGGCCTCGAAAGCCCTCATCCACGCCGTGCCAGAATGCGATGGACGGCTCATCCAGCTTCCAGCAAAGATAAACCTCCACGCCTCGAAATAGCGTGGGGAAATCGATCAGGCCGGTGTCGAGGTCCTTCACCACGCAGCCGATTTCCTGCACGCCTTCGATCGCATCGCGTAATGCAACGGCGGCCGTCTCGCGGCGATTGCGCGCGTCCAGCGCTTTCTCGCGGTCCACGGCAATCCCGCCCATCAGCATAATGCGCTCGCTGAGTTCATCGATGACGCGCTCCGCTTCTTCGTAATCGGCTTTGGCGGCGATCGCGCTGCGCAACAGCGCGTCCACCTGCGGAATCAAATTCTGTGCTTCAGTGAGAGTGAACCGTTTCGGCATCGGTTGCGTAATGCGAAGCTACGTAGCTATTGAGAATCTCAATAAATTCCGCCACGATGCGATCGCCCTTTAACGTGCACATCAGACGGCCGTCTACAAACACGGGCGCCTTCGGTTCTTCGAATGTCCCAGGCAGCGAGATGCCGATATTGGAGTGTTTGGATTCCCCAGGACCGTTCACCACACAGCCCATCACCGCCACGGTCATGGTCTCGACGCCCGGATGTCCGGCTTTCCACTTCGGCATCTGCGTGCGCAGGTAGGTCTGGATCTCGTCCGCCATCTCCTGGAAAAACGTACTGGTGGTGCGTCCGCATCCCGGGCAGGCGGTCACCTGCGGCGTGAAACTGCGAATCCCCAGCGACTGCAAAATCTGCTGCGAGACTACCACCTCTTCGGTGCGATCGCCATTCGGCAGGGGCGTCAACGACGTGCGGATCGTGTCGCCGATACCGTCCTGCAATACCGGCGCGAGAGCGGCGGTGGTTGCCACGATGCCCTTGCTGCCCATGCCCGCCTCGGTCAGTCCGAGATGCAGCGGATAATCGCAAACGGCGGCCAGTGCATGGTAGACGTCGATCAGGTCCTGCACACCGCTCACTTTGGCGCTGAGGATAATCTTGTCGTGCCCCAGCCCGTGCCGTTCGGCGGACTCCGCGGAGGAGACGGCGCTCGCCACCATGGCATCCAGCGTAACGTCGCGGGCGGTCTTCGGCTCCGGCAGCCGTGAATTCTCGTCCATCATGCGAGTCAGCAGGGCCGAATCCAGCGAGCCCCAGTTGACGCCGATGCGGACGGGCTTGTTATTCTCCGCGGCCACATCGATCATGATCTTGAAGTTATCGTCGTTCTTCCGCCCGATGTCGGAATTACCCGGATTGATGCGGTACTTGGACAGCGTGCGCGCACAATCGGGATACTTCTTGAGAAGAATGTGGCCGTTGTAATGGAAGTCGCCGATGATCGGCACCCGCACTCCGAACTTCTCGCAAGTGTCGACAATCTTCGGAACCGCGGCGGCGGCGGCTTCGGTATTCACCGTCACGCGCACCAATTCCGAGCCGGCTCGCGCCAGCGCCATCACCTGGTTCACGGTGGAAGCGACATCCGCGGTATCGGTGTTGGTCATCGATTGGACCACAATCGGATGATTGCCCCCCACCTTCACACCTCCCACGTCAACCACAACCGCCTGGCGGCGGGTTTTTACAGCCATGCATCTCCTTTCAGGTAGAACCCTTTAATTTTAACATTCCAAACGTCATACCCCGGGTGTAGAGTATTCCAGAAGGGGGTGAGCATGAGGCGAGTCCGCGCTGCGTTACTTCTCTGCTTTACCGCAATGGCAGCCCTGGCGTTGTTTGTTTCCCGCTCCGACGCCAATCCGGAGACCATCCGTCTGGTCGCGCCCGGCATCTGGTTCCGCGAAGGCGACATGGAGCAGGGCCACTCCAACAACGTCATCATCGAAATGAAGGACTACATGATTGTGGTGGACGCCAATTACCCCAGCGGCGCCCGCGCGGCCATGGAAGACGTCAAACGAGTCTCCAAAAAGCCCGTCAAGTATGTCTTCGACACTCATCATCACGGCGATCACCTTTATGGGAATGCGCTGTGGACGCAGGCTGGAGCCACCACGCTCGCCTTCAAAGAAGTGGGCGAAGAGATGAAGAAATTCGAGCCGGCACGCTGGCTGGCCGAAGCCAAAACGCGGCCCGACGTCGCAGCCCTCAAGCGCGACGCTCCCGAACCTCCCCAACAGGACATCAATGAGTCCCTGCACGTGGTCAACGATGGCTCACGACGCGTGGAGTTCCGCTACTTCGGCTGGGCCCACACGCGCGGCGATGGCTTCGTCTACCTGCCCAAGGAGCAGGTGCTGTGCACGGGCGACGCCGTGGTCAACGGCCCCTACAACAACACCGCCGACGCCCATATCGGCAACTGGCCCACCGTGCTCCATGCCATCGAGAAGCTGAAGGTCAAGTTCGTGCTGCCGGGACACGGGGTCTTCGGAGGCCGCGAACTCATTACCGGACAGGGCCAGTTCTTCACCGAATTGCACAAGGCGGTGCAGGACGGCATTTCGCAAGGTAAGAAGGTGGAGGAACTGCAGGCCTCCATCAAACTCTCCGGCGCCGTAGACGAGTGGGTGAGCGAGGAATTGCTCAAGCGCCAGATAAAAGACACCTTCGCCGAGATTACCGCCGGAAAACCACGAGGAGAATTGGGACAATAGAGGCGTGCGCCGCCGGCCGACTTACATTCTGTTATCCCTGGTTATCCTGATTCCGTGCTTCTGGCATGAGCGCATTCAGGCCGGAGACCTGGGAAGCCACCTCTACAACGCGTGGCTGGCGCAGTTGGTGGACGCGGGCCGCGCGCCCGGCCTGATCGCCGTTTCGCAGCACACCAACGTATTGTTCGACTACCTGTTGAAGTGGCTGCTGAACGCGTTCGGCGCCAATATCGCCCAGCATGTGGCCGTCCCTCTGGCCGTCCTGGTATTCGTCTGGGGCGCCTTCGCCTTCGTCTCCCGCATCAGCCAGCGGCAGCCGTGGCATCTGCTCCCCGTGATCGCTATGCTGGCTTACGGCTGGGTCTTCCGCATGGGCCTGTTCAACTTCTACATCAGTCTGGGACTCTGCTTCTGGTTGATGTGGCTGGTCTGGGATGAACAGCCGCGCCATCTTGCAATGGCGATTCCCATCGCGGCGCTGGCTTTCATCGCGCACGGCCTGCCCGTGATGTGGACCCTCGCGCTACTGGCCTATCGCTGGATCTCCGCGCGCCTGAATCCACGGCAGCGCATCGGAATGCTGGCAGCGGGACTCGCCGCCATCGTCGTCGCGCGCGTCGTGCTCCAGAGTATGTGGAAGACCCTCTGGTTTTCCACCCAGTTCACGGCGCTGGTGGCCATCGATCAGCTCTGGACGTACGACGGCAAATACGTGCTGGCGGCCGTGGGACTGCTCGTCTGCTGGGGCCTGCTGCTGGCCGGGTGGATCCGCGCCAAAGGTCCCCTGGCCGTGCTTTCCGGAATTCCCTTTCAGATCTGCGCGCTGACCGCCGTGGGCATTGTGGTGATTCCCGATTGGATTCGGATACCGGGGTACAACCACGCCCTGGTCTTTCTGGCGGAGCGCATGTCACTGGCCCTCGGCGTCTGCATCTGCGCGCTGACGGGCGCGGCGGCGGTCCGCAAACCGGTCCGAGTCGCGCTTCCCGTGATCGCGCTGATGTTCTTCGCCTTCTCCTATAAAGACGAGGGCGCGTTGAACGAACTCGAAGGCCGCATGGAGACGCTGGTGGCGCGCCTGCCGGCCGGTCAGCGCGTGGTGACCGGCGTGATGGATCTGAGCGTGGCCACCAATCCCACCACCCACATGATCGACCGTATCTGCCTGGGCCGCTGCTATAGCTACGGCAACTACGAGCCGTCCAGCGGTCAGTTCCGCATTCGGGTAGCCGGCGTTTCTCCGCTGGTAGTGTCCCGCGATGCCGACGCGAACGGCCTGCAAAACGGGACGTACGTGGTGCAGGCTCGCGATCTGCCGCTCTACGAAGTGGTCGCCGACCCCAACGGCAGGCTCGGCATTCGCGAACTGCAGGCCGGCCAGCACAGTGACATCACACCGTGGAATTGGTAGCGGTGCTTAGCGCGTCCGCACCGGCACAGTCACGGCCGGGATCGGCCTCCACGGCACCGCGTCACCCATCGAAGTATAAATCGCCGACATCTCGGTGAGCAGGCGATTGAACGTGTTCACCGCCGTGGCAGCATCCTCCCAGGCCCAATCCAACTCGCGCGATTGAGCCGCGGTCGGCAGTCCTGGATAGCTATCCATCGCACTCTCCAGACGCGACGCCGATTGCACCGTTCGCGAGATCTCGCCCTGCACGCGAGTGAGTTCAGTCGAGACCTTCTCCAGAGTCTCGCTCAGGCTCTTGCCTTTGTCCCCCATGGATGTCAGATACAGACGCATGGGCGGAATCTGCTCGAAGAGAGCCTGCGCAGCGTTGCGGCCCGCGCCAAGCTGCTCCTGCGCCGCATACGCGCTCATCACGGCGGCGTGGTGCGCCACCCGATCGGCCTCGCTGATTTTGAAGTGAGGATCCGCGACCACGGTGACCTCCCGCGCCATCGACGCGCCCCCCTGCGGAGTCACCGTTGCCACATACTTGCCGGGCAGGACCAGGGGACCCGATCCGCCGCCGCGTCCGCCGCCGCCCGTACCGGTGCAACTGGAAGCCGTCGGCCCCGTCGATAACGCCGGCGCCTGCTTCAGGTCCCAACAGACGCGATTCATGCCCGCCGCGCCGGAGCCGTGCAGGGTGCGAATCGTATTTCCCGAACTATCGGCAACGGTGATCGCCACACTGGCCGCAGGCTGCGGCAGGTAGTAATCCAGAACGGCGCCCATGGGTGGATTCGGCGCAAAGAATTCGCCCGCGCCGAACCAGAACTGGCCGCCGAAAATATTCTCGTGATGGACGGGAGGCACGGTGAAAATTCCGCCGCTGCTCAGCACCTGCGGCGTCAATTCCGCCAGCGCCGCGGCATCGTCCAGGAGCCAGATACTGCGACCGTGCGTGCCCAACACCAGGGCATGGTCGCGCTCTTGAAACACCAGATCGTAGACCGGAACCGGCGGCAGTTCGCCGCCTAGAACCAGCCAGTGCGCGCCCCGATCCAAGCTGACATAAGCGCCCATCTCCGTCCCCGCCACCAGTAGATTGGCATTCGACGGGTATTCGCGAAGGCGATGTACGGAGGTCTGCGGCAGACCTTCGGCAATCGGCTTCCACGAGCGGCCGTAGTCCTCGCTGACGAACACGTAGGGATGGTAATCGTCGTTGAAGTGGCCGTCCACCGTGAGATACACGCGGCCCGCGGCGAACTTCGACGGCGCAATGCCGCTGATATTCAACATGGGCGGCAGTCCGCGCACACTCAACGCGGTCCAATGCGCGCCGCCGTCGCGCGTCACGTGCAGGCTGCCGTCGTCGGCGCCCGTGTAGAGCAGATTGCGATCCAGCGGCGATTCGGCCACCACCGTCAGCGCGCTGAAATTCGATTGGCCATCGTGGCGCGAAAGCGCATTCGATGGAACCGGCCCGCCCATCATGGAGAGCTTGTCGCGATCCACGTCGGCCGTGAGATCGCCGCTGATCGTCTGCCACGTCACGCCGCGATCGGGCGACCGGAACAGCATGTTGGCGCCCGTGTAGATCACATCGGGATTGAACGACGACACGATCAGCGGCGTGGTCCAATACCAGCGATAGGGCGGCTTGCCGCGCTCGGCCGGAGGCACCGGACCGACGTTCTGCGACTCCATATTTTCCAGGTCCAGCCGCGCCGTGTAACCGTTCTGCGAACTGGTGAGCACGGTGTGATCGTCGCCCTCGAACACTGCCTGCATACCGTCGCCGCCGCCGATATTGAACGCGTCCTTAAACGAAACGCCGTAGCTGATGCGCGATGCACTGGGCGTGCACCAGTTGCCGTTATCCTGCAGCCCGCCGCACACCAGATAGGGCTGCTGATTGTTGACCGCGATGTTGTAGAACTGGCCGATCGGCAGATTGAGGCGGAACAGCCAGGTGAGGCCGCGATCGTAGGAAATGGAGATGCCGCCATCGCCGCCGATCACCAGTTGATTGGTGTTTTCCGGATTGACCCAGAGCGTATGATCCTCGCCATGCACGCTGCTGAAGACCTCGCGGAAGCTCTTGCCGGAATCGTTCGAGACGAAGAAGCCGCGGTTCGACCCCATGATGTAGACGCGGCCGGAATCCTTCGGGTCCACATAAATGCGGCTGTAATAACTGGGACGCGGATTGACACCGCTCATGTGTTCCCAGGTGTCGCCCTTGTTCGTCGTGCGGAAGATGCCGCCCGCCTGCGTGACCGCTCCCATCGCCGCCGCGCCTCTGCCTCCGCGCCCGCCGGCCCCCTGCGGGTCGGCCTCCACGATGGCGTATACAATGCGCGGGTCGCCGGGGAAGATGCAGAGCCCGATGCGGCCCTTTTCGGCCTGAGGCAGTCCGCCGTGCAGTTCGGTCCAGTGCGCGCCGCCGTCGGTGGTGCGGTAGAGTCCGCTACCGGGGCCGCCGCCGTTGAAGCCCCAGCCTTTCCTCTGCCTCTGATAGAGCGCCGCGTACACCGTGTTGGGATCGCTCGGGTCCATCGCCAGATCGATCGCGCCGGTGTTTTCGTCCTTGTATAAAACTCTGGACCACGTCTTGCCGCCGTCGCTGGTCTTGTAGACGCCGCGCTCGCTGTTCGGTCCCCAAAGATGGCCCGCGGCGGCAACGTACACCGTGTTCGGGTCGGTGGGATGAATGACGATCCTGCCGATGTGGCGGCTGTCTTCCAGTCCCATCTTCTTCCAGGTGACGCCCGCGTCGACCGATTGATACACGCCATCGCCCCACGAAGAACTCTGCCGGTTGTCAGCCTCGCCCGTGCCGGCCCACACGATCGAAGGATTGGACGCGGACACCGCGATCGCACCCATCGACATCATTCCGCCGGCATGATCGAAGACCGGCGACCACGAGACGCCCTCATTACCGCTCTTGAAAATCCCGCCGGACGTGGTGGCGACGTAGATCGATAGAGGCTCGCCGGGATGCTTCCCCACCGCGATATCGGCGATCCGGCCCCCGGTGGCGGCCGGCCCGATGCTTCGCCACTGCAGTCCGTTCAACAGTACCGGTGAGACGGATTGAGCGGCGGCAACCAGCGCCAACGCCAGACTGACCGGCGCAAGCCGGATGATGCCACGCATGAAGAACCTCCCTGGGTCGAAACTCCTATGATAAAACGAGAGACGGATGATCAGCCCGGAAGATCTTGAAGCATTGGACCAGGCCTTCGCCGCGGTTCGCGAATTCGGCGGCGAAGTGCGCACCTCGCAAGCCGGCGAGTCCTGGTATTGCGAGATGCTGGCGGGGCTGTTGGAATCGGCCGCGGACCAGTATAGCCACATGAGATTGGGACTGCGCCATTCCACCGGCATGCTGGCCTGGGCCTGCCGCAATCTTCTGGAGCTGAACATCTACACGCAGTATGTGCTGCAATCGGAAGCCAACGCGCGCCGCTTTGCGACTAATCGAGTGGCCGACGGCATCGATACCTTCGACGCTTTCAAAAGCTGGCTGGCGCGCAACGACGCGTCCCTGGTGCCCGTGGAAGTAGACGCGACACTGGAGGATCTGGCCGTGCTCCGCTCACAGGAAGACGAACCGCCGCAGCGACTGTACTCGCTGAAATACCTCTCGGCGGAAGTCGGACTGGCCGACGAGTACGCCTACATGACGAAGATCTGCGGCAAACTTTCCCAGCCGGGCGTCTTCGCGGTGACCGCGGACGAAGCGCAATTGCAGGTCTTTCAGCCAGCCCTGTTCCGCGCCGGCGCCGGCCACGGCATGGAGATGTATCAGGCTGTAAAGACTCGTATCGAAGCATGACGAACCTTTACGTGAAGGTCCGTTCATGATGCATAACCTTGGGCCTGCGAGAAGCGTTTCTATATACGAGAGCGAAAGAAAAAAAGGGCTCTCAGAGAGAAGGATACGACGATGAAACGCATTCAGTTTTTCGCACTGGCAGCGCTGGCCCTGGGGATTGCAGGTCCGGCCACTCTTTCCGCGCGGGACTTGCGGGACGTTCGTCATGACGATGCCCGCGTCTACAGCACGCGTGATCGCTGCGAACGCAACCAACGCGCCGCGCAGTGGCAGCGCAGCGACGTCCGCCGCGACGTCCGCGACTACCGGTAACAGCGCAACAGACCCGGGCTGGTGACGGGGGACTCCCCGTCACCACCTCAGGAGTTATCGCAGGTCTGAATTCTGCGCCAGACTTCGACAGAGACCGGCGTTACCGGGGAGTCTTCGGGGCCCCCGCCACCATTTGATAGAGCTTCCTGAATTCGGCATCGGTCAAATGGAACGAAAGGTTCAACTGATTGCCTTGCGGATCCACCACCAGACTTTGGGCCGATTCCGGCGCGAGTTGCTTGGTCTGCGCCGATATTAGATTCATCATCAGCTTCAGCGTATTGCCTAGCAGTTGAGCCGTCTCGGCGGTGTCGGCCTGCGCCAGGGCGCTCACCGTGGCCACTTTGCCGAATTTCACTCCAGCCGAAAGACGCTGCACGTTCTGCAGAACATTCTGCGCGCTTCCCGCGGACTTCGCCGGCATCAGGTTGGAAGCGGGAACGGTGGACAGGAGCCAGGCGTCTTCAGCGGCACTCAACTGAGCGATGCGCGCCGATAGCGGCGCAGGCATGCTCCACGGCGCCGGCGCGCGATCGATGGCCGCCTTCACTCCCGCCATATCGCCGGTGATCAGGATATTGGCATTCAGGAAGGCCAGACCCAGCGCGCTCTTCGCATCGGTGATGATCGTGACCGTCTTATAAGTTTCGGTGACCGCTCCGTGGTCCACTGCTTTGGCGATCACGTCGGACGGGTGAAAGCTGCCCCGGGCAAGCGCGATTCCGGTGTCGTACTTGGGCGCCGAGTTGGAGGCCACCAGAAACTCGCGCACGCTGCGCGGATCCACGCCGAAATCCTTCGAAGCCTGCTGAAACTGCTGGTTCCGCTCCATCACCAGACCCAATACGTAGCGGCCGAGCGGCGAACCGGCAGCACCGCGCACATTCACTCCGGCCAGCACCTTCACATCGGGCATCACCAGATTGAGTAGCCGCTTGTCGGCGGCGGAAGCGGTCGCCGCAAGCAGTACCAGCGTGGCGATGGGTCGAGTGCAGGTCATATGAGTACAGACGAAATGGTTGCCTTCAGATTAGCACTTGGGGGTTGCGCCGCCACCTATCGGCGGCTCGCGCGTCCTATTATGAATCATGGATGCCGTCTGGCGGGATGTGAAGTATGGGTTCCGGACATTGCTCCGCAGCCCGGGATTTACAAGTGTCGCGGTAGTCTCACTCGCGTTGGGCATCGGCGCCAACACGGCGATCTTTACTTTGACCAACGCGGTGTTCCTCAATCCGTTGCCGGTGCGCGATTCCAGCCGCGTGATCGAGGTGTACACGGTGGATCACGCCACTCAGACCACCACCGCGAACCTGGTGCGGACGCAAGTCTCCTACCTGAACTTCAAGGATCTGCGGGACCAGAACGACGTCTTCTCCAGCCTCGCGGCGTTTATGCCGACCGCCGTCATCGTGACCGGCCAGGGCGAGCCGAAACAGGAGGGCGCGCTGCTGGTGACGGCCAACTATTTCGACACGCTGGGCGTGAAGCCCCTGCTGGGCCGCACGTTCGCGCCGGACGAGGATCGCAGCGATGGCGGCAACACCGTGACCGTGCTCACCTACGCGCTGTGGATGCGGCGATTTGGCGGCGACCCGGGCGCGGTGGGCGCCACCCTGGAACTGAACGGCATCCCGTATACAGTGATCGGGGTCACGCCGAAAAATTTCAAAGGCACGTTCACGGTGGGCAGACCCGACTTTGCGTTTCTACCGGTCAGCATGCACGGGCAGGCGCTGGCGGGTCCTGTGGAAGCGCTGTTTAATGAGCGCCGCATGCGGACGATGAATGTATTCGGGCGGCTCAAACCTGGCGTGCAACAATCGCAGGCCGAAGCCGAATTCAAAACCCTGGCGAGCGCTCTGGAGCGCGAATATCCGAAGGCGAACAACGGGCGGAGCTTCGAGATGTCTTCGCTCACCGATGCAGCGCTGGGTTTTCTGCCCCGCGATCAGACCATGGTGGCGGGCCTAGCGTTGAGCGCGGTGGTGGGGCTGGTGCTCTGATCGCCTGCGTGAACGTGGCGAATCTGCAACTGGCGCGGAGCGCGCGGCGGGCGCGGGAAATGGGGATTCGCACGGCGCTCGGCGCGGACCGGGCGCGGCTTGTGCGCCAGCTGCTCACCGAGAGTCTGCTGGTATCGGCCGCGGGCGGCATCTGCGGACTGGCAGTGGGCGTGGCGGGGTCGCAACTGCTCTGGTCGTTCCGCCCGACATTTTTGAACGCGAGCAGCGTGTCAATCGGGCTGGACTGGCGGGTATTCGCTTTCACGGCGGCGGTGACGGTGCTGACGGGAGCGCTCTTCGGCCTGGCTCCGGCCTTTCGCGCGTCCCTGACGAGCGTGGCGGAAGTGCTGAAAAGCGGAGGACGCGGCGGCACGGAAGGGCAGGCCGGCAATCGACTGCGAAGCCTTTTGGTGACTACCGAGGTGGCGCTCGCGCTGGTCGCGCTTTCGGGCGCGGGACTGTTGATCCGCAGCATGCAGGAAATGCAGAAGATCAATCCCGGCTTTGAGACGCACAACCTGTTCTCGGTGGATTTCGATATCGGGCCGCGACACTTCGCGCCGGAGCGCGGGCTCCAGTTCATGCGCGGCGTGATGGAGCAGGCGGCGAGCGTGCCGGGGGTCCACTCGGTGGCGCTGGCCACAAACGAACCGCTGGGCGGAGGCCTGCTGGGGACCTTGAGCGCCGAGGGTCAGGATGCCGATCCGAATCAGCGCGGCACTTTGACGCTGCTGAATGTGGTTTCGCCGAGCTACTTCGAGACAGAGGGGATTGCGGTGATCCGGGGGCGCGGTTTCACCGAGTTCGACCGGGCGGGAACAACGCCTGTAGCGGTGATCACCGAGGCGATGGCGCGCCATTTCTGGCCGGGGCAGGAGGCGATCGGAAAGCGCTTTAAGGAAGCAATTGGCAATGAATACCGGCAGGTGGTGGGGATTTGCGCGAATTCGGCGACGGTGCAGCTTGGCGAGGAGCCGCAGCCGCAGGCCTATTACCCGCTGAATCAGCGATACAGTCCGGCAATCGTGCTGCATGTGCGCACGGACCGCGACCCGGATGCGGTCATGCCGGCGCTGATCCGCAGAGTGCAGCAACAGAATGCGGACCTGGCGCTACTGAGTCCGCAGACCATTCAGTACGTGCTGGCGCAGGGCCTCTGGGCGCCCCGCATGGGAGCAGCGCTGTTCGGCATTTTCGGATTGCTGGGGATGGTGCTGGCTTCGGTGGGAATCTATGGCGTGATGGCGTATACGGTGACCCAGCGGGCCAACGAAATCGGGCTGCGGATGGCGTTGGGCGCCACGCCGGGCAGCGTGCTGCGCCTGGTGGTGGATCAGGGGATGCGGCTGACGGCGGCCGGAATTGTGGTGGGTCTGGGCGCGGGACTAGTAGTCACGCGGCTCATGGGCAGCATGCTATTTCATGTGCCGACTTACGACCCGGTGACCTTCGGCGCGGTCACGGCAATTGTGGCGTCGGTAGCTCTGCTGGCCGATTGGCTGCCCGCGCGCCGGGCGGCGCATATCGATCCCATGCGCGCCCTGCGTCAGGAGTGAGTGGCCTCACTGGGAGAAACTACTGCACGGCGGTATACAGGGTCTGGGAGCTGTTCACTCCGTTCAAGCTGATCGTGACGGGAATGGCGTCACTGGCGGAAACGGCGGGGACCGTGACATTGAACTGGTACAGCCCTACCGAGCCCGGCGCGAGACCTTTGTAAGTGATCACAGCCGGCGTAGTTCCGAACAGTACCTGCAACGCGCCGGTGAGCACGCTATTCGCCGGCGCAACCTGTCCCGGCAAGGTGTTGGTATCCACCGGACCGAAGCCCACGCCATAAATGGTAATGGTGTCCCCGGCATGCGCCTGCCGGGAAGTGAAGCCGCTGACCGAATTCGGCGGCATCACGAAAGTGGACCCGTCGGTGAAGACCGCGCCCAGATACTGCTTGCCACCCACCTTAAATTGCGGCGGCGCATAAACTCCGAATTGCGTGGCGTTCACCGTGAGATTGTAGGTGGAGCTGGTTCCCACCGCCGTGGTGACCGTAAGCGGCACAGTCCCCTGATTCACAAAGGGCACCAGTACATTCACCTGACCGGGACTGATGTAATCGATTGCCGCCTGCTGCCCGCCGATGGTGACTTCGGTGCGATCCAGCGAAGTAGGGGCAGTGACGCCGCCGTTGCTGAAATCCGCGCCGGTCCATGAGCGAGTGCTTGCCGAAAGATTGGAACCGTAAATTTCCACCCAGGTGCCGGGCGCAACGCTGCTCGAAGCTCCGAAATTCCCAGCCGTGATGACGCCTCCGGCGCTCACCGCGGGAGGCAGTCCCGAGCCGCCGGAACTGGCCGGCTTAAGCAGGCGGATGACGTTGTTGGCCGTATCGGCGACATAGATATTGCCGCTGCCATCCATCGAAATGCCCGCCGGAAAATTGAGCGACGCCGAGAGCGCCGCGCCGCCATCGCCGGCATAGGCAAAGCTGTTGTTGCCCGCGATCGTCGTAATGATCCCGCTGGTGGACACCACGCGGATGCGCGCATTATTGGTGTCGGAGATGTAAACGTTGCCGGCCGAATCCACCGCCACGCCCTTCGGATTATTCAGTTGCGCCAGGGGAAACGCCTTGCCTCCATCGCCCGAGAAACCGGGGGTGCCGTTGCCGGCCACGGTAGTGATGATGGCGCCGCTGACCTTTCGGATGACGTGATTGCCACTATCGGCGATGTAGATATTCCCCGAAGGATCCACCGCGACGGCCACCGGGTTCTTCAATTGCGCTTTGATGGCGGGCCCATTGTCGCCGTTGTAGCCGGGCGATGTGGTGCCGGCTATGGTGGTGATGATTCCAGTGGCGGCTGCGATTTTGCGAATGGCGTTATTGCTGGTGTCGGCGATATAGATATTCCCGGAGGCATCAATGGCCATGCCGGAAGGACGGAACAGTGAAGCATTCGTAGCCGCTCCTCCATCGCCCCCGTACGTGGTGCCATTGGTCTGGTTGCCGGCGAAGGTGCTGATGTTGCCGTCCGTGGTCACTTTGCGGACCACGTTGCTGTTGGTGTCCGAAAAGTAAACCACGCCTTTGGAATCCACTACTACAGCCGAAGGACTATTGACGGTAGCAGCCGTGGCCTTAGCCCCATCGCCCGTATAGCCACCTACGCCGCTGCCGGCGAAGGTATTGATCTTGCCGTCGGAACCGACGATGCGAATACGCTGATTGGCCTGGTCGGCGATATATAAATTGCTGCCGTTCAGCGTGGCGCCCACCGGCAGGCTCAGTTCGGCGGCCGTAGCCGCCCCGGCATCGCCCGCATAGCCCGCCGTGTTGTTGCCGGCTATGGTGGTGATGGTATATGTGGTGGCCGTCTGACCCCAGGCGGCAGCGAGAAACAGACCGGAGAGTCCCAATTGTCGAAGAAGAGTGCGGTTTAGAGAATGAATTGGCATGCTTTCCACGAACAGTAACATAAATCGACGCACGGGAAAGCCGGCGCGTTTCCGGAATGGCCGATAACGATATAATTCGGACGGGAAGCGGTATGGGAAAGCTGAGTCTGTTGGCACTCCTCTGTCTGGTGCAGGCGGCGCGGCCGCAGGAGACGCAAACCCGCGGGCCACTGCGATTCCATGGCGAAGCGCACGCCGGCGCCGCCGTCACGTCGCCGAATCTGGGCGAGGAAGGCACGCTGGACGTCCTCGAAGGCGGCGGATCGTCGAGAGTCTGGAGCTTCGACGTGGCGGCAAACGCCTGGTCGCCGGCGGGTATCGCGCCGCAAGCCGTGGGACCGGGGGGAGCCCTGTCCAGCCTCTTCAACGCCTGCGATTACGCATTGGTGGGCGGCGGCTCACGCAGTTTCTTTTCGACCGGTACCGGCTGCGATTTGCCGTCGAGGCTGGCCGACGCTCCGGCGGCGGCAGGCGACGGTGCCGCGATGGCCACGGCGCCAGGCTTGCAGGGATCTCCCGTGGATTCCGTATTCGCCCTGCGCGGCGGCGGCACGAGCGACTTCTGGCGGTACAGCATCTCGCAAAACACGTGGACGCCAATGCCGGCCACACCGGCGCCTGTGGGGAGCGGCTCGGCCATGGTGGAAGCGGCCTCCTGCGGCGTGATCAACTCCGGCTCGCTGTTCCAGGTCGCGGCAATTCGGGGCGGCGGCACCAGCGACTTCTGGTGTTTCGACATTACCGGGAATACCTGGCTGACGGCGGGGATTCCCGCGTTGCCGTCGCCGGTCGGACCAGGCGGGTCGCTGGCGCAATTACAACGGTTGGGCCAGATTTTCGTATTGCGGGGAGGCGGCAGTTCGGACTTCTGGACGCTGCGGGCGGGAGCCTGGGTGCAACTGGCTGCCACGCCGGGACCCGTGGACGAAGGCGGCTCGCTGGTGGGGATCAACTACGGGACGGCGAGTCATCGCGATGAGTTATTCGCGCTGCAGGGTGGCGGCTCGGGCGCGGTGTGGAAATACGACGTGAGTTCGAACGTCTGGACCCAGGTGAGCGAGATTCCGGTGTCCCGTCCGCGGGATGTGCGCTAGCCGCCGTAAGGCGAGGAGCAGACCTCGCCACGCTGCGGTATCTTAATTTGAAGCCCCGATGATCACTCAGGTTCTGATCGCCATCCTCACCTTCGCGGCCAGCGGAATCGCTTTCTGGATTTCGGCGCGATTGCGCCGCGATAACCGGAAGAGCCGGAATTGGCCCACCGTATCGGGTCAGATCGTCGAACGCGGCATCGAGAGCCTTCAGACCGACGGGCGCGCCTTCACCCCGAAGGTGAAATATTCCTACACGGTCGCCGGCAAGGAATACGCCGGCCAACAGCTTTACCGGACGGGCCGTGTGGGCTCCACCCAAAAGCCCGCCCAGCGGCTCGCCGACGGACTGCCCACCACCCTCCCGGTGCACTACAATCCCGAGAATCCCGGCGAGGCATTCCTCCTGGCAAATCCGAGCCGTATCCTCTGGATTGCGACCGCCTTCGCCATCGGCGCCTTCCTCTGGGGCTTGATGGCAACTGCTGACGCTCGCCGCCCGCTAACACCCGCGAGAGAGTCGTCAGTCCGGAGGCGCAATGCCGCCTGCCAAGGGCCTAGTGCGGCAGCGCGAACGCCACGATCGCAGACCCGGAGGGAGCCCCGTTCTTCCCTCCCCCGCACACGATTACCACATACTCGCGGCCATCGATCTCGTAAATGGACGGAGTCGCATTCCCCGCGGCGGGCAGCACCGTTTCCCAGAGCAGCTTGCCCGTCAATTTATCGAACGCCCGGAACTTCTTATCGAAATTGCTCGCCCCGATAAACAGCAGACCACTCGCAGTCACCACCGGACCGCCATAGTTGTCACTCCCGGTGTTCTTCAACCCCTTGGCGACCAGCTCGGGATACTCGCCCAAGGGGATCTGCCATCGAATTTCACCCTTGGCCAGATCGATCGCGTTGAGCGTGCCCCACGGAGGCGTGAGCGGCGGGTAGCCTTCCTGATCGCGGAACAGGATGTACCCTTCGTTCCGATATTTCTGCCAGTTCGCATCCGGCGCGCTGGGAGCGGCCATTCCGGGATCGCGACCCGTGACCAGAAAGTCGACGATCTCCTCCACCCCGCGGCCCAGATGCGAGAAGCCCGGCATGCGGCCCGTGCCTTCCCGAATCACCGACGCCAGTTCGGCGCGCGACCGGCGCTGCCCGACGTCCACCAGCGAGGGAAACTGCGGCGACCCCTTACGATCGTCGCCATGGCAATCCGCGCAGTTGTTCTTATACAGCGATGCCGTGTCGTGCGTGACCATGCGGATGATCCACGGCTGCTCGTTGGAGTTGACGTACAACAGATTGGTGGCCGGGTCGAAGGCCGCGCCGCCCCATTCGCCTCCGCCGTCGGTGCCGGGAAAAAGGATCGTCCCGCGCCCGCTCGGCGGCGTGTAGATGCCCTGGGAATCCAGCTTGCGGAAGATGTCGAGCACCGCGGCATGCGCCTCAGGCGTCCTATTCGTAATGATGGCTTCGTCGAACGTCTGCCGCGTAAACGGCGGCGGTTTGACCGGGTAGGGTTGCTCGGCGGCCAGCTTTTCGCCATCCAGCGGCGACGGCGGAGCCTTGCGGTAAGCGATGGGAAACAGCGGCTTGCCCGTCCGCCGATCCAGCAGAAAGACGTAGCCGCTCTTGGTGATCTGCGCCACGGCGTCGACCGGGCGGCCATTCCGCGTGACGGTGACCAGGCTGGGCGCCGCCGGAAAATCCAGGTCCCACACGTCGTGGCGCACTCCCTGGAAATGCCAGATCCGCCGCCCGGTGCGGGCATCCAGCGCCAGGACGCAGTTGGCGAACAGGTTGTCGCCCACCCGGTTTGCGCCGTAGAAATCGAAGGAGGCGGAGCCGGTGGCCGCGAACACCATCCCGAGTTTCGGGTCGATCGAGAGGCCCGCCCAGGCATTGGCGCCGCCCGATATTTCGTAGGCGTTCTTGGGCCAAGTCGCATAACCGAACTCGCCCGGATATGGGATCGTGTGGAAGATCCACCGCATCTTGCCGGTGTGCACGTCGAACGCGCGGATGTGGCCGGGAGTGCCGGGCAGCGTCTCCGGGACGGTGCTGCCCAGAATGATCATGTCCTCGAAGATCACGCCGGGACTGCTGGCGCTGATGCTCGCCGAGGCGGCGGGACGTCCCAGGTTCTCCCGCAGGTCGATGCGTCCGGCAGTGCCGAACGATGCGATCGGGCGTCCGGTCCGCTTATCGAGAGCGTAGAGGAAATTGCGCCAGGTGACGAAGACGCGGTCCTGGTAGACCGTCACGCCGCGGTGTCGATAGCGGCGCTGCGGACCGGCGCCTTCGGCCGGGTCGAACTTCCAGATTTCGCGCCCGGTGGCGGCATCCAGCGCGACCACTTTGAGGGTCGGCGTAGTGGCGAAAAGCATCCCATCCACCACGATGGGGTTGCTCTGCATCTCGGAGTCTTTAAACGCGTCGTGCGAGTCGTACGACCAGGCCACTTGCAGCTTGCCGATGTTGGCAGGGCTAATCTGGGTCGACGGGGAGTACCGAATATTATAAGGACCGCCATTGACCGGCCAGTCGCGATCGGCCGCGTGTAGGGCGGCAAGTGAGAAAATCAGGAATTTGGCAATCACGCAGGAAGATTCTACCGCAGCGGGGCCGGTCGTTATAATAGCTGCGATGAGACTTGCGGTGCTAGGCCTGGGGTTCATGGGCAGTACCCATGTAGCGGCGATGCGCGGGTTGCCGGGCGTGGAACTGGCGGCGGTGTATAGCAGCGACGAGAATAAGCTGGCGGGCGACCTGTCGGGAGTGCAGGGCAATCTCGGCGGTCCCGGCGAACGGCTGGATTTTTCGACCGTCCGTAAGTACACCGAGATCGAGGACGTACTGGCCGATTCGAAGATCGACGCCATCGATATCTGCCTGCCCACATATCTGCACGATACCGTTGCCGTGGAAGCGCTGCGGGCCGGCAAGCACGTGCTCGTCGAGAAGCCGATGGCGCTCGACCCGTACGGCGCCGACCGCATGATCAACGCCGCCCGCCGCTACAAGCGAACGCTGATGACGGCGCAGGTGCTGCGTTTCTTCCCCGAATATATGGCGCTTCGCGAGGCCCTCTGCGACGGCAAACTGGGACGCTGCCGCTTCGGCATGTTCCGCCGCCAGTGCGCCGCGCCCCTGTGGGGCGGCTGGCTGCAGGACGCGGAGAAGAGCGGCGGCGGGGCCTTCGACCTGCTGATTCACGATGTCGACATGTGCCTGTACCTGTTCGGCAAACCGCGGGCCGTCTGCGCGTCGGGCTACTGCCACCCGGCCATGGGAATCGATTGCATGGACGCGCAGTTGTTCTACGACGATGGCGTCATACAGGTGAGCGGCGGCTGGCGCAATGCGCCGGAATATCCGTTTAGTATGGAGTACAGCGTGACCCTGGACGGGGGCACGGTGGAGTACAGTTCTCTCGGCCATCCGCCCATCGTTTACGGAGCGAAGGGCGGGTCGGAAGCGCTGAAGCTGAACGCGCAGGACGGCTATGCCGCGGAAATCGGCTACTTCGCGCAGTGCTGCGACGCGGCCACGCCGCCGGTATTGTGTCCTCCGGCCGATTCGGCGGACGCCGTGAAATTGATGCGCCTGATCTTGGAATCGCGCAATCGCAATGGAGCGAAAATGATATGCACTCTCTAGAACCCCTGGAGCCAGGGGTGATGTTTTGGGCCGGTCGAGATTCACTGGATGACGTCCGGAGCGCCGGCGTACGCTGCGGCCAACTCGGACTGCCGGGCGGCATGGAACTCTCCGATGCGGCGGCGGCGGAATGGAAACAGTCGCTGGACGCGGCCCAGTTCACGCTGGTAACCGTGTTCGCCGCCTACGATGGCGAGAGCTATGCCGATATCCCGACGGTGCAGCAGACCGTGGGCTTCATCCCGCGGGCAACCCGCGCCGAGCGCGAGCAGCGCACCTATGCGGTCAGCGATTTCGCGGCCAAACTGGGCGTGAAGAGCATTGCCTGCCACATCGGCTTCGTGCCTGAGGACGAAGCGGACGAAGACTACGTGGCCGTCCGTGACCTCGTGCGCCGCGTCTGCGATCATGCGTCGGCCCACGGTCAGAGTTTCGCGCTGGAGACCGGACAGGAGCGCGCCGACGTGCTGCTGCGCTTCCTGGCCGATTGCCAACGGCCGAATCTCGGCATCAATTTCGACCCGGCCAATCTGATCCTCTACGGGACCGGCGAACCCATCGCGGCGCTGCGCACGCTGGCGGCCCACCTGATCTCGGTCCACTGCAAAGATGGCGACTGGCCTCCGAAGGACGTGCCCGGCGCGCTCGGCAGCGAGCGTGCCCTGGGACAGGGCTCGGTAGGCATCGACCGCTTCGTGAAGACCCTGGCCGAAATCGGCTTCACCGGCCCGTTAAACGTGGAACGCGAAGGCGCCTCGCCCGGCCAATGGCTCCAGGACCTCACCGCCGCAGTCCAACTCCTCCGGAAGTAGGATAGACGATCGGCTTCCGTCGTCTGTCCTGCCGAACTACTTCTTCACCGTGACCGTCTGGTCGCCGTCCACGTACGCCACGTACGTGGATCCGGCCGCCGCAGCCACGTCTTTCGGATGCTTCGTGCCCGAGATTTCGAGCGGCCTGCCCTTCTCGTCTCCACCCTTCACCGCGGCGGCGCGGACGGCAAGTTTCGTGCCTCCCGGAATCGCCGCGTCTTTCAGCCGGTAAGTGATGTGCGCGCCGCCGATCAGCTTCTTATGGGCGGCCGTCACCACCTGCCCGCTAACCACGGCGCCTTCGGGCAGCACTACGTTATTGCCGATCCGGAATTCTCGCGACACCGTGAATCGCAGAGCCTGATCCGCGGGAGCATCGGCCGCGACATCCTCCGCCAGCTTGAGCGAAATCGGCATCCCGTCCGACACCACCACGGTCTGCACTGCGGCCACTGGAGCGGGAGGCGGAGCAGGCGCCGCGGCCACCACCGGCGGGGGCGATGCCGGAATGGCAGCAGCGGAGTGGTCACGGGCACGACGGCGGGCGTGGTCGGCGCCGGCGCAGAGACCACCTTCTTGGGAATCGCAGTCCTCACGGGCGGCGGCGTGGGAACGGTCGCCGCGGGCGTCTCCACGACTGGCGGCGGTGTCTCCAAAATGGGCGCGGGTGGAGGCGTCATCTGCACAACGATCGCGGGCGGCCGCGGCTTCGGCCGAGTCATCACCCAGATGCCGCCGACGGCCAAAAGCAGCACCGCTACCCCGCCCCCGATCCACGCGTAGGGCGGTTTCGCTTTCCGCGGCGCGGCCGTTTCCGGCGGCAGCGTGAGGAAAAGCGTCCCCGAATCCGAGTCGCGCTTGAGCATACTCAGCGCGGCGCGAACGGCTTGCATGGATTGCCACCGCTCATCGCGCTTCTTCCGCAGGCACCGCTCCACGATGTTCTGCAGCGAGGGCGGCACCCCTTCGTGATGCGTCAGCGGGCGAGCCTCGTCGCGCAGAATCGAACTGAGCGTGGAAATGGTGGAATCGCCGCTGAACGCGCGTTCGCCGGTGACCATCTCGTGCAGCATAGCGCCGAACGCGAATACGTCCGACCGCGCGTCCACAGGCTTGCCTTCGGCCTGTTCCGGCGACATGTAGCTGACGGTGCCCAGAATGGAGCCCTCCACCGTCAACGGTGTACCGACCGTCTGCGTTTCGTCGCCGAGCGAGACATCCTCGCCGGTGGGGGCCATCAGTTTGGCGAGGCCGAAGTCCAGCACCTTGACGAGTCCGGCATCGGTGACCATCACGTTGCCCGGCTTGAGATCGCGATGCACAATTCCGGCGCCGTGGGCCGCTTCCAGCGCACTGGCCACCTGCACGGCGTAGTCGAGCACGACGGAGAGCGGCAGACCGTCCTTCGGGATCAGATCGCCCAGCGTTTTGCCGGATACGAACTCCATCACCAGGCATTCGCCGTCTCCCGAAGAGACGATGTCGTGGATGGTGATGATGTTGGGATGGTTCAACGCGGAGGCGGCCTGTGCTTCCTGCATGAATCGCATGCGGCGCTCCTCGGTGCCGGCGTGCGCGCCGGAGAGCACCTTGATAGCCACCGTCCGGTTGAGCCGGGTATCCTGGGCCTTATAGATTTCCCCCATGCCACCCGCGCCGAGCTTCTGGGTGATGTTGTAATGCGAGATCGTCCGGCCAACCATCAAAGTTCCCTTCTGGATGTCTACAGTTTCCCACGATTTTCCGCGGGCTGCAGGGGCATAATCAAGCTCAACAGTACCGTGATCAGGAAGTTCACGCACAACGCCAGAAAGCCCGCACTCCAGCCGTGGAACGGGTCGCGATGGGTGAGCATGAGGATCGCGACGAGTCCCACTCCGGCGACCATACCCGCGAACACCGCGGCCATGGCGGCGCGTTTCCAGAACAGCCCCAGCACCACTCCGGGAAAGAACTGCGTGACCCCGGCATACCCCAGCAGCAGCAGTGAAACCAGCGTCGTCGAACTGTAGATGGCGAAGTAGAGACTCACCAGGCTGATCACCACCACCATGATGCGCGCCGTCTTCGCCACCTGATCGTCCGTCATGTGTGGCGCGACGATGGGCCGCCAGAAGTTCTTCGCGAACAGCGTGGCCGCGGTCAGGATGAAGACGGCGGCGGGCACGATCGCCGTCAGCGCGCCTGCGCCGCCGATCAGTCCGAGGAACCAGGGCGGAAAGCTCTGGCGCACGATGGTCAGCAGCGCCAAGTCGCCATTCGGCAGTCCCGGGACCACCAGCACGGCCGCGAAGCCCGCGAAGAACACGAACGCCAGCGTCAGCGTATACAGCGGCATCGCCACCGCATTGCGGCGCAGCGTGTCGCCGCTCTTGGCAGTGTACGAAGCGGCGAAAGCATGCGGCCACATGTAGAAGCCCAACGAGGTGAGCAGCACCGTGGAAACGTACCAGGAGTGGCCCAGATTCGGCGTCGCGCCGGGCATGGTCAGGTGCGCCGGATGCGTTCGCGCCAACGCCGCGAACATAGGTCCGATTCCGCCGAAGTGCAGGTAGGGGATGCCGATGCCGATGGCCACCGCGGCAACCAGCATCAGGACGTCTTTCAGTACGCTGACCCAGGCCACCGCACGTACCCCGCTGACGATGACAAAGGCCGCCAGCAGCACCACTGAGATGATCATGGCCGGGGTCCGGCCGATGCCGTCGAAACTGGCGAGCGAGACGATGATGCCGAGTCCGGTGAGCTGCAACTGGAGATAGGGGATGAGGAAGGCGATTCCGACGATGCAGACGAACGCCGCCAGGTACTTGCTGCCGTAGCGATGGCGGAAGAAGTCGGACTGCGTCTGCAGACCATGGCGGCGTCCCACTTCCCAGATAGGCGGCAGAATAAAGAAGGATACGACGTAGGCCAGCGTGAGGTAGGCCATGATGTAGAGCGTGGGACCGCCGCGCGAGTAGGCCCATCCGCTCGCGCCCAGGAAGGCGAACGTAGTGTACACTTCGCCGGCCATCAGGAGGTACATCAGGAAGCCGCCGAAACCGCGCCCGCCCACGGTCCACTGTTCCAGGTCCATCTTGCGGCGCGCGCCGGCCAGGAAGCCAATCGCGGCGCCGATACCGACAATCGCGAAGATTGTGGCCAGCGAGATGGCGCTCGGCGTCATTCGGCGCCGCCATCCAGCCGGTACGCGGCCCAGAGGCAGACACTGCTCAGCACGATCCAGCAGATCAACCAGAAGAGGTTGAACGGCAGGCCCAGAATCATCGGTTCCACACGGTCCCAAAGCGAGACGGAGAAGCACATCGCGGCGAACGGGACGAGTCCCAGCGCCAGTGCGCCGCGGGATGGCTTCCTCTCGGACACGGGCTCCTGATTATTGGCCGCCGCGACCGCCTTGAGCCGGGGCCGACAGCTGGTAGTTGGCCGGAGGCTCCGCGTTGTATAGATAGCGGATGAAGTAATCCCAGCGACGGCGCGTCATGTAATTGGCGGCAGCGCCGTAGCCGTGCGCGGCGTTGGGGAACATGATCAGGTCGAAATCCTTGTTGGCCTTGATCAGTTCGTTCACCACCAGCAGCGTGTTGTATGGCGGCACGTTGTTGTCCATGGTGCCGTGCGCCAGCAGCAGGTGGCCCTTGAGATTCTTCGCCAGCAGTTGGTTGGCCTGGCTATCGTAGTTATCGCCGGCACTGCCGGGCTTGTCCTGCAGCAGACCCTGCCACTTTTCGCCCCAATCGTCTTCGTACTCGCGATTGTCGTGATTGCCGGATTCGCTGATCCCCACCTTAAAGAAATCGGGATACCGGAACATGGCGTCGGCCGTGGCGTATCCCCCGCCTGAGTGGCCGTAGATGCCGGTCCGCTCCAGATCGATGTACGGGTACTTGGCGGCCAGTTGGCGCATGGCGGCCACCTGATCGGGCAGCGTGTTGTCACCCATGTCGCCGTAATAGGCTTCGTGGAATTTCTTGGAGCGCCACGGCGTCCCCATTCCGTCGATTTCGACCACGATGAAGCCGAGTTCGGCCAGGGCATCGCAATCTCCGCGCGCCGCCGAGAAACTGCGCGAGCCCACGCTGCCGGTCTGCGGTCCGGGGTAGATGTGATTGATGATCGGGTACTTCTTATTAAGGTCGAGATTCGACGGCTTGAACATCAGGCCGTAAATGTCGGTGACGCCGTCGCGCGCCTTCACGCTGAACGGCACGGGCGCCTTCCAACCCGTGGCCAGCAGTTTGGAGATGTCGGCCTTCTCCAGATTCGCAATCAGCTTGCCGTTCCGGTCGCGCACCAAGGCGACCGGCGGCACATCGGGCTTCGAGTAGCTATCCACGAAGTATGCGCCGTCGGGCGAAAGCGTGACGTCGTGGTTCCCGTCTTCGGGGGTGAGCAGCGCCGCGTTCTTGCCGTCAAAGCCCACCTTGTAGAGGTATGCGAAATACGGGTCGCGACCCTTCTCCCGGCCCACGCCCAGGAAGTAGATCAGGCGATTCTGTTCGTCCACGCGCAGGATGCGAGTAACGTTGCCTTCGCCCGTCGTGATTTGATTTTTCAACTTGCCGGTATTCAGATCGTGCAGATAGAGGTGGCCCCAGTTGTCCTTCTCGCTGAACCAGATGAATTCGTTCGAGGCCGGCAGGTAATGCCAGTCGACGCGCCCGTTACCCGATTCGAAGAACGTGGCGACCTTCTCCTCCATCACCTCGCGGACCGCACCAGTCGCCGTGTCGGCCACCTTCAACTGCTCGATCTTGTGATCGCGCGAGGTGGAGACGAAGGCCAGGTGCGAGCCGTCGGGCGCCCATTGCACGTCGCCCCAATCGCCCCCGCAAGCCAGGTCGTCGCAGAGGGTGGAGCGGTGCTGGTCGGGCGGCATTTGCAGCCGAATCACCTTAGCCGCATCCAGATCGATCACCACCCGCTGAATCATGGTCACCGTGTGATCGCCGGGCAGCGGATATTTCCAGGAGCGCAGCGTGGGATGGCCCACCTTCGTCTCCACCAGGTACATTTCACCGACGCCGCGCTGATCCTGTTGAAAGGTGGCGACCTTGCGGGAATCGGGAGACCAGGACACGATGGCGCGATCGCTCGTGCTCCAGCCCGCGTTATCGGTGGCGTAGCCGAAATCCTTGATGCCGTCCGTGGTCAACTGAGTCTCTTTGTTGGAGGCGGCGTCGCGCATCCAGAGGTTGTAGTCGCGGATGAAGACGGCGCGCTTCTTGTCCGGCGAGAGCGATTCGTTGCGCCCCCCGGTCGCGCCGCCGCCCCGTCCACCACGTCCGCCGCGTCCACCGCCGCCGCCGGTCGATGCCGTGGCTACTCCCCGGTCGGCGCACTTGCTGCCCTGGGTATCGCATTCATAATGACGGCCGCTGTAGTTGAAGGAGACGGTCTGGCCATCGGACGTGACGTCGATCTCCTGGAACGGCAGGCGGTATGCGTTCACGCCCCCGCCGGCCACGCTGGACAGTGCAGCCGCCACTTTGACATGGTCGAAAGCCGGTTGCCGGGTTCCTTTGGCCGGATCCACCAGAATGAACTCGGTGCCTTGCGCCGTGGTGTTGCGGTAGTAGAAACGGTCGCCCGAAATCCAGGACGGCCGCACGCCGCCGTTGTACACCAGCGGCGTAGTGTTGTACGTCATGAACTTCTCCGCGCGCGCATAATCGGCGGCGGTAAAGCGGGTCTGGGATAACGCGGGCAGGCCGGTCAAAATGACTGCCAGGGACAGGAAATATTTCGGACGCATTAGGCCGGATAATCACATTAATGCAGTGGTGAAGTCAAGCGCGGCGGGTGTAGGCTGGGATTCAATGAGAGCACTTCTTTTGGCACTGGCGGCGCTGGGCGCCCACGCGCAGACCGCGCCCGATTTCGAGGTTGCGTCCGTGAAGGTGGCGCCCCCGCGTTCGGGTGCAGCCGGCTACACAGCCGTGGAGAGCGACCCGGCCATGGTCCGGTATTCCAACATCACGTTGAAGAATCTACTGGCAATGGCATACCGGATCAACAGCGACCTCGTATCCGGCCCGGAGTGGATCGACAGCGCTCAATATGACGTGGCCGCGAGGCTGCCGCCCGATACTGCGAAGGACCGCGTGCCGGCCATGCTCCAGAGACTGCTCACTGAGCGCTTCAAACTGGCGGTGCACCGCGAGACGAAGGAGCAGCGGGCATACCTTCTGGTGGTGGCCAAGGGCGGCCCGAAACTGAAAGAAGGGCGTGCCGAGGGCGGCCAGAGTCAAATGTGGCCCGGCGGCATCTCGGGCCCTTCGATGCCAGTGGGAGTTTTGGCGTCGATGGTCGGACGGTTTCTGGGCTATCAGGTGGTGGACAAGACGGGGCTAACAGGCACCTACGACATCATGCTGCGGTTTACACCGGAAAACAGCAAGGAGCCGGGCACGGATCTCCGCGCCGCGCTACAGGAACAACTGGGGTTGAGACTGGAAACGGGAAAAGCTCCGGTAGAAACTCTTGTGGTGGATCGGGCGGAACGGGTACCGACAGAAAACTAGGGGGACAGACAGCCGCTTCAATAGGCCGCCTGTCCCCTTTTTGCGTTTAGAAATCGTTCCAGAGGAACTGGTTGTAGACTTCGTGGTGG
>DASZMZ010000067.1:0-2126 GCA_035551455.1 Candidatus Sulfopaludibacter sp.
GTGATCGCTCTGAAATCCGTGATCGGAGACCACCAGAAATGCCGTCTCGGGTCCGGCCAGATCCACCATCCGCCCGAGCATTGCGTCGGCAAAGCAATACGCGCCATTCACAACATTCCGGTAAAGCTCGAAATCTCTCTCCGTCACGTTTTCCATGCGCGGTGGATGGTATGGCATGAACGCGTGGCTCGCGTGATCGTGCAGATCGAAAAACACGGCCAGAAAATCCCACGTCTGCCGTTCCATCAGCCACGTAGCAGCCGCCTGCACCGTGATGTTCTCCGCCAGAATCTTCGCCAGCGCCATAGGGCGCCGGTCCGCTTTCTGATCGATCTCGGCAAGCCGGGGGATAAACGGCAGCAGGTCGTCTCCCGTGAGATCGCCGGGATGCACGCGCAGTTCCCCAAGTTCGCTCGCCAGGGAAGCCGGATGAATCGCGCCTGACGGAAGAGGCGCCAGCGGTCCTCCCGAGTAGGTGAACGCGTTCGAGACGATAGCGCCTTCCACCGGTTCGGCCGGATGGCTGGCAAACCAGTTCACGACCAGCGAGCGAAGCCCGGTCTGGCTCAGGATGTTCCAGAGCGCCTTGACTTTGCGGCTGGTGGAAGTGGAGGGCCGGATGCCGCCAGTGACCGGGTCGGGTTCCGCAAAGCCGTGAACGCCGTGCAGATCGGCCGTTTTACCAGTGGCGATGGAGGTCCAGAGGAGCGGTGACATCGGCGGATCGAGCGTGGCCATATTGCCCATCGCGCCGCACTCCACCAGTTTCCGCAGGTTCGGCATCGACCCCGCGTCCAGCAGAGGATGGATGATTTTCCAGTCGGCCGCATCCCATCCGATCAGGGCAATGCGCCGCGCCAAACGTTCCGGCATTTCGTACGACCCGATTTTGTGCTAGCTGGCCTGCGATGCCGCGCGCCGCCGGCGCAGCAGCGCCAAAGCCGCCGTTCCGCCAATTGCGAACAAAGCGAGCGAAGAGGGTTCAGGCGCGGTACCCTGGCCGGCGTCGATGGAAGTACCGGCTTCGTACGCATAGTCGATGAGTTCCGCGGAGCCGCTTCCGGGCGGTCCACTTACGTCGGCGGAGATTTGAGCCCACCCCGTATAGGTCTGACTTGACGCGGTGAAAGAAAAGCCGAGATAAGCGGAGTTGCCATTCTGCGGCCAGTTTCCCCCTTTAAAACCGGCTGTGGATTCGCCGGTCAGCCCATATCTCAACAGAAGGCCGTTCGCGGCGGTGGCATTTGCGGCTGAAATCAGACTGCCGAAGCCGAAGGCTTGCGGGTCGCTCGGATTGCTGCCGCCACCTTCCGCGAAAAGTAGCGAAGCGCCGCCCACTGAGGCGTAGTTGTCGAGATCGCCTGTGCCTGCTGCCAGGGTGAATGAAGGGCCACCGGGAAAGGCTGCAAACGTTACATTGACCGGGCTGCCGTTGGTGGCAGGTTCATCGAGAATGCCGCTGTATGTGATGGTGTCCGCCCTGGACATAAAAGGAGCACACAAAACCGCCCCCCCGGCCAACAGATATCTCGCGAGTTTCTTGTCGAGAGCCGCGTTTGCGGGCTTTCGAACCGCACGTTTGGATCGGTGGGACAAATAAGACTCCTCCTGTGTCCCTATATTTTTAGGGCTGCGTTACTACTATCACCCTTTTGGATTTTCCCTGTCAAGCCAACCAGGGCGAGTATCCGGCGATTGTAGGGGTTTGTGGAGTAGGCGTTTTCGCCTGCGATCTTGTCCACTAGACGATTGCGGAGTCTGAAAGAAAATACTCGCCCGGTGCTGAGGAATAGCTACGCTGGGAAAATGTCTGCGGGTGTCTTCACCAGTTTGGCGATGCTGGGTCCAAACCTGGTAAAGTCACGGGTATTCCAGGTGAGCAAAATATCGGCTTGAGCCTTCACCGCGCACTGGGCGATGAGGACGTCATACGCGGCGCCCCCGACGGCAGTCTGTGATGCAGTTTCCAACGCGGAAACATATTCCGATTCGCTGAGAGAGACGAGGGTCAATCGTTCGCAGATCGACTTGATAACCGCTATGCCTTCCGGCCCCGTGATGCGGGGACGAACCGGAAGTCCGGTTAGGACCGCATAAACTTCGCCCAGCGTGCGAAGGGCGCAGAA
>DASZMZ010000068.1:0-14856 GCA_035551455.1 Candidatus Sulfopaludibacter sp.
CGCCGGCGCTCCAACTGGTGAAGGCGCCCAGCCTGGAGCGGGAGGCTGAAGAAATCGCGCGCCGCATTCTGGAACAGGCGCGGGCAGGCCACGAATTCCGCGAGATGGCCATCATCGTGCGGAGCCCCGAAACCTACGTGCCGGTGCTGCGCGCCACGTTGGACCGCTTCGCCATTCCGGCGCGCTTCTATTTCGATTCGCACCTGGAGGAGCATGCCGCCGTGCGCTTCCTGTGCGGCGCGATCAACGCCATGCTCTCCGGCTGGGAGCATACGCAGACCCTGGCCGTGCTGCGCCTGGCGCCTCGCTTCGCCGAATCGGCCGCCATGGACCGCTTCGATTTCAGCCTGCGCGAACAGATCCCCAACGCGGGACTCGGCCCTCTGAAGGCCCTCCTGATGGGCGCCGACGGCAAGCCCCACACATCCGGCGCGGAAAAACTGCTCCACAAACTGGATTCGCTGGGCGCGCTCGACGAATGGCGGCAGTTCGCACTCACGCCGAAAGAGTGGACGGCCCGCTTCCGCACGCTGCGCAATCTGTTTCGCGTGGGTCAGCCGCGCGATGCCGCGCGCGCAATGGCGCTGCTGCACCGGAGCCAGGCGGCGGCGCTGAACCATTTCGACGAGGCGCTCAACGCCACGGCGGAAGCTTTGGACCCGCACCGCGCCATCGGTATCGAGGACTTTTTCCGGCCGCTCGAATCCGTGCTGCGCGTGACGCCGCTGCGCGGTTCCGACGAGCGGCGCAATGCGGTCCACGTGTTGAGCGCCCCCGAAGCGCGCCAGTGGGTGCTGCCGCTGGTCTTCGTCTGCGGCATGGTGGAGAAGGAATTTCCCAGCTTCCATACGCAGGACCCGTTCTTTCCCGATACCGCCCGCTGCGTCCTGAACGACGCCGGCATTCGTGTGCGCACCGCCGCCGAGTTCGAGCGCGAGGAGCGGGCGCTGTTCGATGCGGCACTCAGCCGCGCCACAATTTCGGTGACACTTTCGTATCCGGAATTCAGCGCGCGCGGCGATCGGAATCTGCCCTCGCTCTATCTGGAGAATCTCTTCCTGCCGCCGCAGGATTCGCGCGCCGTCAAACCGCGTCCGCGCCAATTGCCTGGCGAGCGTCCGGCAGTGGAATTGCGCACGCCCGCGCTGCTGGACGAATTACGCCGGAAGACGACGTACCTTTCGCCCACCGGTCTGGAGACGTATCTGCAGTGCGCCTATCAGTATTTTGCGGGCCGCCTGCTGCGCTTGCGGACGGCGCCGGCGCGGCCTGCCGAACGGTTGGATTTCCTGACGCAGGGCTCCATTGTCCATGCTGTGCTGGCCACATGGTGGGCCGAGCCGCAGCCCATCGAGCCGCTGTTTGAGCGCTTCTTCGCCGCCGCGCTGGAGGAGAAGCACATCCCGTGCGTCTATCACACCGAGCGCGTGCGCAACGGCATGCTGGACGATCTGCGCGCCTTCACGGCGGGCGACACCTGGCCGCGCGCCGACTTCCAATCCCGCATGGAAGAGTCCTTCACCTTTCCGCTCAACGAGCAGGTAGCCATTCGCGGCAAGATCGATCGCCTGGACGTGGCCGCCGATGGGCGCGCCTACGTGATCGACTACAAGTACAGCAATTCGCAAAACACCAAAGCCAAGTTGACGAATGCGGACCTGGTGCAGGCGCCGCTCTACCTGATGGCGGCGGAGCGGCAGTTCGGCCTTCACGCCGCGGGAATGTTTTATGTGGGTCTAAAGCGCGGTCCGGTGTACGCGGGCTGGAGCGAAAACGGATTGATGGGGGCCGATCCGCCTCCGGACAACTGGCTGCCGCAAACCGCGGAGCGCGTCCTGCGGATTGTCGATGAGATCCGCGGCGGCCGTGTGGAAGTGTCGCCCAGCGATCCCGATAAGTGCCGCTTCTGCGACTACGGCGACGTTTGCCGCGTGCAGGTGCGGGCCGCGGATGCGAACGCAGAAGAAGCGGAGGGCGCTTGACGGAAACCGGCGAGTTGAAAGTGGCATTCACGCCCGACCAGATGGACGCCATCGATACGTCGCGGCGCTTCGAGGATGCGTGCGTGGTGGCCGGTCCGGGGTCTGGGAAGACCACCGTGCTGGTGGAGTATTTCCGCCGTCTGGTGGAAGAGGGCGTGGACCCGCTGCGCATTCTGGCCATCACGTTCACCGAGAAGGCCGCCGCCAACATGCGCAAGAAACTGGCGGAGGCGTTTCAGGATTCTCCGCAGCGCCGCGCGCGTCTGGAGCGGGCCTGGGTCTCGACGGTGCACGGCTTTTGTTCCCGCCTGCTGCGCGAGAATGCCGTGTTCGCCGGCGTGGATCCGCAGTATAAAGTAGCGGATGAAAGGGATTCCTGGCGCTTGCAGCAGGACGCGATGGCGGCGGCCATGGACTCGCTCTTCGAGGAGCGTCCCGCCGAACTGCGCGCGCTGATTCGCGGCCTCTCCTCCATGGAGTTCGAAGAGGCGGTGCTCAATGCCTATGACGCCATGCGCGGCGCCGGCGTGAGTGTGGCGGAACTGGCCGCGTTTCCGGCGCCGCTGGATTCTTCCCTGGCCGACGCCGCGGCCGTGCTGCGCGAATTGCGCTCCGACCCGCTGACCGGCTGGACCAACGATCAGAAGCAATACCTCCAATCCGTCCTTGAGCAGACCCGCGCCATCCTGAATGCCGGCACTCCGCTCGAAGCCCTGCGAGGAGTGCGGGATTTTGCCTGCAATTTAAATAAGTGCAAACGCGGCAGCGGCGCCACCGCGTTGGTCAAAGAAATGCGGTCGTGTCTGGAAGCCGCGAAGTACGGCCTCATCACGCACTTCTACACGGCCGAGCGAAAGCTGCTGCTGGAGATTCTGCGCCGCTTCGACGCCAATTACCGCGACCGCAAACGCCACGCCGGCGTGCTGGATTTCTCCGACCTCGAAGAGTTCTCCGTGCGTCTGCTGGAGCAGAATCCCGCGGCGCTGGCCCGCTTGCGCGCGCAGTTCGATCAGGTGCTGATGGACGAGTTCCAGGACACCAACGGTCAGCAGGCGCGGCTCTTGTCGCTGGTCCGCTCGCCCGGCCGCTTCTATGCGGTGGGCGATATCAATCAATCCATCTTCGGCTTCCGTCATGCGGACCCGTCGGGCTTCGCCCAGTATCGCGAGCAAATCGAAAACAGCGGCGCCCATCTGGTCAACCTGGTGGACAACTTCCGCAGTCGCGCCGATATTCTGAGCGCCGTGGAAACCGTGGCCGCTGGACAGGCCGGCATTGTGGCGCGCCGCCTGGTGGCCGGCCGCAAGTTCGATACGGAGCGCGAATGCTCCGTGGAGGTGCTGGCCGCGCCCGATGCGCGGCTCGAAGCGCAGTGGCTGGCCCGCCGCGTGGCCGAACTCTGCGAAAACGAGTTCCGCTTTGAGGATGTGGCCGTGCTGGTGCGGAATACCGAGGTGATCGGCGAATTCGCCACGGCGTTCGACGAGCTCGCGATTCCGTACGTGGTGAATCGCGGACGCGGCTTCTACGAATCGCGCGAGGTGAACGACCTGACGCACCTGCTGCGCATCATCGCCAATCCGCGCGACGAGATCAGCGTGGCCACCGTGCTGCGCTCTCCGCTGGTGGAAGCCAGCGACGAGGCGCTGCTGCGGCTGCGGATGCGCGGCGAAAATATCGGCGCGTCCCTGATGTGGCTTACCGGCGATGCCGCCGCCGATTTCAGCAGCGACGATTGGCGCAAACTCACGCGCATCCGCGACCGCCTCCGCGATTGGCGGGAGCGGCGTGAGTACGTCACCTTCGACCGTCTGCTGCTGGAGGCGATGGACGATTGCGCCTATCCGCCGGCCCCCAATATCGACAAGTTCCTGGCGCAGGCGCGCACCGCCTCATCACGCGGTTCGCTGGACGCCTTCGTCGAAGAGTTGTCGCAGATTCGCGAATCCAATCCGCGCGAGCCCGATGCGCCGCCGGAAGATTCCGTCAACGCCGTGCAGGTGATGACCGTCCACTCGGCCAAAGGCCTGGAGTATCCCGTGGTCTTCGTGGCGGCCATCCACAAGGGCGTCGAGACCAATCCGCCGGTGGTGGCCTTCTCGCGGATCACCGGAGTGGGCGCGCGCTGGCGCAATCCCGCCGTGCGCGAAGATAAGGACGATCTCTACATGCACACGCTGCGCGCCGAATGGAAGAAGCGCGAGGCCGAGGAGAGCGATCGTCTGCTGTATGTGGCGATGACCCGCGCCGAGGATCTGCTGGTGCTGAGTTATTCGGGCAAGCCGAATAACTGGTCCAAGACGGTGATCGCGAAATTGCAGCCGGGTACCGCGGGGCTGCACGTCCGCACGGCGCCCGACGGCCGCGAATGGCTGCTGCGCGTCACTCTCCCCGAAGGTCCGCCGGAAGCCGCGCAGCGCATGACGCCGCGGGAAACGGTGGAGGCTGCCGGCGTGGAGTTGCTGGACGCGCCGGCGGTGTCGGGTCAGCAAGACGGCAACGCCACGGTGACGGCGCTGGCACGCTTTGCCAGGTGTCCGCGCGAATATTACCTGGGCGCTTATCTGGGCTTCGAAGGCCGCGCGCGCCAACTGGAAGAGGATCTGTCCGCCGCCGACCTCGGAACGCAGGTGCATAAACTGCTGGCGGACGCCCCGTTAGAAGATGCCAGTGACGAGGCGATCAGCCTGGCCGAGGTGTTTCGCAAAGGCGCGCTGGGCCGCCGTTTGGAGAAGGCGACCCGCATCGAACGGGAGTACGATTTTCTGCTGGCGGTGGAGGGCCTGGTGATTCGCGGCCAGATCGACCTGTGGTTCGAGGAAGGCGGCGAACTCTGCATCGTGGATTACAAGACCGACGCCGTGGGACTGGTCGAAGCCCGCGCCCGCGCGCACGATTACGCGCTCCAGTTGCGCCTGTACGCGACGGCCATTGAGCGCGTCACCGGCCGCCCCCCGGATCGCGCCTGGCTCCATTTCCTGCGTCCCGACACGATCGTCGAAGTAGATCTGCGGCCCAGTCTCCTGGATGCCCCGGAGCAGGTAGTCCACGATTTTCTGGATGCCCAGGCGACCTTGAAATTCCCCCTGGTCGAGGCGGACCACTGCCGCCGCTGCCCGTTTTACAAAGGCCTGTGCCCCGCCGGGCAGTAGGATAGACGATCGCCTTGCGTCGTCTGTCCGCCGAGCGGAGCTCGGCCATCACCCCTACTGGTAAACGCCGGCTGCCTTAAAATCGCCGGCCTTCACAATCGAAACCGCTGCCGGGTCGATGTGCTTCCGGAATGCCGCGTTGATCTGCTCCGGCGTGAGCGCCTGAATTTTCGCTTCCAGCTGCGCGTCCCATTGCATCGTGCGGCTCTGCATCTCGTGCGATGCCAGTTGGCCCAGCAGGGCCGTATCCTGCGCGCGCCCGTTGGCCCGCGTGTCCAGATACGCCTTCTTCGCCTCCGCCACTTCCGCCGCCGTGAAGCCGTCCTTCAGGGTCTTCTTCAGTTCGTCGACGAAGCTGAATTCCACCTTCGGCCCGTTCACCGGATTTAGACTGACCGTACCCGAGAGCAGCGCCGCATCGCCTTCCGTGGGAATCGCCACGCGCGCATTGGCGCCATAGCTCAGGCCTTCCCGATTGCGAATGCGATCCGAAATGTGCGATGTGATGGGACCGCCGAACATGTACCCGGCCAGCAGCATCGCCGGATAGTCCGGGTCGCTCTCCGACATGGCGAAACGCGCCCCCGCTTCAAACTGCGCATTGGCCTTATCGGGCGTCTCGATCTTGCGATTGATGGCGCTCGCCGCTTTGTACCGCGCCGGAATCGGCTGATAGGCCATCGAGGTATTCCACTTGCCGAGCAACTCTTCCGCCGTTTTCCTCAGGCCAGCCTGATCCACCGGACCCACCACCGCAAGCACGCCGTAATTCGCGCCGTAGAACTGATCGTGGAATTTCTTGGCGTCCTCCAGCGTGACCTTTTTCAGGTCGGCCAATTGCTCCTCGCGCGTCGGGCTATACATCACATCGCCCGGCTGGAAAGGACTCAGGTGGCGGCTCAGCATCTCAGCCCCCAACTGCGTCGGTTCGGTGGGCGTCACTTCCAGGGACTTGATGCGCTGCTGCAGCGTACGGTCGAAATCGGCCTCGGGATAGGCTGGCTCGCGCAGCATCTCCACCGCCAGTTTCATGGCTGCCGGGAAGTTGGCCGCGGGCGCCGTCACACTCGTGTTGGCGCTGGAAATTCCGCCGCCTCCGCCTCCGCCGCCACGACCGCCGCGACCGCCTCCACCACCACCGCCCGACACCTGAATGCGCGCATTCAGCTTCTGCATCTCGTCGCGCAACTGCTCCTGTGTATGGTGGAGCGTCGCCCGGCCCATCAGGCTCCCGGCGAACTGCGCCGCGCTGTTCTTACCCTTGAGCGAGTTCGCGTCACCGAAGCGCAGTTCGATCACCGCGCTCACCATGCTGTTCTCGGTCTGCTTCGGCAGGATCACCATCTTCATGCCGTTGGACAGCTTGCTGCGCACCACGCGCTTTTCGATGTTGGCCGGTGTGGGGTCGAACGCCTCCCCGTGGGTGATGCTCACGCTGCTCTTGTAGCCGGTCAGGAGCGCATCCAGGTCGGGAGTCGCCGGCACCGTGGTCCGGTCGGGCGCCGCGTCGGGAATGTAATAGCCCACCGTACGATTCGACGCCTTGAAGTACGTCTTCGCCACGCGGACCAGGTCTTCCGGCGTCACATCTTTAATGCGGTCGTGCTGCAGGAACATCAGGCGCCAGTCGCCCTGCGAGACCGGAGTAGTCAACCCGTTCACGCCCAGAGTCTGCGCATCGGAAAGCGAATTCTCCAGCTGCCGCAGCATCCCGGCCTTGATTCGCTCCACTTCGTCCTTCGTGGGCGGCTCGCTGATCACCCCCGCGATCACCTTGTAGATGGCCTGTTTGGCCGCGTCCAGAGATTGGTCGTTGGTCAGATTGGCGCTGAACTGCACCAGGCCGGGATCATGCAATTGCTCAAAGCGCATGCTCGCCGACGTCGCCAGTTTGTTATCCACCAGCGCCTTCGTCAGGCGACCCTCGGCCCCGCCGCCGCCGCCCCCGCGACCGCCGCTACCACCACCGCCGCCCGTCATAATGCCCGAGAGTACGGCAAACGCCGCCGCATCCGGATGTCCGGCGGCCGGAGAATGGTACGCCACAATGACTTCCTGCCCCGTCCCGACCCGGCGCAGTTCCACATACCGCTCGCCGTCCTGCGGCGGCTCCACCGTGTACGTCTGCTCCAGTTTGCGCGTGGGACGCGGCAACTTGCCCACCGTGTCGGCGACGTACTGCAGAGTCTTGCTCTCGTCCAGCCGGCCCGTGATCACCAGCACGGCGTTATCCGGCTGATAGAACTTGTGATAGAAGGCTTCCAGCCGGTCCACCGGCACCTTCTCGATATCTTCTTTAGAGCCGATGGTGCTCTTTCCGTAGTTGTGCCACAGGAAGGCCGTCGCCGCCACGCGCTCCGACAGGATCGACTGCGGACTGTTCTCGCCGCGTTCAAACTCGTTGCGTACCACCGTCATTTCGGTGTCCAGAATCTGCTTGGTGAACTTCACGTGCGCCATCCGGTCCGTCTCCAACCCCAACGCCCACTTCAGGTTGTCGTCGGTCGACGTCACCGTCTCGTAGTAATTGGTGCGGTCGAAGTCGGTGGTGCCGTTCCAGTTGGCGCCGTGGGCCACAATCTCGTTCTTGATCTGCCGGCCGTTGGTGGTCTCGATAAAGTCCAGATGTTCCAGCAGGTGCGCCATCCCGGTCTCGCCGTACCCTTCATGGCGCGAACCGACCAGGTAGATCATGTTGACCGTCACCTTGGGATTGGCCGCGTCCGGGTACAAAAGGACGCGCAGTCCGTTGGGATAGTCATATTCCGTGATACCTCCCACGGAGGCCTTTTTCTGGACGCCGGACGGCAGAGTCTGCGCCCCGGCGGCGAGGGCGAATAATGCGATCGCCGGGAGAATGGACAAATTGCGGCTCATAGTTTTCAGCTGATTCAAGTTATAGGCGTCCGAAACCGCCCCGGCGTTACCCTATGTCTTCAGGCCGTTGAAGGGCTCGGGACTGACGTTCCACGCGCCCTTGAGTGGATTGTCCGTGTCCATCATGACGAAATTGGCCAACAGCAGCAGCGCCCCCACCAGCAGAAAACCGCCCCCGCCCATGTACCAGGTGTGGAAGGGATAGAGGAACACGAGAAACAACAACGCCCCGGCGATCGTATTGACCAGCGCCACCAGGGTCGGCGGAATTCGCGTGAGGCTCTTCGATACGCGCTCGCCGCGGCGCATGCCGGCCTCACGGACCATGTCGATCAGCCGGCCGTGCATCTGGCGCTGAGCGTCGGTCTGCGGGTTCGCCTCCACCACGCTGGCCACCAGTTTGGAAAAAACGATCTCCGCCTGGGGATCGGCACGGCCGTCGCCCAGCGCATCCCATTCGAACCGCAGCACGTGCGCCGCATAGTTCGAAAGCGCCCGCCGGATGGCCGCGTGCGACTCGGCATCCAGGTAGTTGCTGAAACGCTGCACATCGGTCAGCGAGTCGCATTCGCGCATCACGCAGTCCGCCACCTCCGTGAACTGACCCCAGATCACGAAGATGACAAACGCCAGCAGCACCGCGTAGATGTCGCCGACCACTTGCAACAGAATGGCCAGGCCTTCCGTCTCGCGCCCCGTAAAGCCATAGAAGCCGGCACTGCGCAGCGCGGCATACAGTCCCAGCCCTGCCAACAGCCCGGCAATGGATCCGCGGATCATAGAGTTCCTACGCCGCCGTCAGCAGTATCGGCGCGTCTTTGGTAATCACCAGGGTATGCTCGAAGTGAGCCGAGAGGCTGCCATCCGCCGTGCGGATGGTCCAGTGGTCGTCCTGCAACTCGCCGGTCCCCAGACCCGCCGCGATGATCGGCTCAATGGTGATCACCAGGCCCTCAGTCAGCCGGGTCTTCATCCGAGGGTCGTGGTAGTTCGGCACGTTGGGCGCTTCGTGGATGGTCCGGCCCACACCGTGGCCGCACAATTCGCGCATCACCGAAAAACCGCACCGCCGCGTCTCCCGCTCCACCGCGCGCCCAATCTCGCTCACCCGATTCCCGGCCCGCGCCGACGGCAGCGATTGGTAGAACGCCGTCTCCGCGCACCGCGCCAACGCCTCTGCCTGCACGGAGGTCGACCCCACGCGCACGGTCACCGCGGCGTCGGCGAAATAGCCGCCCTTTTCCGCCACCAGGTCCAGTTTCACCAGGTCGCCGGCCTGCACCACGCGCTCCCCCGGGATCCCGTGAATCGCCTCGTCGTTCACGCTTATGCACAACGCGCCGGGAAATCCGTACACCTTCGGCGGCGCCGATTCCGCCCCGTTCTCCGCCAGTGCCCGAGCTCCCACCGCATCCAGCTCCGCCGTCGTCACGCCTGGCCGCACCGCCGCCGCCGCCCGGTCCAGCGCCAGCCGCACAATCCGCCCGATCACCCGAAGCTTCTCAAACTCCGCCTGCGACTTGATAGACATACGGCCCAATTGTACCCCCACTAATACACCCGTATGTCACAATAGATGCACTCAAATGCAAGCACCTGTGCCGCCGGCTCCCGTGTTTCGCGCCGAAGACGCGTCCAGCATCACCACCCGGGCCTGGGATATTCTACTGGCGCAAAAAAACCAACTCGGCCTCACCAACCTCGCCATCCAGCCCTTCGCCGATTTTCTCGCCGCCGCCGAACAGAACCCCACCACCGCCGCCGAACGCCAGATCATTCTCGACCAGGCCATCCTCCTGTTCCGCAACCTCTATCCGCACATGCCGTTCAAAACGGATATCTACCACTTCCTCCATCCCGCCGATTACCTGGCTCAAGCCGTCATTCCTCAATTCCAGTCCCTCGGCGAATCCGATTTCCACGATTTTATCGTCGCCGCCTTCTCCCTGGTGCGCGACGCCCACTCGCTCTACGGCAAGCCTTCCCCGTTTCGCGGCTCCGTCGCCTTTCTCCCGTTCCAAATGAGGCCGTACACCGACGAAACCGGCCGCGTCCACTACATCGTCGCGAGCGTCATGGCCGGCTTCGATCACCCCGCCTTCGCCCCGGGCGCCGAGATCCTGGCCTGGGGTCAGGAGCCCATCGAGAATCACGTGCAGCGCGCCGCCGCCCGCCTCCCTGGCGGCAACCTCACGGCCGCCCGCACCCGCGGCGCCATCCATTGCACCGTCCGACCCCTGACCTTTGTGCAGGTGCCGTTCGCCGACGAATTGCCGAGTGCCTCTCTCACCTATCTGCCCATCGGCGGAACCCACCCCCAAGCCATCAGCATGCCCTGGGCCGCCGCCACCGGCTTCGCCATGCAGACCGGCTTTCCCAACACCGCCTATAGCATGAGCTCTCTCAGCCTCGCCAGCTTCGAATGCGGCAAAATCCTCCAATGGAAGAATCCCTCTCCCCCGCCCGACCCGAACGATCACAACGCCGTTTCCCAGCTTCCAAACGTCTTCGAGTTCCTCTATACCAAGGGTCCCCTGCAGCAGGGCTACATCAATCTATCGGACCTGATCTGCCCCGCCCACCCCGACGCCCGCTTCGGCTACATTCGCATCAAAGGCTTCAGCGATGGACAGGCGTCTCTTGCAGCAGCAGACCGTATTGTCAATGAGTTCCAGAGAATTCTTACATTGATGGATGAGGTGGCGCAGGATGGCCTGGTCATCGATATTCGCGGCAATCCAGGCGGCGAGGTCGCGGCCGCCGAACGCATGCTCCAGATGCTCACGCCCGGCCCCATCACGCCTCAGCGCTTCCACCTGGCCAATACCCCGGCCATGCTCACCGTGCTCGCCAACATCAAGTCCGCCGCCTCCAAGACACCCCGCACCCCGGCCGACGACAGCAAACTCACCGACGCCAAACTGGAACTCGGCCCATGGCTTGACGACGCCGCAAATACCCCTTTTCCCGCCGGCGACCGCCTCACCAGCGGCCAGCCGCTCACCTCTCCCGCCCTCGCCAACGATACCGGACAAATCTATCAGGGCCGCGTCATGCTGATGGTGGATGGCCTGACCTACAGCGCAGCCGACATCTTTGCCGCCGGCTTCCAGGACCATGCCATCGGCCACATCATCGGGCCGGACGCGACCACCGGCGGAGGCGGCGCCACCCTCTGGAGCCACTCGGACCTGCGCAGCAAATTGGGACCGTCTCCCGGTGTTGCGCTCCAACCCCTGCCCCGCGATACCTCCATGAGTCTCGCCGTGCGCCGCTGCTCCCGTGTGGTTTTCTTCGACGGTCAACCGGTGGAAGACGTCGGCGTCAAAGTCGACGTGCAGTTCGCACCCGTCTCCGTTGCCGACGTGCTCGAAGGCTACCCCAGCATCGTCCGGCGCGCCTGCGTGGAATTGGAGATGATGGCCGCCTATCGCCTCGATAACGTCAAGCCCCACATCAACCCGGACGGCAGCGTAAACATAACTCTTACGGCGAAGACAACCTCTCCGAATCAACAGGATGCGATTCATTCTCTCGTGTTTTACTTAAATGGCCATCAGGCTCTCAGTGCAGCCCCCGGCCAACCGTCGTACACAGTTCCCGCCGTACCCGGCATCGCCAGTCCCGCGACCCTGCGGATCGAGGCTCATACAGCCGTCCTGGTGGCGGTTCGCAATCTCTCATTGCTCGATCCCACTCCCCCATCCGACGATTCCGATGACGGTGGGGATGTGTGACAATGAATAACTCTTAGGCAAAAGATAACTCTAGGCAAGGCCGAACATGATTCCTCAGGCTGTACTGCCGTTCGAAGATGCGTCCGATCTTGTTCGCCAGTCGTGGGATTACCTGATATCCCAGCGAGAAGCCTTGGGCCTGCCCGACCTCGCCATCCACCCGGTAGCCGATTTTCTGCTGGCAGCCGAGCAGGACCCAACCAGCGTCGAGGAACGTCAAGAAATTCTTGAACAAACCTCCTTGATGTTCGAGCATCTATACCCTCATATGCCCTTCAAGAAGGACATTTATCATTTCCCACATCCCGCCGAATACCTCACCGAAAATGTCCTCCCCGTTCTCGCGGACCTGACCGAATCTGACTTCCACGATTTCGTGGTCGCCGCTTTTTCCCTGGTGCGCGACGCCCATTCGCTTTACGGAAAACCCTCGCCCTTCCGCGGCGCCGTGGCCTTCCTGCCCTTTCAAATGCGCCACTATTACGACCGCGACCGCGCCCGCTACATCGTCTCGCGCGTCCTCAGTACCCAAAACTCTGCCGATTTCGGACACCCGTTCTTCGGACCCGGCGCGGAAATCCTCGCCTGGGGCGCCGAACCCATGGAGAACCACGTCCGCCGCGCCGCCTCCCGTCTGCCCGGCGGCAACACCTCGGCGATTCATACCCGCGGCGTCATCCACTGCACCGTCCGCCCCCTCACTTTCGTCCAACTCCCATTCCCCGACGAGATGCCCTCCGCGGTCATTTACTACACGCCCGCCGGACGCACCGAAATTCGCGGAATCCGTATGCCGTGGGCCGTCGGCACCGGCTTCGGAGCCCGCATGGCGCTCCCCAGCGCCGCCTATAGTATCAGTGCCGTCACGGCCGCCAGCGGCCATTTTGGCGGACTCTTTCAGGGCCAGGCCCAGGCGCCGACTCATTCGGAACAGGACCCCAACGCCGTCTCCACCCTCCCCGACGTTTTCGAGTTCATGTACACCAACGGACCCCGCGTGCAGGGCCACATCTACCTCTCGGACCTGGTGTGCGAAAGCCGCCCCGACGCCCGCTTCGGCTACCTCCGCATCAAGACTTTCAGCGATGCCCAATCCGCTCTGGGCGCTGCCGACCGCCTGGTCGACGAATTCCAGCGCATCCTCACCATCATGGATCAGCAGGCCCCCGACGGCCTGGTCATCGATATTCGCGGCAACCCCGGCGGCGAGGTGGAGGCTACCGAGCGGATGCTCCAGATGCTCACCCCCGGCACCATCACGCCGCAGCGCTTCCACCTGGCCAATACGCCGGCGCTCTTGAGAATCCTCAGCGGCATTCAAGCGGCACTCGACTCCAAAGCTCCCCGCTCCGCCGCCGACGATTCCAAACTCACCGACGCCCACGTGGAACTCGGAGCCTGGCTGGCCGATGCCGCCAACGTTCCCTTCCCGGCAGGCGAACGCCTCACCAGCGGACAGCCGCTCACCGATGCGCGCACCGCCAATAATGTCGGCCAGATCTATCAGGGTCCCGTCATGCTGATGGTGGACGGACTCACCTACAGCGCCGCCGACATCTTCGCCGCCGCCTTTCAAGACCACGGTATCGGCAAGATCATCGGCCCCGACCACACCACCGGCGGCGGCGGCGCCACCGTCTGGAACCACGACGACCTGCTTCAAAAGCTCGGCCCCGATCCCGGTATCGACCTCAAGAAATTGCCCCGCGACGCCAGCATGAGTCTGGCCATGCGGAGATCTTCCCGGGTCGAATCCTTCCAGGGCCAGCCAGTCGAAGACGTCGGCGTCAATGTCGATATCCGCTTCATCCCGGAGTCCGTCGACGACGTTTTGCAGAGCTATCCCAGCATCATCCGCCGCGCCTGCCAGGAGCTCGCCGTCATGCCCTCCCATCGCATCGACGCCGGGATTCCGGACGCCAAACTAACTTTAAAATTGAAGTCTACGCCGGGCACATTAAAGTTTTACTTGAATCGAACTTTGGCCCTGACCGCCCCCTCCGGCCAGGCATCCTATACCCTTCCCCCTACCCCGAATCCGTCCCACCTTCGCATCGAGTTATACGCTTCCGAGAAACTGGTCGCCGTCCGCAACATCTCCCTGGAAGACCCCACCCCCGTCACCCAGGACGACGACACGGACGCCATCCCATGAATCCCGGCGACACCATCTCGCGCTATCGCATCGTCGGCCTGATCGGCAGAGGCGGTATGGGCATGGTGTATCGCGCCGAAGACACCCGCCTGCACCGCCCCGTCGCCCTGAAATTCCTGCCGCCGGAATCCTTCACCGAACGCTCCAAACAGCGCTTCCTCAATGAGGCCCACGCCGCCGCGCTGGCCCGCCATCCCAATATCTGCCCCATCTACGACATTGAAGAGGTGGAAGGCCAGTTCTTCATCGTCATGGCATTCCTCGAGGGAGAAACCCTCCACAGCCGCATCGCTCGCGGTACCCTGCCCGCCGCCCAAGTCGCCGATATCGCCGCCCAAATCGCGTCCGGTCTAGCCTGCGCGCACGGCCTCGGAATCGTCCACCGCGACATCAAGACCGCCAACATCATGCTCGATCCCGGCGGCCACGTCTCCATCATGGACTTCGGCCTGGCGCTCTCCTCCGACGCCCTCCGTGTCACCGGTGAGGGCAACGCCGTCGGCACCCCCGCCTACATGTCGCCCGAACAGGCGCGCGGCCGCGCCATCGACGCCCGCACCGACATCTGGTCGCTGGGCGTCGTCATGTTCGAAATGCTCACCGGCAATATGCCGTTCCATCGCGACCATCGCTCCGCCCTCATCCACGCCATCCTCACCGACCCGGCCCCCGACATCGCCACCATCCGCACCGGCGTTCCCCAGGATCTCCAAATGGTGGTCGCCAAAGCCCTCGAAAAGGACCCGGCCGCGCGCTGGCAGTCCGCCGCCGAAATGGCTGCCACCTTGAGAGGTACGCCCGTCTCCCAATTCGAAGCCGCCGCCACGCAGACCATCGTCATGCCGGCCTCGCCGCCGCGCAAACGCCTCTCCCCCACAATCCTCGCTGCCGCCGCGCTCCTGCTCCTGCTCGGCGTACCCGCCGGCTACCGCCTCCTCCACACCAACCCGCCC
>DASZMZ010000069.1:0-3850 GCA_035551455.1 Candidatus Sulfopaludibacter sp.
GATTGGAATGCCGTGAGCGGGTGCCGCTGACAGGACGGACATCTGTGCTTCCTTCAATTCAAAAGCAACGATCCAAAAACCAAAGCCGGATACTCATCCTGCGACTCCGACCGCGAGGCGGCGGAGGGCTTCGCCGGTGACGCGGTAGGTGGTCCAGTCGCTCATTGGGACGGCGCCGACCTTTTTGTAGAACTCGATGGCCGGCGTGTTCCAGTCGAGCACGGACCACTCCAGCCGGCCGGCGTTGCGCTCGAAGGCGATCTTCGCCACCTCGCGCAGCAGGATCCGGCCGACGCCGCGGCCGCGGTGTTGCGGCAGGACCAGAATGTCCTCCAGCCACAGCCCCGGCCGGCCCACGAACGTCGAGAACGTCTGGAAGTAGCAGGCGAAGCCCACGGTCTGCCCTTCCGACTCGGCCAGCAGAACCTCGGCCGCAGTGTTCGGGCCGAACAGGTGTTTGCGAAGCACCTCCTCGTTGGCCGTCACCGCGCTGGCCAGCTTCTCGTACTCGGCCAGCGCCTGAATGAACCCGAGCACCGTCGGCACGTCCGCTTCGGTCGCTCGGCGGGTCTTGATGGGGGCGGAAGAGGGCATAGGGAATTGGTGGCTAGTGGCTAGTGGATGAGCGTACCGGGCTTGTGCCTTTTCTAGCAACTAGAGCGTTTCTCAGGTTGCTATCGCGATTGACTTCCTCATGCTATCGTACGCTCAACAAAGGAGCTGCGGCATGGAAGCCTATCCGGACAAACTACGCGAGCTGGTCCTGGAATGTTACGAGGAGGGAATGGGGACCGCTGAGATCGCCGAAAGGTTCAAAGTGAGTTGTGACTGGGTTCGGCGGGTAAGGCGCCGGTGGCTGAAAGACGAGATTCGAACGGCCATCAAGCAGAAGCACGGGCCGGATCCGCTGATGGACGCGGCTCGCCGTCAGGAGTTGGCGAGATTGGTCGAGCAGACGCCTGACGCGACGCTTGAGGAATTGAGAAAGCAACTGCTTTTCCCGGTCAGCATCAGCACGGTCCACCGGACGTTGAACGACATGAAGCTGTCGCTAAAAAAAAAGTCGGACCACGCGAGCGAACAGGATCGGCCCGACGTGAGGGCCGAACGTGAGATCTGGGAGCACTGCCTGCCGGGTCTGGACCTCAGCCGCCTGGTCTTCCTCGATGAATGCGGCATCAATACCCACATGGCCCGGCTCTTCGGGCGATGCCCTCAGGGGCAGCGCCTGGTGGATTCGTCGCCGGCGGGGTACTGGCAAACCACCACGCTGCTGTCCGCCGTGCGGCTGGACGGGGTCGTCGCCCCCTTAATGCTGCCCGGCTCGATCAACGGCGACTCGTTCGCCGGCTACGTCGAACAGGTCCTGGTTCCGGAACTGACGTCTGGCGACATCGTCATCATGGACAACCTGTCGTCCCACAAGAGCCAGCGTGTGACCGACGCGATCGAGGGAGCCGGATGTACGCTGGTGTATCTGCCGCCCTATTCACCGGACTTCAACCCGATCGAGAACATGTGGTCGAAGGTTAAGGCGTGCCTACGAAAGGCTGGCGCCCGCACGTTCGAAACGCTGATTGACGCCGTCCGGGTTGCACTGTCGGCGGTGACCCCGGACGACTGCGACGGGTACTTCGAGCACTGCGGGTACGGCGAGACAGCAACCTGAGAAACGCTCTAAGGTCTCAAATCTTTTCGCGGCGAGAAGATTCCACGGGCACCGAACCGGCGCCGGGCGGCACGAAAGCGCGCGGCTCGCACGGAGTCAGACGGTAAGTGACGCGGATCGGCATGGATCAGTCCGTGCCTTCCTCGGCACGGCGCCTCCTGGATGCCGTTCCACGTCACAGGAGACCTTGCGACGGGAAATCATCCGACTCTCAGCGGCAGGTGGAGGCGAATGTCATTGGACGCCCCGCCGATGAGCAATTCGTAACTGCCGTTTTCCACCCCATATTTCTTCTGCGTTGTGTCCCAGTATCGCAGCCGCTGCGCGGGAACCTCCATTGTAACCGTCGCGGATCCTCCCTTGGCGACATGAACGCGCGTAAACCCGCACAGCGCCAGTTTCGGTTGCGGCACGGCCGGATCAACGTGGCGGAAGTAAACCTGAGCCACTTCATCCCCATCCCACGATCCCGTGTTCTTCACGGCGAACGAAAGCTTGATCGAGTCGGCAGGCCCAATGCCCGCGGAGATGAGTTTCGCGTCGGCATAATCAAACCTGGTGTAACTCAGCCCATAGCCAAAGGCATAAAGCGGCTTGCCGGTGAAATATCGGTACGTCCGATTGGCCATCGAATAATCTTCAAACGGCGGAAGGTCGTCGGTGGAAGCGTAAACGGTGATTGGCAATCGCCCGGCGGGGTTGACGTCGCCAAACAGGACTTGAGCCACGGCGGTACCGCCTTCTTCGCCGGGATACCAGGCTTGGACAACGGCCGGCAGATGCTCCGTTTCCCACGGCATCGCGATCGCGCTGCCGGAGCAGTTCACCAGCACCATCGGCTTTCCCGTCGCTGCGAGCTGTTTGATCAAATCCTCCTGCGGCGCCGGCAGCTCGATCTTGACCCGATCTCCCCGGCTGAAGCCTTCGTACACGTCCAGCCGCGCCGGTCCCTCCTCCTTTTCCAGGTTCATATCCAGCCCGCTGACGAAGATGATCAGATCGGCACCTTTAGCCGCCTCCATCGCCTTATTCGCCATCTCCGGCGGCGGCAGGTCGGAATGGTCGCGCTTCACGGCCAGCGGGCAGCCCATTTCATGCACCACCTCCACGCCGTTACCGACGATTCTCCTGATTCCCTCCAGAAGCGTCACCGTTGAAGACTTCCCTGCGTAATTTCCAAGCTGCATGCGCGCCGCGTCGGCGTTGGGACCGATCACGGCGATGCGCTTGTACCTGGCCCGGTCCAGGGGCAATTGCCCGTCGTTTTTTAGCAATATGATCGATTCCTGCGCCACTTTGAGCGCCAAAGCCCGATGTTCGGGCGTGCCATTCTGATCGATGCCAATCTTCGCCAGTGGTTGCTGTTCCGCTGGATCGAACATTCCCAGGCGCATGCGCAGCGTCAGCTCGCGAGTCACCGCCGTGTCGATCTCCGACTCTGAAATCAATCCCTTTTGCACCGCCTGCGGGAGCACGGAAAAGGCGCTGCCTCCTTTGATGCCGGCGTTGGCGTGACCGGGTTGGGTTGCACTGGCCGAGACACCGGGTCGAGCGGCGTCGCGCGGCCCCATGCCGCCGGATGAAACGTCGCAGCCGGCCTTGACCGCCGCCGCCGCCGCTTCCACCGGACCGGACACATAGTGATGCTCCGCCCAGATGTCGCCGATGGCGCCACCGTCGGAGAAGACCACGCCGTCGAATCCCCATCGTTTACGCAGAATATCCGTCAGCAGAAACTCGTCGGCGCAGCATGGCTTGCCGTCCAGCGCGCTGTACGCGCCCATCACCGACCCGACATGGCCTTGGGTGACCAACGCCTCGAACGCCGGGAGATACGTCTCATACAAATCCCGCTCGGGAGGCGTCATGTTCATGTGATGCCGCTGTTTCTCCGGACCGCTGTGTACCGCAAAATGCTTGGCGCACGCGATTACCTTCGGGTGCGCGAGATCGTCCCCCTGAAGCCCGCGCACAAACGCGATCCCCATCTGCGCCGTGAGGAACGGGTCTTCGCCATAGGTCTCCTGCCCGCGCCCCCAGCGGGGATCGCGGAAGATATTGATGTTCGGCGAGTAGAAATTGAGCCCGGTGTGCTCGCCGGTATTGCCATCGTGGCTGGCGACGTAATCGTTGTGCTTGGCCCGGGCTTCGGTGGAGATCACGTCCGCTTCCTGCCGGATG
>DASZMZ010000070.1:0-2067 GCA_035551455.1 Candidatus Sulfopaludibacter sp.
GGTGGCGCGAGATAGCGGCGGTAGCCGGAGTTGGCGACAAGGCTCTTGCCGCCTTCGGCCAATTTGCGTTGCAGGCCGTCGAGCAGCTTGGCGCGGGTTTCGGCGTCCTTGCGCGCCTCCTCCGCATTGCGGCAGACGATATAGCGGCGGCCGAGTACCTTGACCTCCTTCACCGCCAGATCGGTTTCGCCCTTCTGGCGTGGGATGGTCAGCGGAACCGCCGCGCCATCGTCGTGCAGCACCGTCTCACGCACTTCCTTGGTGGACCGCTCGCGCGCGCCCAGGATGTAGTCGATCTTGAGCGCCTCCAGCGCGGCGATGGTGGCGGCGCTGATCATGCCGCGGTCGGCGACGATGCAGGCCCGGTCAACGCCGAAGCGACTGCGCAGCCGCTCAACCACCGGCAGTAGGGCGGTGACATCGGCGGTGTTGTCGGGCCACAGGAAGGAGGCGATCGGCCGGTCCTGCTCGTCCAGCACGATACCCAGCAACCACCTGCGGGAGTTGCGGGCGAAAGTCCTTGGAGTGGCCGCGCTGACCCAGCGTGGCGCCACCTCGTCTGCGTATTCCACCCGGCTTCGCCGGCTGGAACCTTGACGCAGCCTCACCGTGGCCCTCGAAATACAGCGAGGTGGTGTCGAAGAAGGCGACCGAGAGTGCGCCGAACAGCGTTTTACGGTGTTCATATAGCGCTTCTTCGATGGCATCGGTGCAATGGCGCATCTGGTCGCCGTCGTCGCCGCCGATTTCCTCACCGAGCCAGGCCATGGCTTTGTAGGCGTGGTTGAGCGTGAGGTCCTCGACGCCGGGGATTTCGAGGGTCTGCTGCCAGGTGTTGGCATGGCGGTCGGAGCCGGAGACTATCAGCCGGTGCAGCACCGTCAGGTAGACGGCGCGCTCGACGTCGAAGCCGAAACTGCGTCCAGCCAAATGCTGATGCAACACCGCCTGGCAGCCGGTGTCTCGCCACAGGTGGCCGAACACCAGATCGGGGCCAATACTCTGGCGGCGCAATTCCGCCAGTTCGCCGCGGTAGAAGCTGGACAGCACAATGGAGCGTCGGGAGTGGCGTGCCGCGGAGGCGATCAGGCCGTCGAGCAGGCCGGAGGCCTCGACCTCATCGCGCCGGCCGAGCGCCTTGATGACGCGCTGAACGTGGCGGCCACCTTCGCGGGCGTTCTCGACGAGGTAGAGGTATTCGTAGCCGCCGATCTTCTTGACACGGACGAACATGGCTGATGTCCTGGTTGAGGCAGTGACACCATGACGAATCCGCATAAGTCAAGACATCTGTGAGATTATCCCACCAGATCGGCTATGGATTTAGCACCACAATTGCATCAGGACACGCGACACCCACGGAATGCCGCGGGTTTCCCGATACGACCAAGTCCTGACTGTGGAAGTTGGGCTTGGTCTAGTCGACGCGGGACGGAGAAAACCACCCAGCCTTGGGCTCCTGCCGAAATCGAACTTTCGGTTCCATTGCTACCGGACCCTCGAAAAGGAAAGTCCCACCGTCCGCTGGACGGGCGCAACCACCGGCCTGATCTCGGCCGCGGCGGACCGTTGCAGAGGACTTTGGCAAGCCGTTGAAGTCGACTTTGGAAAATGACAAGTTTACGAGCAAAGTTAGTGCAACATAAAGGACGTTGATCGGGATAGGGGGACGCCTCGCGGCGCCGCCACTCCCACACCACCGGGCATACGGGTCACGTACCACGGCGGTTCGACCGGGTTAAGCTGAGGCCGGAACATAGAGTCGGGGGAGACCAAGTGAATCGAAGTGGTGATTGCGTAGGGCCGTTTGAACCGCTGGGTGGCCTGACATGCGCCAGAAACCCGTCGGCGAACCGGCCGCGACCGCTGCTCTGAACTTCGATACGCCACGTCGGCGCAGTTCTTTGAAACGGTTGCGCCCGTTCCCCCACTGCCGCCAAAGATACGAGCGTAATCTTCGGCGGATCCACGCTTCCAGGTTCGTGAGCACGCGAGGGGTCTGGCAGAATCCGAAGTAGCTGCTCCATCCGACGAGGTAGGGGTAAGTTGAAGATACATGTTTATGCC
>DASZMZ010000071.1:0-3232 GCA_035551455.1 Candidatus Sulfopaludibacter sp.
ACTGCGCCTCCATCCACTCATGCAGCCCTTTCATCATCGGCCCGCTTTGCTCCTGATGGAAGCGCAGCCGTTGTTCCGGCGACATGGCCTGTGCTCGCGCCTGCGCGTCGTGATGATAAACGTCGCGCAGTGTCTCCAACACATAACGGTACTCTTCAGGAAAGTTGTCGCCACCTCCACCACCTGCCGTCTTCCATGAGCGAGGCAGTTCGCCTGCAGCGGTTCGATGCCTGCCACCTTCGGCGAGTTGCGCGATAGTGCGTCGCTCATCTGGATCGGCGCTGGCAGCCCGCGCGCGCGCTGTTTCAGCACTTCGGAGAGGTTCTCCCCCGCATGCTTCCATCCGGTGAAGAACAGCGCGAGGGTCCATGCGCCCACCAGCGATACGATGCCGCTGGTGAAGGCGCCCGTCCGCTTGTCGCCCGGTTCGCGTGCCAGGCGCAGAATCCGAATGCCGGTATCGTCGTTGTGCATGACGCTGCCCTGCGCCGCCTGTCGAATCAACTCCTCCAGTACCGGCCGGAGCAGTTCCGCGGCGCCCGCCATCAGATCCCACTGCGTCGTCGCTGGCAGCGGCATTCCCAGATATTCCTGTAGCCTTTCCAGCCGCTTAAATGGCACTCCGGTACCGTACTTCAACAGGGCGATCATCGCCACGGCCGTCTCCTCGTACTTTTCCGGACCCGCCGTCCCCGGTTCGTCAGCGGTGAAAACCTGTCCGCAAGCATTGCAGCGCAGTCGCTCCATCTCGAACACGGTCGCTTCCAGGGGTGCGTGTCCTACGAACCTGACCAGCGTCGCCGGCTCTTTCTGGCGGTAGACTTTTCCCTGGCGGCACTCCGGGCATTGGTCGCCGGAATGGAGCGTGGCGTGTGCGATGGCAACCCGATTGGCGCCGGTAAACGCCGCGGCGCCATTGCGCCCATGCCCGACCGGAGCCGATGCGCCGGCCTCCGGCTTGCCTGATGCCGCATCCGGTGGCAGAACGGCACTGGTTTTCTCCGTACTTCGTTTCCGCACCAGTTTCTCTGCCATGGCATGGAGCGCGGTTTTGAGCTTCTGGCCTTCCGATGCGCTCAGCGGGGCGCGCGTGCTGCGATCGATGATCTGATCCAGTTCGTCCAGGTTCACCTCGACTCGTCGTCTCATAACTGGGAGAGGTACTCGCGGAAACGCCGCGTCAACGGCAAGCCGAGGACTTCTTTGATCGGGCGGTTCGGCTTGTTCGTCTGGTCGTTCTTGCCGCGCCCGGTAGTCAACCCGAGGAGTTGCCAGTTGGCCGCGCGATAACAGGCGCCGCGAAAACGTCCTGGATCGATGAAGGTTTCCGCGAAGTAAACCGGATGACCATACATTCGTTCCCAGTCGCCGGACAGGGCGCGGGTCACCCTCCCCAGAATGTGCGACGCTAGGTGCGGAACACGGATCCAAGGCAGGATCAGAAAGCGCGTGTTATAGGCGATGAAACGGATGTTGCGCCGGCGCGCTTCCGCGTTCCAGCCGATGTAGCGGTCGCGGCTGCCGATGTGCCGTGGCGCCGACGACCATGCCATGCAGGCGACCGGCCGGCCTTGCGCCCATGCCAGATACTTCAGGTGCTCGCCCACCGGTTGCTCGTAGCCCAGGTAATGATGATGCTCCATCAAGCTGTTGAACAGCGGTTCCTCCGACGTGCGCCGCACCTGTTGGAACTCGATTGGCCTCAAGTCCTTCAGCTTAGCCTCCACGGGCGTTTGGTCCAGCAATATCGGAGTCGGCCGTGCTCTGTGCGCCAGCGGATTATGCCGCACGTAGCTTACCGGCGGCAACGCGATCTCCCCTGCCCGCTCTAGCATCAGCAACAGTCCCCGGCACACCATGTCGCGCAAGGCGCCGTTGGCTTGCCGCCATCCCCCTGTCTCGCACAACTTCTTCGACAACGTCCGCCGGCTCTCGCCGGAACTGGAGGCGACCAACTCGCGTATATATAGGATGTCGGCCGTGGTGATCTCGCGGCCTCGGTACCGGAGGGTGGGCATGGTTGCTGCTCCCATGCTCAGCAGTATGAATCCGCTTTTCTTGGAACGCAAGTGGGAAAATACCCGACGTTTCCCACCACGTCACTTCAGCGCGTTGACCCGTCGCCACATCGGCGCTGCCCGGACTCGGGCCACATCCCCCGCCGCCATCAGCAGCTGTGCCTCGTAGGCTTCCAGCGGCTTGGCTGCTCCCTCGCTTTCCGGCCACCAGACGAAACGCCCCTTGGAAAGCCGCTTCTGTGCCAGCCAATATCCTTGACCGTCATAGCTGAGCAGCCGGATCGTGGTTCCACGGCGGCTGCGGAACACGAACACGCATCCGGAGAACGGATCTTCCGCCAGCTTTTCCTGGCAAAGGCGTGCTAGCGAATCAATCCCCTTGCGACCGTCGACTGGCTCTATGGCAACCAGCACGCGCATCTGGGCCGTGATCTGAATCATCCTTCCACTTCCCGCCAGGCGCGCAAAAGCCCTACCCAATCCGGCGGGGCGGCGGACTTCCACTGGATGCGCATCTTCGCCCGTCCCGCGGACTCGAACTCGATGACCCACTCCTGCAGATCTGCCGGCCGCGCCACTAATTCCACGAATGCCGCGCGTGGCTGCTTTCGAGGTGTGCCCGTGGAACCTTCCAACCGTTTCTTCAGGCGCATGTAATCCAATCGCAGTGGATCTGCCGTCCGGAAAAGTCCGTACTCTTTGGCGAGGTCGACGGCGGCCTGCCAGAATGACTCCGGCAACTTGGTCCGCCCCTTCTGCGTGCTACGCCACTGGTCCAACTGCGTTTGTAGCTGGGTGATTGCTTCAGGCACCTTCTGAGAGTTTCGGCGACGCATAATCTGTCGCCCGTCGGCGACAGCTTTACCAAAACAATACCTGCCAACCCCCGTCACGCACGCCTGCCGAAAGGACACCTTACTTGGAAACTGGCCGGAATTGCCGGGATGCGGCCGGGGGAAATCTTCGGTTTGAGATGGGTGAATCTGGAACCGCCTTACGCGCAGATTCGGCAACGGATTTACCGCGGCGATATAGACTCTCCGAAGTCGCCAAAGTCGATTCGAAAAGCGGCGCTCAGTGAAAGTCTGCTCTCCGAAGTTTTGCAGTGGCGAGGGCTTTGTGCGAACACGGTACCCGATGCTTGGGTATTCCCGTCGGAAAACGGGAATACTCCACTTCGCAAGGATAACGTCTGGCGGCGCCATATCGGGCCG
>DASZMZ010000072.1:0-37576 GCA_035551455.1 Candidatus Sulfopaludibacter sp.
GGTGAATAGTGGAATCGAATTTCTCGCCCTTCAGGTCACGCTCAATCACGGCTTTGCGTGTCTTTTTCGGGATGTAGCGAGACCTCTTCTTCGTGTTCTGCCAGCGCACTAAGAATGCGAAAGCCGCAGCGCCAGAAATGAGTTGTTCTTGCGGTGGCAATAGATTCGTCCTCGAACGGATTGCTAAGAGGATGATTATTGAAACACAGAATACAACGAGGGCCTTCACACAGTTTCGAAGGAATAGCCGTGCGCCTTCACGTGCGAGACGGAGTGCTCGAAGCCAATACAGGCAGACCACGAAACCAGCAACGAAAACAAGCAAATCCACGTTGGGGTTTCCCGTTATGTGGAACATCGATGCTAGAACCATGAATCAGATTTCTTCTTGGCCTTCTTCCTAACGTATGCCTTGCCTGTGGTGCCGTCCTTCTTTTTGCGGCCTTTGACGGCCTGAAAATCGTTTTTATCCTTCTTGTCGGTGGAACTCCCTAAAAGAGCGCCGAGTGCGAGTGGAATTAGTGGAAGTGGCATTTGGCGGTATTGTATTGCACAACACCTTTAAGCGTCAATGGTGGTGAGATTCATGGACGAGATTTCGACTTCTGTTTCACTGAACCCACTCGTACAAGACCGTAAACGTTGGCTCAATGTGCACGGGCTTCAGTGTCGTGTTCAGCCAGCTTGAAACTGTCACCAAAAGTTTGTTGTCTGATTCCAAAATGTCATTGATGTTTTGAAGATCAAATTGCGCTCGTGAATTCGGTCTTCTTTCACTGACCGAGTCCTGAATGTAGAGCATCGTTGTTCCCTGCACAGGCGCTTTTCGTGATGTGGTTTGGAGCGGCTTCAAAACCAGATCAGCACAAAAATCACATCTGTCTGAATTCGTATTGTGTGGTGTGCTCTGGATACCCAACAGGACACCAGCAGTGCTTTCGTCTGGTGTTTTCGCATCTCCAGGTAGCGTTTTGATCCAGGAGACCAAATCGCCATGAATCCGCAAAATGTGAACTCTGTATCCGGCTGGTGGTTTGAAAGTGATGGTCCATTGAGCGAGATCAGCGAATCCCCATGTTCCTGGTCGAGTATCGAGGTTGCCATAAAGATCAGCCGCAAAATTGGCCGACATCGTGAATGGTCCCAGTGGGGATTGTGCGGAAAGGGACAGGGAGAGCAAAAAGAACAGGAAAAAAGCAGAGAGTTTATTGCGCACTGTGAGGCAACCTCCCTGGTATTTACCGATGCCCGAAAGGGCTGGTTTTCAAGAGATTCGCCTTAAAACTAGATAGAGCCGTCTACCGAAACGTCTACCAGGGCTTTTTGACAGGCTCTAAATTGCTTGTAAGTGATTGATTCTAATGGAGCTGGCGGAGGGGCTTGAACCCCCGACCCTCTGATTACAAATCAGATGCTCTACCAACTGAGCTACGCCAGCCCGAGAGGTTCTAAAAATGAGTATATCAAGGCCGCCCTGCCTGCCGCGATATACTGGCCAATCGGGGGATCCGCTGCCAAAGAGCACATCTTACGGCTACATCAGCGATGAAGCCTTACTATCGCTGGACTCGATGGAAGGGCTGCATGCCCTGCCGCAGGCCGCCTCCAAACCGAAAAAGCGCGGACCCTCGCTGCGCGACACCTGGCAGGGATACCTGCTCTCGGTGCTCGTGGCGGCGGTGGCGTATGCTCTGCACTACCTGCCGTTCCCGCCGTTCCGCGTCCTCAGCGCGTCGGGCGCGCGATACCCCGTGAGCGCGGCCATCATCGCCATCGTGGGTGGAGTGCTGGTCCGCAACCTGCTGCCGCTGCCGGCGTCCAGTATCGAAAGCGCCAAGGGAATGGCGCGCCGCCTCATCCCGATGACCATCGTGCTTACCGGCGCGGGCTTGAACCTGCTGCGCGTCGCCGCGGTGGGGTACACCGCGCTCTTCATCACCCTGATCTGCATCGTCGTATCCATGGGCGTCACCATCTGGCTGGCCCGAGTGCTCGGCGTCTGGCATCGCACGGGACTCCTGATCGGCGCGGGCACCGCCATCTGCGGAACCAGCGCCATCGTGGCCGTCGCGCCCCTCATCGAGGCGGAGGACCAGGACCTGATGCTCTCCATCGGCACCATCAACATCCTGGGACTCGTGCTGATGTTCGCGCTGCCTGCCGCGGCCGGCCTGATGCATCTGCGCGACGACGCCTTCGGTGTATGGGCCGGCACCACCATCCATGCCGTCCCGCAAGTGGTGGCCGCGGGCTTCGCCTATAGCGCTTCGGCCGGGGCGCTGGCCACGCTGGTGAAACTGGTGCGCGTCACTCTGCTGGCGCCGTTCCTCTTTGTGGTGGGCTACCTGTATGCGCGGCGCAAAGGCTCGCGGGTCTCCATTCAATACGCCCGCCTGGTGCCGCCCTTCGTGTACGGCTTTCTGGCGCTGGCGCTGCTCAATACGCTCGCGCTGCTGCCGGTGCTGCAGTTCCGTTTCGGCTCCATGGGGCTCGCCGACATCCTGACGAATATCGGAGAAGTCATGCTCACTCTCTCGATGGCTGCCATGGGGCTCGAGGTCAACGTCCGATTCCTGGCGCGCACCGGCGGACGCGCCGTGCTCACGGGCGCCGCGGCCAGCCTGGTGTTGTGCCTGGTGAGTCTGCTGCTGATCCGCCTGCTGCTATAGCCCGTACAACGACTTGGCATTCTCGCGCAGAACCATGCGCGCCAGTTGTGAGGCTCGACTGCGCGTGATCTCGCCATCGCGCACCATCCCCGTGAGGGCGATCGCCAGCGCCTGACGGCCGGTGCGCGCCGCGAGCCAACCGGATTCCTCCCAACCCATCTCCGGCAGGTAAGGATAGGCGTCGGTGCCGAACATGACCTTCTCCGGCACAAAGGCCAGCCACTCGCGCAGGGTCGACGCCAGAATCGCGGGGGTCTGCGACAGGTCCTGCGCCGAGAAGTCCAGGTACGCCGTGGGCTTGGTGAGCAGGGCGCCAATCTCACGCGTGAACGGCCATCCGCCGTGCACCATCACGATCTTCGTCTTGCGCAACTCCGGGTCGTTGAGCACCGATTCCAGATTCAGCGGATTCGCGCCCGCCACATCGAAGTAGCTGCCGGCGCCCGCCATGGTATGCAGATGGACGGCCATGCCGAGGCGTCCGCATTCGGCGGCGATATAGCGGAACAGGAAGTCCTGGAGCGGCTTGTAGTCGGCCTGCGCGGGCCCGGACTTCCCGGCGTACCGCTGGTAGATCCGGTCGGCATCGGCGCGGTCCACCTTATCGAAGGCCAGGGAGCGCAGGTAGGCCGCCTCGAACTTCTCGGCCACGGCGCCGCCCTGCCGCTGACGTTCGAGGGTCGGGGTGACCACGCGCGAAAGATACTCGGCCAGCGTGGCGGGCGGCTTGTCCATCCCGGCGTCCTTCAGATAGCGGGCGCGCAGTTTGTCCTCCAAGGCGAAGAAACTCTTGCGGTCGGAGTTCTTCGCGGCCAGAGCGGAATTGTCCAGCGGAAACAGCAGCGCGTCGGCATACGGCACCCAGCGGAAGCGCGCGGGCGGCATGCTGCTGCCCATGGCCACGCGATTGGCCAGCATCACGTCCACGCCCATCTGGTCCAGCACCCAGGCCGGATACTTGTCGCCCTGTTCGCGCTGAATGCGCTGCTTGCCGGCGGCATTGCCGAAGAGCGCCTGCGAGGCCACGCGATTCGACGGCGCGTCCGGCCGCAGATTGACCGGGTCCGATTGCGGCTCCATGTTGTCCACGGGCAGCGCGTCAAACTCGCGGTCGGCCGGTTCCCCGGCGCCGGTCACGCGGACCGGATGGGCGTGATTATCGATGGCCTTGATCTGCTGAATCTCGGCCAGCAGGTCGGGATCGGCCGCCGGCAGCGGCGCGCGCGCACAGGCGGAAATCAGCAGGACGGCAGGAATCAGAACGAGCGGACGGAGCATGTCCTGACAATTCTACCCGAGTAGCGTGACAGACGACGCAAGGCGATGTCTGTCCTACTCAGACGCGCAGATCGTAGCCGAGACCGCGCATGCCGTCGATGATCTGTCCCCGGATGGCGGTGATTTCGTCGTTGGAGAGAGTTCGCTCGGCGGACCCCACCGTCACGCGGAAGGATACGCTCTGCATGCCTTCGGGCAACGGCGGCCCGGCATAACGCCGCTGGAACTGAACGGATTCCAGCAGCGGACCGGCGAAGCCGGCGATGGACGTGTGCAGCTTGCCGGCATGCTCGCGGAGTCCGGCGACTACCGAAAGATCGAAGGCGCTCGAAGGGTAGCGGCGGATGGGCGTGTACTTGATTTCGCCGGCGGACGCGGCGCGCACGGCGTCCAGGTCCAGATCGAGAATGGCCGCGCGGCCCGTCTCCACCAGCGCGGGATGCAACTCGAACAGGCGGCCCATGCGGCGGCCCTTCCAGACGATCTCGGCGGCGCGTGCGGGATGCTCGAAGGCGCGCGCTTCGGCGGGCACAGCTTCGGCGCCCGGCATCAGGCATTCGGCTGCGCGCTTGACCTCGAAGAGGCCGGCGGCGCCATCGCCCTGACGATCGTACAGCGCGGCTACCAGGTGCGGAATTTCCACCGGCAACTCGGCCGGATTGGCCGACTTGTGAATCTCCAGCCCGATCTCGAAGAGACGGAAGGACTCGCGATGCTTGGCGTTCTCCAGTACGTTGCTCCAGATGCCCGGCAGCAGCGAGGTGCGCATCAGCGCCTGATTGGACGCGATGGGATTGGTCACGCGGACGTGATCGGCCGGGTCGAATCCAAAGGCGCGCACGGCCTCCTCGCTGAGGAAGGAGTAGTTGTACACCTCGGTGAAGCCCTGGTCCACGAAGATGTTGCGGACCTCGTGTTGAAACTTGCGCGCCGGATTGCCGGGCGGCACCGAAGCCGGGACGAGCGGCGCTTGCGGCGTGATGGAATCGTAGCCGATCATGCGGCCCACCTCTTCCACCAGGTCGTCCTTAATCGAGATGTCCTTGGTGGCGCGCCACGAGGGCACGGTGACCGAGAAGACGCCCGGCTGCGGCTCGGCGACGCCGAATTGCAGACGCTCCAGGATGGTGCGCACTTCGCCGGCCTCCATGGCGCGGCCCAGTTTGCGGCGGAGCCACTCGAGCGGCAGTTCGATGGGCGGGGGCGGCGACGGCAGCTTCTTTTCGTCGGCCATTCCGCCCACCATGCGGATGCCGGGCGAGATCTCCTGCAGCAGTTCGATGGCGCGCGCGATGCCGCGCACCGTGTTGGCCGGGTCCTGCGCCTTTTCGAAGCGCATGGAGGCGTCGGTCCGCAGCTTGATGGCCGATGACGTGCGCCGCACGCTCACGGCATCGAAGTTGGCGCTCTCCAGGACCACGCGCGTGGTCGCGTCGCCGATGGCGCTGTGTGCGCCGCCGATCACGCCCGCCAGTGCAATGGGGCCGCCGGCATCGGCAATCACCAGATTGGATGCGTCCAGCGTGTATTCCTCATCGTTGAGCGCGGTGAAATGCTCGCCGGGCGCGGCGGGCCGCACGAAGATGGTTCCGCCCTGCAGCTTATCGGCGTCGAAGGCGTGCATGGGCTGGGCCAGTTCCGACATGACGTAATTCGTCATGTCGACGATGTTGTTGATGGGGTTCAGCCCGATGGCCGAGAGCCGCGCCTGCAGCCACAAGGGCGACGGCTGAATGGTGACATTCTCGAAAACCAGCGCGCTGTATCGCGGGCAGAGACTGAAATCCGCGATCGACACCTGCACCGCCGGAGCGCCGGTGGGGATGAGATCGAGCCGCGCCGGGTCCTTCAGCTTGTGGCCCAGAATCGCGGCCACTTCGCGCGCCATGCCGTGATGGCCCCACAGATCGGGACGGTGGGTGATGCTCTTGTTGTCGATCTCGATCACGCTATCGGGCTGGCAGCCTGGGATGGGCGCGCCCACTTCCGCCTGCAGTTCCACGATGCCCGTGTGGTCTCGATTGATGCCGAGTTCGGCGCCGCTGGCGAGCATACCGTCGCTCTCCACGCCGTTGATGACCTTCTTGCCGATGGGGACGTAGGCGGTGAGCAGACCGGGGCGGCAATTGGGCGCGCCGCAAACCACGGTCTTCCTGCCCAGGGGACCGGCGTCCACCACGGCCTTGACGTTGTGGCTGCCCTCGATCGGCTCGACGGTTTCCACGCGCGCCACGCGGGCTTCCGCCAGCAACTCGCCGGCGGGCTCGATGCCTTCGCACTCGGCGGTCTTCATGGTGATGAGCCGCTCCAGTGGGGCGGGCGCGCAGTTCAGGTCGTCGACGGATTCACGAATCCAATTGTAAGAGAATTTCATTTCAGAACTGTTCCAGGAACCGCAGGTCGCCGCCTTGCAACTGGCGGATATCGTCGATGGCGTAGCGCATCATCACCAGGCGCGTCAGGCCGAGTCCGAAAGCGAAGCCGCCCCACTGTTCGGGGTCGATGCCGCTCATGCGCAGGACGTTGGGGTTCACCAGGCCGCAGGGCAGCAACTCCACCCAGCCGCTCTGCTTGCAGACGGGGCAGCCGGGTCCGCCGCAGATCAGGCATTGGATATCCAACTCAAAGCCGGGCTCGACGAACGGGAAGTAGCCGGGCCGCAGACGCACCGTCACTTCGCGATGGAAGATGGCGGTGAGCAGCGTCTTCATGAAGTAGAGCAGGTTCGCCACGGAGACATCGCGATCCACCATCATGCCTTCCAGTTGATAGAAGGTGTGCTCGTGGCTGGCGTCCACGCTCTCATTGCGGAACACGCGGCCCGGCGCGATCATGCGCAGCGGCGGACCCAGACGCTCCATGCCGCGCACCTGCACGGGCGAGGTGTGGGTGCGGAGCAGTTTGCCGCCATCCAGCCAGAAGGTGTCCTGCATGTCGCGCGCCGGATGCGTGGCCGGAATGTTGAGGGCGTCGAAGTTGTGGTATTCGTCCTCCACTTCGGGCCCGTCCAGCACGGTGAAGCCGAGCGAAACGAAGAGCTCTTCCAGTTCTCGTTGAATGCGAGTGATGGGGTGGAGATGGCCTCGGCGGGGTCCGGGGGCGGGCAGGGTGAGGTCCAGCCATTCCGAATCCAGGCGGGCTGCTAGCGCCGCGGCGGCGAACTCGCGCTGCCGGGCCTCGAACGCCTCTTCCAGTTTCTGCTTGGCGGAATTGAGCAGCTTGCCGATGCGCGCGCGGTCTTCCGGCGCCAGTTTGCCCATCTCCTTGCCGACCTGCGCCAGCGTGCCTTTGCGTCCCAGCGCCTCTACCCGGACGGCTTCGAGCTCCTCGGTCGTGCTCAAGGACTGAATCCGGGCGAGCGAACGGGACTCCAGGTCCTGTATGGAATCTTCAATCATGGGTGTGAAGCTTCAATTGTAGCCTGTGGCGCGTGCTTGCGATGCGCGCGGCAAATTACTTACAGTGGTGGTTCAACGCATGAAATCCAGGCCACGCAAGGGGAGCAGTGAAACTCCTGCCTCTCCACCGCCCTTCGCGCCCTCCACGCCTTCGACGGTGGGCGATTGGCGGCTGCGCGGGTACATCGTTGCCGGGCTCTGCGCGCTCATCCTGTTGGCTAACTTGAACTCCTTTCGGGATGGATTTCCGTTCGACAATCGGGCCGCCATCCTCACCGACGCCCGCGTCCATGCTGCCACTGCCGACAATGTCCATCAGATTCTGACTCAGGATTACTGGCCCAAACAGCCGGCCAACCTCTACCGTCCGCTCACCACGCTGAGCTTCCTGTGGAACTACGCGACTCTGGGCGGGGGCGCCCATCCGGCCGGATACCACTGGTTCAACCTGCTGCTGCACATGGTCAACGCGGGTCTGGTTTTCGCGCTGGGCATGCTGCTGTTCCGCGAGCGGCTGTGGGCCGCCGCCATGGCCGCGGTTTGGGCCGTCCACCCGCTGCTCACTGAATCGGTCACCAACATCGTGGGGCGCGCCGACCTGCTGGCGGGGTTCGGCATTCTGGGCGGCCTGCTGTGCTACATCCTGAGTACGCGCGCCGATGGCACGGTCCGCATCGCCTGGCTGGCAGGGGCGACGGTGGCGACGACCATCGGCATGTTTTCGAAGGAGAGCGCCATCGTGGTGCTGGCCGCCATGCTGGTGTGGGACGTCGCTTTTCCCGAATCGACGCGCTCCTGGCCGCGCCGCCTGCCCGGCTACGCGGCGGTAGGGCTGGGCTGCGCCATCTACTTGTATGTGCGCCACTCCGTGCTGGGCAGTGCCGCGCCGGTGATCTTCCCCTTCCCGGACAACCCGCTGATGGGCGCCGATTTTTTGACTGCGCGCCTCACCGCCATTAAGGTGCTAGGCAAATATCTCTGGCTTCTGGTCTGGCCGGCCAGCCTCTCCTGCGAATACTCCTACAATCAGATTCCGCTCTTCGGCTGGAATTTCGGCAGCCTGGAGGATTGGAAGGCGCTGATCGGGCTGGCCTGGTGCGTGGGACTGGCCGCTTTCGGCATCTGGTGCTACCGGCGCAATCGCATCGTTTTCTTCTGTGTCGGCCTCTTTTTCGCCGCGCTGGCTCCCACGTCCAATATTTTCATGCTCGCCGGCACGATTATGGCGGAGCGCTTCCTTTATATACCGGCCATCGCATTTGCGTGTCTGCTGGTGGTGGCGGTGCGCGCGGGCTGCGCGCGGTTTGGACGGCCGGAGAGCGCCGCCGTCGTCGTGCTCGGGGTAATTTGTCTGGCCTTTGCCGCGCGCACGTTTGTCCGCAACTTCGACTGGTTCGACGACCAGACGCTGTACGCCGCCAACGTGATTTCCTGTCCGCGCAGTTTCCGGTCGCACAATGGACTGGGCGTGGCTCTGGCGCTGGCACAGCCGCCGCAGTTCGACCGGGCCGCCGCGGAAATGGACCGGTCGCTGGAGATTCTCGGCACCATCCCCGACGAGCAGAGCGAATCGCCGCCGTACGGTCTGGCGGGCTACGTGTACCGCCTGAAGGGCGATGCCACGCCGGCGCCCGAGAACCGGCGCTGGTTCGAGAAATCCGTCCAGGCGCTGACGCATGGGGCGCAGATCGATGTCGCGCTGGGCCGCGCCTCCAGCCGGGCCGCGGCCGAGCGGGGTATGCAGGTGGTGCGCAGTGGTTGGGCTCCCCTGTATCTGGAGCTCGGCAACAGCTACCTGCGGTTGAAAGAGCCGGCTAAAGCGCTGGAGGTTCTGAAGTTCGGCCGCTCCATCCAACCCGACCAGGAGTTTTTCGAAGCCATGTCCCAGGCATGGCGCGCGCAGGGCGATATCGACCAGGCGGCGATTGTGCTGCTGGAAGGCATCGGCTTGAATTCCCAGTACAGTCGTCTGGGTCGCCAACTGGCCGCGCTCTATAAGGAGACGGCGCCGGGCAGTTGCGCGCTGAATCAGACCGCCGCCGGGACCAGCCTGAATTTGAATTGCCCCATGCTGCATAGCCAGATTTGCCAGGCTACGCGGAATGTCGCGGAGCTGTACCGGCAAATGGGCAAGCCGGATCTGGCGATTACTACGGCGCAAGGCGGCGTCGCCAGTTTGGGCTGCCCCGCGGACCTGTTCCGGTAGGACAGGCTCCGGTGAGGAACGAACCCAATTGTTGAGTTTTCTCTTTGGTTTGTTCGGGCTGCGCGGGCCAAAAGAGGGGCCGCGGATTCACGCCGATGGACGCCGATAAAGGCCTAAGCTGGCTCCTTTAAGAGGGCGGCGAGTTCGCGCTCGATGGCGTCGAAGGCGGCATCGGCGGGGTGCTGGTCGGGGTCCCGGGGAGCGGTGCGGAACGAACCCAATTGTTGAGTTTTCTGTTTGGTTTGTTCGGGTTGCGGAGCCGGTTTTTGGAGCTTTCGGAAAGTGTTCATGGCGTCCTTGTAGGAGCGCTCGGCGGCGACGATGCGGCGGTGGAGGCGCATGAAGGTGGGGCTGGACTGGTCGAAGGCCTGGCCGAGTTCGCAGCCGGAGTCGCGTTTGCCTTTCATGGTTTCGAATTCCCAGAGGTGGGCTTCGACGCGATGGAAGCGGCGGAGGAGCCATTCGTTGCGGATGGCGGTGTCGAGGTAGTAACGCTGCTCGGGATCGTGGGCAGTGTAGTGGGAGTAGTATTCGGTGACGAGTTGAGCGAATTCCTCGCGAGTTTCGCCGAGGACGAACTGAGAATCGATGTCGAGGCCCGATGTCAGTGAAGGGTTAGTAGTCATAAACTCTTACTGATCGAATGCTACTCCCGTGTCAAGTTCGACTCCGAAATAGGATGACGGGAAGTGATTGATTTGGAGGGAAATAAAGATTTTCGAAAATGGAACAAGAGCTGTGACTTGAACTCAACGGGTTTTCTGCCGGGGCTTGGCGGCTGGCGGGTCGGCGGCCCAGGAGAAGACCATGTTTTGCAGACCCTGATGGAACCAGAGGACCAGCAGCAGGGGTCCGGCGTAGGGCGCCACATCGATCACCAGGTAACGGCCGGCTGAAAAGAGGAAGGCTTCGGTGCCGGTGGGCATCAGGTGCAGCGCGTCCTTCGCCGTGTAGACGCAGTAGAAGACCAGCGAGACCACCGAGATCAGGGCCAGTATGCCGCTGCCGGTCAGCAATCCGCGCAGCGATTCGCTTTTGCCGGGCGCGGCCAGCCAGAGCGCCCAGAAGACGGGCAGGCTCACGGAAAAGAGAATGGGGTAGGTGGAAGAGATGGGCAGTTTGAGCGACCGGACCCTCACCGGCGGAGAGTCTTTGGAGACGCGGCCGAAGAGGCGCTGCGTGCTGTCCAACTGGGCCACCGACTCGGGTATTGGCATGCGCATCAGCCAGTTGCCGTCCGCCTGAATAGTGGCGTCGGCCACCGCTGCGTCGCCGGGCAGGAACTGCATGGCGAACCGGGTGGCCAGCCGGAGCGCGCCCATCATCGGGTCCATCAGTAAGATCCACCAGAGGGCGAGCGAGGCGGCGAGGCAGCCGACGGCTCGCACCAGGAAGCGGAGTTGCGGGTTCTTGGGCACGGGAACTCCCCATCATAACCGCTGTTGCGGGTCGAAATCGAGGCTCGCGATTTTGGCGTTCACAAGGATCGCAAATTTCTATTTGATTGATTTGAAGCCGGTTATCGATTTTGCGAGCTTGACGCGGCAGGCCTGCCAGCTACTATTCTTTTGTGGAGCGATCGACTAACACCCTTCGCGCATACGCGGTGGCATCCGCGGCAGCGCACGACCTCAATGACGAATTGACGATTATCTTCAGCACGGTATGCGATTCCCTCTCGGCGCTCGAGCCGGGACATCCGGCACGGGCGATGCTTCTGGACGCCCGGAGCGCGGCTCAGCGCTGCGCCTGGAAAGCTTCGGGACTGCTCAACTTTACCGCGCGAGCGGGCGTTCCTCCCATCCGTACCTCGTTGGAATCATTACTCCGCTAGCGAAATTGGCTTCGTTCCGCACCTGCTAACCTAGCAGTAGTGCGCATCCTTGGCATCGAATCCTCCTGCGACGAAACGGCCGCGGCCATTGTGGAAGACGGGGAACGTGTGCTCTCTTCCATTGTGGCCAGTCAGATGGCCACCCACGGCAAGTATGGCGGGGTGGTGCCGGAGTTGGCGTCGCGCGAACACCTGCGGGCCATTGTTCCGGTGGTGAGGGAGGCGCTGTCGGCGGGCGGCACGCGGCTGGAGGATCTGGATGCGATCGCCGTCACGGTGGGACCCGGACTGGTGGGGTCGCTGCTGGTGGGGTTGACGTACGCCAAATCTCTGAGCTTCGCCCGCGGGATTCCGCTGATCGCGGTGAATCATATCGAGGGACACATCCACGCGGTGATTTTGGAGGCGAAACGGGCGGGGAGTCCGGTGGAATATCCGGCGCTGGCGCTGGTGGTGAGCGGCGGCCATACGCATTTATTTGAGGTCCTGGAGGGCTTCCGGTATCGACTGCTCGGGAAGACGCGCGACGATGCGGCGGGCGAGGCCTTCGATAAGGTGGCGAAACTGCTTGGGTATCCCTATCCGGGCGGTCCGGTGGTGGATCGACTGGCGCCGTTTGGCGACCCGGGGGCGGTGCGTTTCACCTTCGCCAAAATGAAGGGCAATGCTCTGGACTTCAGTTTCAGCGGGTTGAAGACGGCGGTGTTGCGCTGGGTGGAGAGCCACGACATGGCGGAGGAGATTGCGGTCCGTAGGGCACTGCAGCGCGAGTTTCCGGAGGCGACGACGGAGCAGTGGCTGGCGGTTTCGCCGCAGCGGACGCGGGATTTACTGGCTTCGTTCCAACATGCGGTGATCCACGAGTTGCTCACGCGCGCGGAGGCGTGTGCGGAGAGTATGGGGGCGCAATCGCTGATCGTGTCGGGCGGCGTGGCCTGCAATTCGGGTTTGCGGAAGGCGGCCGCGGCGGCACGGCTGTCGTACCCGGTGCTATTCCCGACGCCGGGTCTTTCCACCGACAATGCGGCGATGATTGCCGCCGCGGCATTCCCGAAACTCGCCCGGCGAGAATTCGCGGGGCTGGATGTGGCGGCGCAGGCTAATCTTAGGCTCGCGTGAAACGTGAAATGGATTTTCACCGCGGAGGCGCCGAGACGCCGAGGAAGACGCGGAGGAAGAAGAGGCAGACAGACGACGCATGGCGATCGTCTGTCGCTACTAGAGTGCCGACGTTCGCGGGGTTGAAGAGTGGGGGCTAGATTGCCGGGAGGAGAAGGGCGATGAGGGCGGTGCGGTCGGCGATTCGGTCGACCAGGATGCTCTCGTTGACGGCGTGGGCGCCTTCGCCGACGGCGCCGAGACCGTCGAGGGTGGGAATGCCGAGGGCGGCTGTGAAATTGCCGTCGGAGCCGCCGCCGGTGAGCGATTCCTCTACCGTGACGCCGAGGGTGCGTCCCAGTTTTTGCGCCGTGCGGAAGAGTTGCACGATGCCGGGACTGCGCTCCATGGGCGGACGATTTAAGCCGCCGGTCACTTCGATGGTGCAGCGTTTATCGACTGGCTTCAGACCGCGGAACTTCTTCTCCAGGCCCGCGGCGTCCTTCAGTCGCAGAATGCGGATATCGACCTCGGCGCGGGCTTCGGCGGCGATCACGTTGCTGCGGGTGCCGCCCGATATGACGCCGGGATTCACGGTGATGCCGCGCTGCAGTTGCGTGAAGCCGGCGATTTTTTCGATCTGGCGCGCCAGTTCTAGCACGGCGCTGGCGCCCGCCTGAAAATCGACGCCCGAGTGGGACGCCTTGCCGCGCACGGTGACGGTGAAATCGCCGACGCCCTTGCGCGCGGTTTTCAGTTTCCCGGTGAGTCCGGTGCCCGGTTCCAGCACCAGCACGGCGCTGCTCTTCAGGGCGTTCTTCTCGGTGAGCGCGCGTGAGGTTTCGCTGCCCGTTTCTTCATCGCAATTGAGCTGGAGCAGGACCTTGCGTGGCACGGGCTGATCGAGTTCGCGGAGCGCCTGCACGGCGAAGAGGAAGAAGGCGATGCCGGATTTCATGTCCAGCACGCCGGGTCCCCAAAGGCGGCCTTCGGCCTGGCGGAAGGGCATGCTGCGCAGCGTCCCCAAGGGCCAGACCGTATCGGAGTGGCCCAGCGCCAGAATCTGACCTTGTTTGCGGCGACCCGGCAGGTCCATTTCGCAAACCAACTGGCCGGCGGTGCGCTTCACTTTGGCGTAAGGCGCGACCGTGTCGGCGACTAATTCGGTAAAGCGCTGGATGGCGGCAGCGTCATCGCTGGGCGATTCGCATTCGACAAACCGCCGGATCAGTTCGACAATTTCGGACTGCCGGCCCTGAACATAAGAAAGGATTGAATTCACGGCTGTTATAATAGCGGCTTCCATGGCCATTTTGGATATTAACGAAATTCGCGCGATCTTGCCGCATCGCTACCCGTTTCTTCTGGTGGACCGCATCGTCGAAATGGAACCCGACCGGGTTGTCGGGATCAAGCAAGTTACCAATAACGAACCCTTCTTTCAGGGCCATTTTCCGGACTTTCCGGTGATGCCCGGCGTTCTGATTATCGAAGCGATGGCGCAGACGGCCGGCGTGCTGGTACTGCACAATATGCCCGACCGGAATAACAAGCTGGTGTTACTGGTGGCCGTGGAGAATGCCCGCTTCCGCCGTCCCGTGGTGCCTGGGGACACGCTCCGCATGGAGATGAAGATTATCAAGAAAAAGGCCAGCGTGGCGAAAATGGCCGGCGTGGCGACGGTGGATGGCCTGGTTGTGGCCGAAGCCGAAGTCATGTGTAAGTTGGCCGATAAAGAAGAGAAGCCGAAGGAAGAGAAGCCCGTCGCCGAAGTTGTAGGCTGATGTCGATACATCCCACCGCCATCGTAGACCCGCTGGCGCGCATCGACGAGAGCGCCGAGATCGGGCCCTACTGTATCATTGGCGCAGAAGTGGAAATCGGCGCGCGCACCCGCCTGATGGCCCATGTCTATCTGGAGGGTCCGACTTGGATAGGCGAAGATAACATCTTCTTCCCTTACTGTTCGATCGGGGTAGCGTCGCAGGATCTGAAATATCACGGGGAGCGGGCGGAGACGCGGATTGGCGACCGTAACCGGGTGCGCGAGTTCGTCACCATTCATCGCGGCACGGCGGGCGGGGGACTGGTGACCAGCATGGGCAGCGACAATCTGCTGATGGCCTACAGCCATGTGGCGCATGACGTCCGGATGGGCGATCACGTGATTCTGGTGAACGGCGCGACGCTGGCCGGTCATGTGGAGATCGGCGATTGGGTGGAGATCAGCGCGTATACCGGGGTGCATCAATACTGCCGGGTGGGGCAGCATGCGTTTGTGGGATCGCACAGCGCCGTGATTCAGGATGTGATGCCGTATTCGAGCACGGTGGGCGAACGCGAGATGCGCGTGTTCGGTGCCAATCGCGTGGGGCTGGAGCGGCGCGGCTTTGAGAAGCCGGTCATCGAATCGCTGCAGACGGCGTTTCGGCTGCTAACGCGGTCGCAACTGAATACCACGCAGGCGGTGGAGCGGATTCGCGCGGAGGTGGCTCCGTGCGGCGAACTGGACGCGCTGCTGGAATTCATCCGCACCTCGCCGCGGGGCGTCATTAAATAGATGCGGTACGGTCTCATCGCCGGAAACGGCCGCTTTCCGTTGCTGGCGCTGGAGACGGCGCGCGGTTTGGGCCACGACGTCACGGTGGTGGCCATTCAGGAAGAGGCGTCGCCGGAAGTCGAACGGCTGGCGGAGCGCTGCCACTGGATCTCGCTGGGCGCGCTCAGTAAGCTGATCGACATTCTCAAGCAGGACGGCATCACGGAAGTGGTGATGTGCGGCCAGGTGAAGCATGCCAAGATCTTCTCGTCGATCCGGCCCGATTGGCGGCTGGCGAAGCTGCTGATGAGTCTGCCCTCGAAGAATACCGATGGGCTGATCGGCGGGGTGATCAAGGTGCTGGCCGATGAGGGGATCCGGCTCACCGATTCCACGGCGCTGCTCAAGCCGCTGCTGGCGGTGGATGGCGCGATGACTCGCCGCAAGCCCGAGAAGGACGAGTGGACGGATATCGAATATGGCCGGCGCGTGGCCAATGCGCTGTCGGGGTTCGATGTGGGCCAGAGCGTCGCCATTTGTGAGCGGGCCTGCGTGGCGCTGGAGGCCATGGAAGGCACCGACGCGATGCTGCGCCGCGCCGCCGGATTGGTGAACGGACGCCGTCTGACTCTGGTGAAAGCAGCCCGGCGGCGCGAACACCTGCTGTTCGACGTGCCGGTAGTGGGGCGGGACACCATCCCCGTGATGCGGGAGACGGGGACCACGGTGCTGGCCGTGGAAGCTGGCCGGACGCTGATGCTGGACCGGGAAGAAATGCTGGAGGCTGCGAACGCCGCAGGAATATCCATTGTCGGAATCTAGAACAACGAAACATCGTGTCGCCGTGGTCGGCGCGGGCCAGTTTGGCCGTAATCACTGTCGCGTGGTCCACGAATCGTCGCGCGCCGATCTGGTGGCGGTGGTGGATATCGACCCGCTGCGCGCCGGGGAAGTGGCTGCCATGCACCAATCGCGGCCGGTGATGGATGTGGCCGATTTGGCGGGCAGGGTGGATGCCGCGATCGTGGCGGTTCCGACGTCGGCGCATGAGGAGATTGGCTGCCAGTTGATGGAGGCGGGCATCGACGTCCTGGTGGAGAAGCCGATCGCCACGGACCTGGAGGCGGCGGGCCGGCTCATCGGCATGGCGGAACGGCACAGCCGGGTTTTGCAGGTAGGCCATCTGGAGCGGTTCAATCCGGCGGTGATCGAACTGGAGCGGCGCGCCACGCTGCCCCTGTTTTTCGAAATTCACCGGCTGAATCTGTTCAGTCCGCGGAGTCTGGATGTGGACGTGGTGCTCGACCTGATGATCCACGACGTGGATATTGTGCTGGCGATGGCGGGTCCCGAGCCGCAGGAAATCCGCGCGGCCGGTATCTCGATTCTGTCGGAGAAGGTGGATATCGCCAACGTCCGGCTGCAGTTCCCCAACGGCTGCGTGGCCAATCTGACGGCCAGCAGGGTGTCCACCGAGCGGGTACGCAAGCTGCGCTTATTCCAGCCGAATCAGTATCTTTCGCTGGACTACCAGCGGCAGGATCTGGCCGTGTTTTCGGTCGGCGAGGGTCGCCAGATCGGCTTTGAGCAGGCTGTGCTGCCCAAGGGCGAACCGCTCAAGTTGCAGTTCGACGCCTTCCTGGATTCGGTGGAAAGCCGGAAATCGCCGAAATGTTCCGGCCCTGCCGCGCGTCAAACCCTGGCGGGGGCTCTGGCGATTCTTGATAAAATCAAAGAGCACTCGGAAGTCGTCTCGAAATCCCTGGAAGCTGGATGGAAACCGTAGTACCGCCGCCTGTCGATGAAGAACTGCATCTGCTGACCGAGTGGGGCGACCCAAACGCTCCCGCCCGTCGCCGGAAAGCCGTCATCGGCACCATCCTGGTGCATGCGGCCGTCATTACGGTGCTGATGTATCTGCCTGCGGGTCCTTATGAGCCGAATGTGCCGGAGGAACCGCCGCATCATGTGACTCCGCTGATTCTGCCGCCCACCGAACTCACTCAAAAGGCGCCGAATAAGGGAAAAGTCACCAAGGAGTTCGATGCCCGGGAAGAGGCTCCGCGGCACGCCATCAATACGCCTCCGAGTCCGCCGCGCGTGGCTCCGCGGCCGGCGGCGCCGAGACCGGCAGTGACGCCTGCGCCTCCCGCGCCGAAGGCGGAGACGCCTGTGCCGCCGGCGCCGGAGCCTCCCAAGGTGGAGGCGCCCAAGGCGGCGCCGAAGGTCGAGACTCCGCAGGTGGCGCAGACTCCGCAGCAACTGCCGCCGCAGATTCAGACGCAGGAAAAGCCCAAGATCCCGCTGGAAAACGTGCCTCCGCCGGCTTCGCACGTACCACCGGGACTGCCGCGCATCGCGATTCCGAGCACGGCGGTGAACGACGTGGCACGCGACGTGATCCGCGGATCCTCGACGTCGGAAGGGCTGACCATCGGCGATCAGGGCGCGCTGGGGTCGGGCTACGGCGGCATGAATCAGTCGCCGACAAATGGCAAGCCGGGGGCGGCGCTGCAACTACTCAGCGATCCGCAGGGGGCCGATTTCCTGCCCTACATCCGGCAGATCCTGCAAACCATCAAGCGCAATTGGCTGGCGGTGCAGCCCGAAAGCGTGCGCATGGGGCGGCGGGGCAAAGTGGTGGTACAGTTTGTTGTCCGCAAGGATGGTGTGGTGGATAAGGTGGTTTTCGAGGAACATTCCGGCGCCGACCCGTTGGACCGGGCGGCGGTGGCCGGCATCAGCGCGTCGAATCCGCTGCCCGCGCTGCCCCCGGAGTTCAAGGGCGACCGCATTGTGCTGCGCCTGAACTTCATGTACAACATGCCCCGCTGAGAGAGACATGCAGAAGCGCTTCTATTACGCGATGGCGACCTACGCCATCATCGCCGTTATGGCGGCTTTCACGCTGGACGGTCAGTTCCGTACCGCGGTATGGATCTTCATGGGGGCTTTCGCTCTAAAGACCTACATCGCGTATAAAGCCAACCAGCAGCCGTAAATCCCCGTTCTGAAACAATCCCCGTTCCAAATCGGAACACGTTCCAAATCGAAACGTTTCTAAGGCGAATATCCCTCTGAAAATAGGATATTTAGCTCTAATTATCTTGGCACTCGCATTGCATCCTTAAAGCATGCCGGGCGATAGATCCGGCGGCTCCAAAAAAACAAAACAGAGGACAAAACAATGCCGGTTCAAGGTGTGTCTAAAAGCAGGCGCAGGAAGATCTCTCAGGAAGTTCGCGATCAGATCGTACTCGAACACCTGCCCCTGGTGAAGGCGATTGCCATTCGCGTCCACGAAAGCCTGCCCGTCCACGTGGACCTGGACGACCTGATTCACGCCGGTGTTCTGGGCCTCTTTGACGCCGTCACGAAATTCGATTCCGCCAAGAACGTGGCCTTCCAGAGTTATGCCAAGCATCGCATCAAGGGCGCCATTCTGGACAGCCTGCGGCAGCTTGACTGGGCTTCCCGCGATTTGCGCAAGCGGCAGAAGCAGGTGGACACCGTCACTCACGAACTCTCCCTGAAGTTGAATCGCGCGCCCGCCGATATGGAGGTGGCGCATGCCATGGGCCTGAGCATGCACCAGTGGCGGCGTACGCAAATGGAACTGCGCACGGTGGGTCTGGTCTCCTCCACGCCGCGCCCCGACCAGGAACGGGACCGCACCCTGGAGTATCCCGCCGCCCCCACGTTCCAGCCCGACCACATGTGCGAACATCGCGAACTCCAAACCACCCTGGCGCGGGCCATAGGCACTCTGCCGGCGCGGTATCAGAAAGTGGTTTTCCTGTACTACACCAATGATCTGACCATGAAGGAAATCGGAGACATGCTGGGTGTCAACGAGAGCCGCATTTCACAGATCCACAAGACGGCGCTGAAGAAGATGGCGGTGGCGCTGGAATCGGAAGGCATTCACTCTGCGGAAGCGTTTTGATTCGACTATATTAAAGAAAGGGGACAACCCCTGTAATGACGAACGTACAACTCTATCTCGCGACCGGCGTACCGCTGATTGCGATCATAATCAGCATGTCGCTGAGCTTGATCCAGATCGGCGGAATTCGAGGTGACATGCGGAGCATGCGCGGGGAGTTCCGCGAGGATCTGCGCGGGTTGCGAAGCGAATTTCGCGAGGAGATGCGCGGGTTGCGCGCGGACCTCACCACGCTCACGGGTAAAGTCATTGAGATCGACAACCGCCTGACGCGCATCGAAGAGCGCATGGAACACGGCCGCTCGTAGAGCTATTCGGGCAGCGCGAACAGATACGTCGTCAGACTTTCCATATCCTTGGGCGAGAGCTTGTAGGGCGGCATAAACGAGCCCGGCGAGAGCTTCTGCGGGTTGGCGAAATGGTCTTCCACCCAGCTTCGCGTCTGGCGTTTGGCGAGTCCGTTGAGCGGCGGTCCCACTTTCATGCCCACACCGTTGACGGCATGGCAGGAGCCGCAATGGTTGGCTTGGTAAACCAAAGCTCCCTGGGTCGCGAAATCCGGCGCGTTGGAAAGCGCGGTGGCGTTGTCGGCATTCAGCTTCAGGAGGAAGGCCGCCAGAGAGTTCAACTGCTGATCGTTCAACTGAATGGGCGGCATGGAACTGCCGGGCCGCATGGCGGCAGGCCGCTTGAAATGCTGGATCATCCAGGCGGCGTCCTTGTGGATCGTGGTGCGGGTGAGGTCGGGACCCACGGAGTTGCCTCGCTCCCCGATGGCATGGCAACTGATGCAATTCTCCTGGCGGAAGTAGGCCACGCCGGCCATTTCCTCGGGCGAAAGCTGCATCCAGTCGGTGGGCGCCGAGTAGTCCACCGCCACTTCGGCATCCTTCGGAGTGGTCTTCACTGCGGCGATTGTCAGCCCGGTCCAGCCCGCCAGGCCCAGAAACGCGACGGAGAATGCGAAGGTCCGCTTGGTAACCTTCACCATCCGGGTGCGGTCGATGAACGGCACCAGGATGAGGGTCATCACCGCCAGACCGGGCAGCACCACGCTGCCAAAGACTTCGAGCGATCCGGGGAGGAGCCGCAGAAACTGGAACAGGAACAGGAAATACCACTCGGGACGCGGATTGTAGGTGGTGTCGGTGGGGTCGGCGAGTTGCTCCAAAGGGACGCGGATGGCAACGGCCATGAGGAACAGGATGGCGAAGGCGGCGAAGATGGCGACGGTATCCTTGAAGACCTGGCGTGGATAGAACTGCTGTTTCGGCAGCGCCTCGTCTCCAGGCGCCGGAGCGACTCCATGCTTGCGCACCAGGTAGACGTGGACCGCGATGAGCAGCAGCGTGGCTGGGGGCAGCAACAGCACGTGAAGGCCGTAAAACCGGGCGAACGTCACCACTCCGACCGCGCCTCCGCCACCCATCAGGCGGAGGATATAAGGACCGAGGAAGGGAGCACCCCCGGCGATCCGGGTGGTCACGACCGTACCCCAATAGGCGCGATTGTCCCAGGGCAGCAGATAGCCGGTCAGTCCATATGCCATGGTCACCAGGAGCAGGACGACGCCGACCATCCAGGTAGCTTCCCGCGGCTTCTTGTAGGCCCCATAGAGGAACGTCTGCACCATGTGGAGCACTACCACCACGATCATCATGCTGGCGCCCCAGTGGTGGAGTCCGCGAATCAGGCGTCCGCCGGTGACTTCGGTGAGGATGTAGCGAAGGCTGTTGTAGGCGTCGCCGGGTGTGGGCGCGTAATTGAAGGCCAGCAGCGCTCCGGTGAAGGCCTGGGTCAGAAACAGGAATACGGCGACGCTGCCGAATACCTGATGCCAGCCGCTGGAGGCGGGGATCTCTTCATAGAGGAACTGGCGGATGGCGGTTTCCAAGCCGGTGCGATGGTCCAGCCACTCACGAATCGGCCTCATCCGTTCTGCCCCTCTGACTGGCGCAGTTTGCCCAGCAGCAGCTTACTGCCCTGGATTTTGGTGTCGTACCGATCCAGCGGGCGCGGCGCGGGGCCGGAAATCACTTTGCCGTCGGCGGAGAAAACGGAGGTATGGCAGGGACAGAGAAAATCGTTTTTACCGTCCTCCCAGTGGTAGGCGCAGCCCAAATGGGTGCATTCCGGACCGAAGGCTACGATGCTGTTGTCGGCATGCTTGACCACCCAGGCGGTACCTTTTTCATTGGTCACCTTCCAGCCATCCACGCGATTGCGGCGGAAGGACATTTCGACCGGGGAGTTGGGAGCCAACTGGGTGACATCGCCAACTTCCACCCATTCTTCGGCTTTGCGGACGCGCGGGGGAATGAAGAGGTAGACCAGCGCGGGGAGTCCGAGTGCGGCGGCGATGGCTCCCCACATGGCGTAGACGGCTCCCAGGTAGAAGCCGCGGCGCGTCAATTCATCCGCGGGAGGTGGCTCAGTTCGGGTCACTTCCTCATCGTAGAACACGATAGTCGGGCCAATTGTATGGCCGATTGTAAGGAGTTTGCAAAATTTGCGGGACCTGCCTAGTGGGTGCCCATTTCCTTGCTGGTGGCGGTGGCGGGTTCGGGACCGTCATTCTCGTGGATGGTCATGGTCTGGTCGGAGAAGAACGTCTTACTGCCGGTGGTGCCGAAGATTTCCGGAATGGCTGTGACGATGTAGCCGCCCTGATTGCCCGAGACCGTGAACTTGTAGCCTTGCTTCAGACCATTGGCGAGATCGTTGCCGATGAGGTCGGCGGACGCCGGACTGGCCGCTCCACTGGCCGGTGGACCCAGTTCCGCCAGCGAAACCGCATAGCGGCCATACTGCGAGTTGTACTGGACTTCGGCAGTGTGGATGGTCTGGATTGCCCGGATGGCCGCCGTTTCCTGCGCAAACTTTTTGGCGGTGGTGAGCTTGGGCATGGCGATGGTGATGATGATCAGGATGATCGCGATCACGATCAGCAGTTCAATGAGGGAGAACCCTCGGCGGCTCTTCAATTTGTACATAGCGGTGCTCTTCTACTATTCTATGACGCCGCTTTCGGGCGCGGTGTGGAGGAAAAGATCTGACCGGACCACCGCATTGAGCGTTACCAGCCGCTGCCAGAACATCCGCAACAGGTTGAGCCGAAGGGCGTTGGGCCCGTCCGACAGGGCTTTCTCGGGCGCGTCGTGCACCTCCACGAAGACGCCGTCTACCCCGGCGGCGACGGCGGCGCGCGCCAGAGGCTCGATGAATTGGGGCTGTCCGGCCGAGGCGGTGCCCGCCCCGCCCGGCAGTTGCACCGAATGGGTGGCGTCGAAAACCACCGGCCATCCGGCGTCGCGCATGATCTTCAAGCCACGCATATCCACCACCAGGTTGTTGTAGCCGAAACTCGACCCGCGCTCGGTGAGCACCACCTGACTGTTCCCGGTGGAGGCCACCTTGTCGGCGGCGCGGTGGATATCGTGCGGCGCCACGAACTGGCCCTTTTTGATATTGACGATGCGGCCCGTCCGTCCGGCGGCGATCAGCAGGTCGGTCTGGCGGCAGAGAAAAGCGGGGATCTGGAGAATGTCGGCCACTTCGGCCGTCGCCTCCACCTGCCCGACTTCGTGGATGTCGGTGAGGATCGGAAAGCCTTCGGCCTTCACGCCGGCGAGGATGCGCAGGCCTTCCTTCAAGCCGGGTCCGCGATAGGAGTCCACGCTGGTGCGATTGGCCTTATCGAAGGACGCCTTGAAGACGAAATCGCCCACCGCTTCACGAATTCCGCGGGCCATCCGATGCACGTGCTCTTCGCTTTCGATGACGCAGGGTCCGGCGATCAGCACCAGCGGATTGCCGCGTTGGAATGCGCTGAACTCAATCGGCACGCGAGTACTGAGGTTCCTCCCGAACCTGGGTGGCCAGACGCTTCCGGCGATACTCCTGCGCCGCTCCGATGAAGGCTTTGAAGAGGGGATGCGGCTCCATGGGCTTGCTCTTGAATTCGGGATGGAACTGGCAGCCGAGGAACCAGGGATGGTCTGCAATCTCGCAGATCTCGACGTAGGTGCTGTCGGGAGTTTCGCCGGTGATGCGGAGTCCGGCGGCTCTCAGGCGATCTTCGTATTCGCGATTGAATTCGTAGCGATGGCGGTGCCTCTCGTTGATCTCGCGGGCGCCGTAAGCCTTGTAGGCGAAGCTGTTCTCGTTTAAACGGCAGGGCCAGCCGCCCAGTCGCATGGTGCCGCCCAGATCGTCCACGCCCTTCAGTTCGCGCAGCTTGAAAATCACGCGATGGGGGGTGCCGGAGTTGAACTCGGTGGAATCGGCGCCTTCGAGTCCGGCCACATTGCGCGCGAACTCGATCACCAGGGTTTGCATTCCGAGGCAGATTCCGAAATACGGCACCTTGCGCTCGCGGGCATAGCGGATGGCGTTGAGCATGCCATCGATGCCGCGTTTGCCGAAGCCGCCGGGCACCAGGATTCCGTCGTAGCCTTCCAGTTGCTTTTCCCAGTCCTCGCCCACCACGCCCTCGGCCTCGATCCAATCGATGTTGACCTTGAGTTGGTGCGCCAGTCCGCCGTGCAGCAGGGCTTCCTTGAGGCTCTTGTAGGAGTCTTCGTACTCCACGTATTTGCCCACGAGGCCGATGTTCACCTCGCCGATCGGATTCTGCATGCGTTCCAGCATGGCCTTCCAGCGGGAGAGGTCGCGCGGAGGCGCATCGAGTTTGAGCAGACGCACCACGATATCGTCGACGCCTTCACTGGCGAAAGAGACGGGCACCTCGTAGACCGAACTGACGTCGCGCGCGGTCACCACGGCTTCCACGTCCACGTCGCAGAAGAGGGCGATCTTCTCTTTCATTTCCTGCGAGATGAAACGCTCGGAGCGACAGACCAGGATATCCGGCTGAATACCGATGGCGCGCAATTCCTTGACGCTGTGCTGGGTGGGCTTGGTCTTCAATTCCTGCGCCGCGGCGATCCACGGCACCAGGGTCACGTGTACGAACAGGCAATTGCTGCGGCCTTGTTCATGCCGCATCTGGCGGATGGCTTCGAGGAACGGCAAGGACTCGATATCGCCCACGGTGCCACCGATTTCGGCGATCACCACGTCGACATCCGCCGCCACCTTCTTCATGGCAGCCTTGATTTCATTGGTGACGTGCGGAATCACCTGCACGGTCTTGCCCAGATAGTCGCCGCGCCGCTCGCGCGCGATGATCTGTTCATAGATGCGGCCGCTGGTCAGGTTGTTGCTCTGGGTGAGACGGGCGTGGGTGAAGCGCTCGTAGTGGCCGAGGTCGAGATCCGTCTCCGCGCCATCGTCGGTCACGAAGACTTCGCCGTGCTGGAAGGGACTCATGGTGCCCGGGTCCACATTCAGGTACGGGTCGAACTTCTGGCAGGTCACCCGCAAGCCGCGGCTTTCCAGCAGGCACCCGATGGATGCGGCGGCGATGCCTTTTCCCAATGAGGAAACCACGCCGCCCGTCACAAATATAAATTTAGCCATTCCTATTTCACCCCCGGCTGAGCAGTCTCAAAAAGCCGCGCGACCCGCTCCAGGTCAGCCGGCGTGTCCACGCCTAACGATTCGTATTCTGTTTCCGTCACTCGAATGCGGTACCCATTTTCCAGCGCGCGCAGTTGTTCCAACCGCTCCGCCTTCTCCAGCGGCCCGACCGGCAGCGCTGAATATCTTAATAGGAAATCCCGTTGATAAACGTACAGCCCGATGTGCTTGAAATAAATGTCCGCGCCGCCGTCGCGATCGTACGGAATGGGGCAGCGGGAAAAGTAGATGGCGTCGCCCACGTGATCGGTGACCACCTTGACCACGTTGGGGTCGTTGATCTCGCGGGGATCCTCAATGCGCTTCTTCAGGGTGGCCATTTGCACCTCGGGTTCGTGGACCAAAGGCAGGATGGCGGCATCGATGGCGGCGGGGTCGATCAGCGGTTCATCGCCCTGGATATTGACGATAATTTCAGCATTTTCGGCAGACGCAACTTCCGCAACGCGATCTGTACCCGAAAGGTGATCGGGCCGCGTCATACGCACACGCGCTCCGAAAGCGTGGGCGGCAGCGAACACTCGCTCGTCGTCGGTGGCAATGATTGTGCTGGCAAGATACCGGGCTTGGGACACACGCTCATAGACATGCTGCAGCATCGGTTTTGAAGAAATTGGTGCGAGAACTTTACCGGGGAAACGAGTGGAGGAGAAGCGCGCAGGGATGACGCCCAAGATTTTACGCGGCACACGCGATCATACCATAAAACCGCTATGTTAGACTTGGGGAAGAAAGGCTGGCCGGCCACTATGTTGCCCACCTGCCGCAAGTTATTTGCACTCAGCGCCATAGTACTGGGGATTGGCACTTTAGCCATCGCTCAGCAAGTGGGGGATTCCTCCGCCCCCATCATTCCGCGTCCCAAGACAGCTCCCAAAGTCGACGTGCTTCCGCGGGCCGATATCCGCATAGACAGCAACATGGTGTTGATCCCCGTGACGGTGACGGACCCCATGAACCGCTTCGTGACCGGATTGGAGCGCGAAAACTTCAAGGTTTTCGAAGACAAAAAAGAGCAATCCATCAGCGCCTTTTCGAGCGAAGATGCGCCGCTTTCGGTGGGGGTGATTTTCGACTGCAGCGGCAGCATGGGTAAGAAGTTGGACAAGTCCCGGCAAGCGGTTTCCCAGTTCTTCAAAACCGCCAATCCGGAAGACGAGTTCTTCCTGGTGCAGTTCAACGACACAGCGAATCTGATCCAGTCCTTCACCCGGAACCTGGAAGAGATTCAGAACAAGTTGACTTTCACTCAGTCCAAGGGTGAAACCGCTTTGTTGGACGCCATTTATCTGGGTCTGCATGAAATGAAGAAGGGCAAGAACCCCCGCAAGGCCCTGCTTTTAATCTCCGACGGCGGCGACAACAACAGCCGCTACACCGAAGGAGAAATCAAGAACCTGGTGAAGGAAGCCGACGTCCAGATCTATGCAATCGGAATTTACGAAAACGGATCGGGACGGGGCCGGACGCCGGAAGAGGCATCCGGGCCGGCACTGCTGACGGAGATTGCCGAGCAGACCGGGGGCAGACAGTATTCAGTGGAAAACCTCAACGAATTGCCTGACATCGCCGCCAAAATTGGAGTTGAGCTTCGCAACCAATACATTTTGGGCTACTCCCCGCAGAACCAGGAGCACGATGGCAAGTATCGGCATGTTAAGGTGACATTAGTGCAGCCTCGCGGCCTGCCTCCACTCCGTCCGTTTTGGAGACTGGGCTATTATGCTCCATCGAAATAATCGAATCCCTGTAATTCTTACGGCCTTGGCGATTTCTCTCGTGGCCGTTGCGGTCTATGCGCAGCAGCCGCCCAAGAAACCGGCTCAGTCCGCCGATGACATCGGTCAGGTCTTTAAGGTGGACACCCGCCTGGTGGTGTGCAATACCACCGTGGTGGATAAGAGCGGCCACCTGGTTACGGACCTGAAACAGAGCAACTTCACCGTCTCGGAAAACGGTACTCCGCAGACGATCAGCGTATTTAAGCACGAAGACGTTCCGGTCTCCCTGGGGCTGGTGATCGACAACAGCGGCAGCATGCGCGACAAGCGCGCCAAAGTGGCGGCGGCGGCACTGGCGCTGGTCAAGGACTCCAACAAAGACGATGAAGTCTTCGTCGTGAATTTCAATGACGACGCGTTCCTCGACCTGCCGCACAATAAGGAATTTACCAACGACATCAGCGAAATGGAAGAGGCTCTGAGCCGCATCGATTCGCGCGGCGGAACGGCCATGCGCGACGCCATCCGCATGTCCATCGATCATCTCCGCGAGAAGGCCCACAAGACCAAGAAGGTGCTGGTGGTGGTGACCGACGGCAACGATAATTCCAGTGTGATTAACCTGGAGAACCTGGTGAAGAGCGCACAGCAGAGCGAAGTGCTGATCTATGCCGTGGGTCTGTTGAGCGACGAAGAAAGACGCGAAGCGGCGCGCGCCAAGAAGGATCTGACGGTGCTGACCGAATCCACGGGCGGCGAGCCCTTCTTCCCCAAGGAGATTTCGGAAGTGGACCGCATCGCCCACCAGGTGGCGCACGATATCCGGAATCAGTACACCATTGAGTATTCGCCGACGAATGCCGCGATGGACGGCTCCTACCGGAAGATCCAGATCAACGTGAGCGGGCCCGGTAAATTGCAGGTGCACACGCGTTCGGGCTACTACGCTACGCCGGATGCGGTGAATCTTCCCAAGGGATCCAACAGCCTCATCAACCACTAGCCAAGGGCTCCGCCCTTGAAATCCCGGCGGGATTTGGGAGTCAGGAGCCAGAAGTCAGGAGTCAGAATACACGTGCACGTGAATGGTAGGAGAATCAGTAACCAGTAACTTGGAAGGAACTCTTAAGGGTAAGAGCCACTCCAAAAGGTTGAAGGGCGTAGGAATCTAGCCAAGGGCTCCGCTCTTGAAATCCCTGCGGGATTTGGGAGTCAGGAGCCAGAAGTCAGGAGTCAGAATACACGTGCACGTGAATGGTAGGAGAATCAGTAACCAGTAACTTGGAAGGAACTCTTAACGGTTAAGAGCCACTCCAAAATGTTGACGTATTTCTGTTTACGATTAAGGGCGTAGGAATCTAATGCTGCGCATCCTGTGGCGTCTCACGCGCGGCTACCGGCTGCGACCGTGGGCCAGTCCGTATCTGCGCTGGAGAATCGAGACTTACTCCGGCATGCACGCCGGCCAGATCACGTTTGGCGCGTTCTGGCGCTTCTCCTGGCAGAATCGGCGCGAACTTTTCCGCTACTTGCGCTGGGCGGCGCGCATGGCGGGCGTACAATGACAATTTGCTGAAAAACCTTCAACTGCTGCTGCGCTTGGTGGCCAATCCTGCCGACGGAATGAGTCTCATTCTCGACCGCGGCAGTCTGCTGTTTGCCTCTCTGGCTGTGCTGGTGGCGGGTCTGCTGACCGGCTCGGCGATTCCGGGACGCTTCAGTTTCTACACGCCGCTTTTGGTGCTGGCGGTGGCCTATGTGCCGGGAGTGCTGCTGCTCAGCGTGCTGCTGGGCCGGCTGGGCGGGGTCGCGATGGTGTTCCAGCGCGATTATTCCACCCTACTCACCTGCACCGCGATGGCTTGGACTGCATCGCAAATCCCCTTCTTCGTGGCGATGCAGGTGCTGCCGGCGGAACTGCTGATCTGGGTGCTCCTGGCTTGCATCGCCTACTTCGCGGTGCTGATGTTCTTTGCGGTGCGCACGGTGTTCGGCACGGGAAGCGGAGTGGCTGCAGGGGTGGTGGCGCTGTCCTGGCTGCCGCTGGTGCTGCTGTTCTTCCTGTGGGGGCCGTTGAGCATGATTCTGCGCTGGGTGGCTTCGCCGTTCTTCTTGTTTTACGCCTGGTATTATCTGGGCGGCGAGTTTCAGAATCTCGGGTCGGGCTTCCGCAGCAGGCAGAACTTTCAGCGCATGCTGGAAGCCGCGGCCGTAAATCCACATGATGGCGACGCGCAGTATCAGCTTGGCCTCATCTACCAGCAGAGGCGGAGATACGCGGACGCGATCCAGCGTTTTCAAAACGCCGTGGCGATCGATCCCACCGAGACGGACGCGCACTTTCAACTGGGACACATCGCCATGGAGCAGGGTCGCACGGCCGACGCCATCGCGCGCTTTGAAACCGTGGTGCGGCAGAACGAGCGTCACACCTCCAGCGAAGGCCATCGCGATTTGGGTGGCGCGTATCTGGCGGCCGGAAGGATTGAAGATGCCCGGCGCGAACTGGAGTTGTATACCGATCGGCGGGAATACGATCCGGAGGGTCTCTATTACTACGGTCAGGTGATGGAGCGGTTGGGAAAGCCTGAAGTGGCGCGGTCGCTGTATGCGAGGGCGGTGGAAGCGGCTGGCACGGCACCCCGCTATCGACGGCGCTACACCGCGAAGTGGAGCCGTCTGGCGCAGAAGCAACTGGGCAGGTTGAGGTCGTGAGAGACAGACGGGCGGCCCGTTATTGACCGGGTCGCCCGTCGTAGGGCATTACTTGCCGACAGCAGGAGTGCTGGGGGTCGCGCCGGTGGTCTTCTTGGGCGCGGCCTTCTTGGCGGCGTGTTTGGTGTGCTTTTTGGTGGTGGTTACGGCCGGAGCGGAAGTGCTCTTGGCTCCGCTGGCGGGCGGATTGGCCGGCGTGGTCTGGGCGGCGAACGTCATGGGCACAGTCGCGACGGCGAAAGCGATGGCGGCAAACATGGTCTTTTTCATTTTTTCTTCTCCCCGCGGGCTCTGCCCGCTTACAATTCCATGATGCGGCCGCGCCGTGAAATACTCGATAGACTCCGCAGGCTAACAAGGCTACCGAATTGGCCTATAAGTGGATGAAGGTTTATTAGTCCGCTTGCAGTCACTGAGTTACGATAAGTGACGTGAACCGAAAGGAATTGCAGTTTCTTGCCCGTACCCGAATAGCTGAAGCGAAGACTCTGCTGGAAGCCGGGCGTCCCGACGGTGCGTATTATCTCGCGGGCTACGCGGTTGAGTGCGCTTTGAAGGCGTGCATCGCCAAGGAGACCCTGCGCCACGAATTTCCAGACAAGAAGAGTGTGGACGCCAGCCATACCCACAATTTGAGGGATCTGATCAAAGTTGCTAATCTTGAGTTGGCGCGCTTGGAAGAAGCGAAAAGGGATTCCACGTTTCGCAACTACTGGGATCTCGTACAACAGTGGTCGGAGCACAGTCGCTACCGGAAAAATGGTTCAGAAATGGCACAAGCGCTGGTGGAGGCGATCGGCGACCGGAAGCATGGAGTGATGTTTTGGATTCAACGGCATTGGTAATAGCTGACATTACGGGGGGGCAGGAACTCTTGCATGCGCTGGATTGCTCCGACCTGTCCATTAGTGTGGCGTTGTGGCTCTATTCTCCAGAGCACGAAGACTGGCGATTTGTGCTCGCCGCACGACGTCTGGATGCAGCGGGGCCCTCGGATGCATACGGTCTGGTCCACGATGCGCTGGCGGCGTCCGGTGTACCGCTGGAACGAACTCCGGCGCTGGTAATTCTAAAAATGTCAGATCCGTTCATACGCGCGCTGCGGCGGATGTTCGCCAAAACGAAGACTGTTGAAGGAATGCGACTGGGCGGCCAGTTGATTGGGGATCGATTTGTGTCGGACGCCTTGGTGTACCGGATCCGGTAGAAAGGCCACGCGATACGGATCCAGCCGGGGTAGGTGAGATTCTCTTCGGGTGGCTGGCGCTCACAATCGACATGACCAAAACAAAACGGGCGGCCCGGTTTGACCGGGTCGCCCGTTTGAGGATGCAGAGCCGCGATGGGTTATTTGCTGCTGTGGGCAGTGGTGTCGGAGCCCTTCTTGGGCGCGCGCTTCATGCCCTTCTTCTTGGTTTTCTTGGCAGTGTCGGTGGTCGACTTGCCCTGGGCGCCGCTGGCGGGCGGGGTGGCGGGCGTGGTCTGGGCAGCGAACATCAGAGGCATCGCAAAAGCGAATACGGTCGCAAAAATCGTCTTTTTCATGGCTTCTTTTCTCCCTTGCGGGCTCTGCCCGCTACACTTCCATGATGGCGCCGGCCGGCTGAAAACTCGATAGACGCCGCAGGCTAACATCGGCCCCCAATTGGCGTGTATGTCGATGAAGTTTTATTAGTCAAACCAGATAGCCGCCAAAAACAAAAACGGGCGGCCCGGCGTGACCGGGTCGCCCGTTTTGAGGATGCAGAGCCGCGAAGGGTTATTTGCTGCTCTGGGCAGTAGTGTCCGAACCCTTCTTGGGCGCCTTCTTGCTGCCCTTCTTCTTGGTTTTCTTGGCAGTGTCGGTGGTCGACTTGCCCTGAGTGCCGCTGGCGGGCGGGGTGGCGGGCGTGGTCTGGGCGGCAAACATCAGAGGCATCGCAAAAGCGAATACAGTCGCAAAAATCGTCTTTTTCATGGCGTTTTTTCTCCCTTGCGGGCTCTGCCCGCTACATTTCCATGATGGCTCCGGACGGCTGAAAACTCGATAGACGACGTAGGCTAATCAAGCACCCAAATTGGCCTACACCCGCATTAAGCGTCCTTCAGACTTCACTGCGCGCCGGCGCAAGCCGCGAGGAAATCCGCAATGGTATCTAACGCTTGCGTCTCCTGCAGCCGGAAGTAGGCAAATCGCTCGTGATGCATGGGCGCCACCCCCAGCGTGCGGCCCGTCGAGCCGTGCACCCGGACTAAAATATACAGGCCGTCTTCGAGGTGCGGGTCGTGACCGTTGATCTTGCCTTTGCCTGTTTCGTAGATCACAATTTTCGCGGCGGTAGCTTCGCTGGAAGCGGCTAAGATGCTGAAACTACCTTTGAACTGTTTGGAGCGGGCAACTCCGGCGCGTTCCACCAACAGGCGGAACAGAGCGGCAGCCCGTTCGCGAAGATCAGCCCGGTACTCTTCCAGCGGCACAGTCTGGTAGCTGGTCTCCGTGAAGGCGAACTCCAATGTGCCCAAGCAGATTGCTCCTCGCTCTATCTTCTCCGGCGGCGCGCCCGGTTTCAACTATTACGATGGCAGCCATACGACGGCAGCCCGCTTGCACTAACCCATGCAGGAGATGAGCATGAAGAAACGACTCTTGACCGCCGTACTCTCCACCGGATTATTTTTCACGACCGCGATGCCGAACGTCGCCTCCGCCGCCGTGACTTATCGCTCACGCGCCCGGTATTACCGGCACAAGCGCCGCGTGCGTACTGCAAAGCGAGTCGGAATCGGAGCTGCCGGAGGCGCTGCGGTAGGCGCCATCGCGGGAGGCGGTAAAGGCGCGGGAATCGGCGCGGCAGCCGGTGCCGGCGCAGGCTACCTCTACGACAGGCACAAACGCCACGAGCGCCGCCGCTAGGCAAAACGCCGGACAAGGTCAGGTTATCCGCGCGATACTGAAATCGCGATGTCCCCGCGACCCATCACGCACCAGAATATCTTCCGCGTGCTGCTGGCCGGCTTCGGCCTGGTCATTTTGCTGCTGCTCGCGGCCGCCGTTGTGGGGCTGCGCAATATCGATTCCATCCAGCAGAGCGCCGCCAACCTGGTGCGCGAACAGTCCGTGACCAATCGCCTGATCGCGGAGCTGCACACCCAGCAATCCAGCCTCTCCGACGTCTTTTCGATCCTGGCGCGCGACCCCGACTCGGTGGACTACGACCGCATCATGAATCAGCTGGCCGAGGCCGATCGCGATATCGACCGCATCGCCACCGAAGGGGCGCAAACTCCCGAGAGGGAATTGTGGACCCGGCTACGCCAGACGTCGGCCGATTTTTCGAACGAGGCGCGCCGCATTCTCTCGGTGGAAAATCTGGAGACCTTCCGTTCGCTCGATCTCTTCCGCGATCACGAGGCCTTCATCGCCGTGGTGGCGCGCCTCATCGAGGCCGAGTATCGCAAGGTGACCCTGGCGCAAGCGCAGATCGATGAACGCAGCAGGCGCCTGCTCGACACCTCTTTTGTGTTCGCCGGAGCGAGTGTGCTGCTGGCCCTGATTTTCGCCCTCGTGACCATCCGCATGGTGGCCCGTCTGATTCGCCAGATGGACTCGCAGACTGCAGAACTGGGCCGCGTTTCCTGGCACATGCTGGAAGATCAGGAGGCCACGGCTCGCCGCTTCTCCCATGAATTGCACGATGAATTGGGACAATCGCTCACCGCCGTGAAGACCAATCTGGCGGCGCTGGACCCTCACGGTAACGTGGAGAGCGGCCGTTTGCAGGACTGCCTGCGGCTGGTGGATGACGCCATTGGCAACGTGCGCCAGATGTCGCAACTGCTGCGGCCCACCATCCTGGACGATTTCGGACTCGAGGCCGGCGTCCGCTGGCTGGCGGAGGGATTTTCGGCACGCACCGGCATCGAAGTGGACTTCGATTCCAAGTACTCGGGCAGACTGCCTGACGAGACCGAGACGCACCTGTTTCGCATCGCGCAGGAGGCGCTCACCAACGTCGCGAGGCATGCCGGCGCACACCATGTACGCATGCGGCTGGAATCAGAAAATGGCGAAATCTGTCTCTGCGTACAGGACGATGGCCGCGGGCTGAAGACGCTGCCGGCTCCGAGCAGCGCCACGGTTGCGGCGGGCCGTCCCGCCAGCTTGGGAATGAGCGGAATGCGCGTCCGGGCGCGCAGCGCAGGCGGGGAGTTGACCGTCCGTTCGCGTCCCGGCGAGGGTGTTTTAATTGAAGTGCGGGTTCCCCTGAAAAATGAAACGCATACGAATCCTGCTAGCTGACGATCATGCCGTGGTGCGCCAGGGATTCAAAATGATTCTCAGCGCGCAGGCGGATATGGAGATTGTGGGCGAAGCCGGCAACGGGCGCGAGGCCGTGGAACTGGCCGAGAGCCTCAAGCCGGATATTGTGGTGATGGATGTGGCCATGCCGGAATTGAACGGGATCGAGGCCACGCGCCGCCTTTCCACTTCTTCGCCGCACACCCGCGTGGTCGCTCTCAGCATGCACAAGGACAATGTCTACGTCCGCGAGATTCTGCGGGCCGGCGCGCGCGGCTATCTGCTGAAGGACTCCGTGGCGGCGGACGTGGTGGCGGCCATCCGCGCCGTGGCCCGCGGGGAAAGCTATCTCAGTCCCGCGGTCTCTAACGCCGTGCTGGATGACTATCGCAAGCACGTTACCAATCCCATCGATCTGCTCAGCAGCCGCGAACGCGAAGTGCTGCAGATGCTGGCCGAGGGCAAGACTAACAAGGAAATCGCCGTGGTGCTGAACCTGAGCGTCTACACGGTGGACGCCCACCGCGGCCGCATCATGGAGAAACTCAACGTACACAGCATCAACGAACTGGTCCGCTTCGCCGTGCGCAACGGCCTGATCGACTGACATGCCGCGCTTGGCCCGGCGTCCACCGCACTTCCGCCTATGAACGAATTCGCCGCCAATCTGCGCCACGCCGTGCGCTCTCTACGCCGCAATCCGGCTTTCACGCTGACCTCGCTGCTCTCGCTCGCAATTGGAATCGGAGCCAACACCGCCATTTTCAGCGTCGCGAACGCGCTGCTGCTGCGTCCGCTGCCGTATCGCGATGCGGACCGCCTGGCGATTCTATGGAATCGTTCGCCGGGACTGGACATCGCGCAGGACTGGTTCTCGCCGGCGCAATATATCGATATTCGCGAGAGCCACGCCTTCGAACAGGTCGCCATCGCGATCGGCGGCTTCTTCAACCTCACCGGCGACGGGGAACCGGAACGGGTGGGCGCCACGCGCGTTTCCTCCAGTCTGCTACCCATGCTCGGCGCGCGGCCTCGCTGGGGCCGGCTCATCGCGCCGGAAGAGGATGCTCCGGGTCACGCGCCGGTGGCCGTGCTGACGGATTCCCTGTGGGCGCGCCGCTACGGTTCGGATCCGCGCATCGTCGGGCGGTCGATCCAGATCAACGGGGCGGCGTACCAGGTGGTGGGCGTATTGCCGCGCGGCTTTTCGCTGCCGCACGAAGTTCTGCCCACGCTCTACGGCACCGAGCAGACCGAGATTCTGCTGTCCCTGCCGCTTTCGGCCAACGCAGCGCACAATCGCGGACAGGAGGATTACAACGTCCTGGCCAAACTGCGCCGGGGCGTGAGCCTGCGCCAGGCGCAGAGCCGGATGGACGGTCTCACCGCGCGGCTGCGTCGCGATTTTCCCGATGACTATCCGCCCAATGGCGGCCTCACCTTTGGCGTCGTGCCGCTGCTGGATCAGGTGGTGGGCAACGTGCGCCGCATGCTGCTGGTGCTGCTTGCCGCAGTGGGCTTCGTTCTGGCCATCGCCTGCGCCAACGTGGCCAATCTGACGCTCTCGCGCGCCTTGGCACGACAGAAAGAGATGAGCCTGCGCAGTGCATTGGGCGCCAGTCGCGCGCGCATCGTCATTCCGCTGCTCACCGAAAGCGTACTGCTGGCATTGTGCGGCGGCGCTCTGGGTGTGGTGTTCGCCGGGTGGAGTATTCAGGCGATCCGGACGTACGGCGCCGGCACCGTCCCGCGCCTGGCCGATATTGGTATCGATGGCGAGGCCTTATTGTTCACCCTGCTGCTCTCTGCCGCCTGCGGCATTCTGTTCGGTCTGGCACCGGCTCTGCGGCTTTCGCGGCTCGATCTGAATACGGCCTTGAAGAGCGGCGGACGCGGCGCTGTCTGGGCTCGCGGCAACTCACTCCGCCGCCTGCTGGTGGTGGCCGAACTGGCGCTTTCCGTCGTGCTCCTGATTGGCGCGGGCCTGTTGATCCGCAGCTTCACGCGGTTGCAGGGTGTGCCCCCCGGCTTTAATCCGCGCAACGTGCTTACCTTCGATCTCACCCTTGCCGGCCGCAAATACGCGGATCCGCAAGTGGCACTGCACACCTATCAGGACATCTGGGGTCGCCTGGAGGCGCTGCCCGGCGTGATCGCCGCGGGCGGCGTCACCTCCATTCCACTGAGCAATGCCTTCGCCTGGACGCCCATCACCATTGAGGGCCGCGTGCCGCCTCCGGGCGAAAAATTCATCAATGCCGATGAGCGCGTGGTGGCGAACCACTATTTCGAAGCGATGGGAATTCCGCTTCGCCGCGGCCGATTCTTCAACGATGGCGACACGCCAGACAAGCCCCGCGTCGCCATCGTGGACGAACACCTGGCGCAGCAATACTGGCCGAATCAGGATCCCATCGGTAAGCGCATCCACATGGTGCAGCGCACCGCCGAACCGTGGCAGACCGTGGTCGGCGTGGTCGGCCAGATCAAGCACGAATCGCTCGATGGCGATTCGCGCATCGCCTTCTACCTGTCCCACACGCAATCGGTCTCGCGCGCGCTCACTGTGACTCTCCACAGCGGGAGCGATCCGGCCGGCCTCACCGGGGCTGTCAGGCAGGAGATCCGCGCCGTCGACCCGGACCTGCCTATGTACTCCGTGCGCAGTATGCAGCAGCGCGTGGAGGATTCGCTGGCGCAGCGGCGCTTCTTCAAGCTCCTGCTGGCTCTGTTTGCGGCTCTGGCGCTCGCGCTGGCGGCCGTGGGCATCTACGGTGTGATGGCCTACCTGGTGAGTCAGGGAACTCGCGAAATCGGCATCCGGGTGGCGTTGGGCGCGACTCCACGGACCATTCAAACTCTGATCCTGCGGCAAAGCGCCGCGCTGGCTGCAGCCGGCCTCATCGGCGGACTGGCCGGAGCTTTCACGCTCACCCGCCTGATGCGCAGCCTCCTGTTCGGCGTGGAAGCGACCGACGGGTTCACCTATCTGGCCACCGCCATTCTGCTCGCCGGGATCTCACTGGCCGCCGCACTCATTCCAGCGCGCCGCGCGGCACGGATCGACGCCATGACGAGCCTTCGCGCCGAGTGATCGTATTAAAAGCCACGAATCGTGAATTTGCCGCGAGCAACTCCGCGCACATGGGCGGGTTTCGACAAGGGAACTAACCAATCGGGGGCTGGTGACGAGCGGAGGCGTCACCAGACCGCTGCCCGCAACTTGTCCCGATTGGCCGGCCGTCCTTGTTCGAGGGGTGCGCGACAAGCAAGTGGAACGGAGTGGATTCCAATCGGAGCCGCGACTGTTAAAGGAGCGTTGCCGCATACACGCTCATGACATCACCTTGCTCGGCGGAGTCAACCGAGCCAGATGCGTCGCCGTGGAGGTGGCAGCCGTAGCAGGCAAAGGGAATCAGGTACGTCACGGAATGTCACCCGGATTCCTTCGATTGGCCGCCATTTCGTTAATCCTCAACTTCAGTCCCACAGCCTTGTTCTGGTCAGGCAGACTAAGCAGCCGCCCTCTTCGTCATAATAGGGAGAACACCAAAAAACAGGAGAGGGCGACTACGCCACACCAAACAGCCAGCCAAACCCGGTCTGCCGCGAGCCGGGCGGCCAAAACAATTCGGGAGATCTTCGATTCCGGCCGTCCCCTCACGTACATCCGGACCGCCGAGGAGCGGCGGGTCGCCAAGCTGCTGCATGCCGTCTCGAGCGACCTGCCGGTCTGGACGTGGAGCCTCACCGAAAGCATCCCCGGGGCCGAATCTCCGCGCGCTGCCTTGGATTTCATTGCGGCCCACGCCGGCGGCGCCATCTTCCATCTGAAGGATTTCCACGAGCCGCTGCGTGAATCGGCCGAGACGCGCCGCCGTCTCCGGGACATCTACGAAACCTGCCGCGACCAGCGGAAATACGTGGTCATCAGCTCGCCCGTGCGCTTCATCCCCGAGGAGATTGAGCGCAGCGTGATGTTCCTGGAACTCCTGCCGCCCGATATCCCCGAACTGGTGGATCTGCTGCTCGAAGAGGCGCCCCAATTGAAGCCGCACAGTCTGGACGGCGTGGGCGAGGCCGAGCTGGAACAATTGGCGCGCGCGCTGTTGGGCCTCACGCTCGATGAAGCCGGCTATGCCCTGCGCCGTGCGCTGGTGGCGACGCCTCGACTGGGTCCCGAGTCAGTGCCCTACCTGCTCGAAGAAAAGCGCGTGCTGGTAAGCCGCAGCGGCGTGGTGGATTACGTCTCCGACGGCACCAATCTGGGCGAAGTCGGCGGCCTCGAAGGAATGAAGAAGTGGCTCCTGGAGCGGCAGAAACTCTTCCAGATGCGCGACCAGCTCACCAGT
>DASZMZ010000073.1:0-56792 GCA_035551455.1 Candidatus Sulfopaludibacter sp.
CGTCAACAATGCCTATATCGCTGAGGGTACGATGACGTTCTCCTTCCTGAACGGCTGGTGGACGGACGCCGGCACGTTCGATTCGCTCTTGCGCGCCACCAATCTGGTGGCCCAATCGGCGGCTAATAAGGATTCTTCGAAGGATCTTGAGGAAGGGGCGGTCAAAGTTTAATGGCGGGCGACGCGATGACTGTAAATGCCGGCGAGCGCCTGAAGTCGGTGGACGATTTGGAACTGGCGGTGCCGGTATGCGCCAAGGGAATTGGCGCGCTGATCGGCAAGCCCGATTCTCCCGACCTGATCGCGGGCGTGCGCGTTCAACCCCTGGCGGTGTTCCCGGACGATCGCGGCTACTTCCTGGAAGTGCAGCGCATGGGCCACGGTTTGGCCGCACACTTTCCTTTGGAAACGTCGCAGGTTGCGGCCGCGATGAATTACCCGGGCACCGTGAAAGCATTCCATTTTCACCTGCACCAGACCGATTGCTGGACTCCCGTGAAAGGCCTGCTCCAAGTGGCGCTCGTGGATTTGCGCGTGGCTTCGCCGACGTTCGGACAGCGCAACACGTTCTATGTGGGCCCGCTCCGTCCGTGGCAGTTGCTCATTCCGCCGGGCGTGGGACACGGGTATAAAGTGATCGGCAAGGAAGATTCGCTGCTGGTCTACATGACGGACAAGTTTTACAATCCGCAGGACGAAGGCCGCATTCCCTACAACCATCCCTCCATCAATTACGATTGGGAGACGCAGTGGAAGTAGGCCGTCCAAACTCTACAACATGAAAATACTGGTAACGGGTGGCGCCGGATTCATCGGGTCGGCCTTTGTGCGCATGGCGATGGCGCAGGAGGGCGTGCGCGTCACCAACTTCGACAAGCTCACCTACGCCGGCAATCTGGAAAATCTGGCTGAGGTGGAGGCCAATCCCGGCTACCGCTTCGTGCACGCAGACGTCTGCGACGATCGCGCCGTGGACGCCGTGTTCGCCGAAGAGCAGCCCGACGCCGTGGTCCACTTCGCCGCCGAATCCCACGTGGATCGCAGCATTCTGTCACCGGAACCGGTCATCCAGACCAACTTCCGGGGTAGCTTCACGATGCTGGATGCCGCCCGCCGGCACCGCACCGCGCGCTTCGTCCACGTTTCCACCGACGAAGTGTACGGCAGTCTGGCCGCGCCGCTGGAAGCGACCGAGGAATTTCCGCTCAACGCCAGCAGCCCGTACTCGGCATCGAAGGCGGGGTCCGACCTGCTGGCGCGGTCGTACTTCGTGACGTATAAGATGCCTGTGCTGATCACGCGGGCGTCCAACAATTACGGCCCGTACCAATTTCCCGAGAAGCTGATTCCGCTGATGATTGCCAACGCCTTCGAGGATCAGACGCTGCCGGTCTACGGCGACGGCATGCAGGTGCGCGACTGGCTTTACGTGGACGACCACTGCCGCGGCATTCTCGCCGTACTGCAACAGGGACGCGAGGGCGAAATCTATAACATCGGGGGCAACCGTTCGCTGCCGAATCTGGACGTGGTCCACCAGGTGTTAGCGCTCACCGGAAAGTCCGACAGTCTCATTCGCTATGTGGTGGACCGGCCGGGTCATGATCGCCGCTACGCGCTCTCCAGCGAAAAGCTGATGCGCGAAACCGGATGGCAGCCCGTCATGGATTTCGAGACCGGACTGGGCCGGACCATCGATTGGTACAGGAACAATGCGGCCTGGGTTGCGCGCGTGCGGAGCGGAGAATATCGTACGTATTACGAGAAAAATTACGGGAACCGGGTTGCCGGTTAGGCCGGTTCTCCGGCGTCCATAGGACTGTAAATGCGCGTAGCTTTGGAAGCGACGTCGCTCAGTATATCGAGTGGTGGTCTGGCCCGGTATACCAGCGAACTCAGTCTGGCTCTGGCTCGCTGCTTTCCCGACGACGAATTCTTCCTCATCTCCGACCAAGCCTTTGCCATGCCCACGGGCGGGACGCCGAACCTGAAACGCGGCGGCGGTCCACGTAACGCCATCGAGCGGCGCTGGTGGCTTTGGGGCATTCTTCGGGAAATGTCGCGGCTGAATGCAGACCTGGTCCACGGTCCGGACTTCGCCGTGCCATACATTCCCAGAAAGCCCAGCGTACTCACCTTGCACGACCTCTCGCCCTGGATGAACGAGAAGTGGCACCACGCCGCCGATCGCGTCCGGGGCCGGACTCCGCTGCTGCTGGACCTTGGCCTGGCTACGATGGTGATTACTCCCGGAGAGACCGTGAGGAAACAGGCGATCGAGCGTTTTCGACTGCGTCCCGAGCGTGTGGTTGCGGTGCCGGAAGCGGCTGCTCCGTGGTTCCGTCCGATGCCTCTGCTGGTGGGTCAGGAGCGCGACTACTTCCTATTTGTCGGGACTCTGGAGCCGCGCAAGAATCTGCCGGAATTGCTGGACGCGTGGCGCGAAATTCGGCGCGAGTTTCCCATCGATCTGGTGCTGGCCGGACGGAGGCGCGCCGATTTTCCGGAACTGGCTCCCGAACCCGGACTGCAGCTCCTGGGCGAAGTGCCGGACCGGCAGTTGCCGGAGCTGTATTCGGCTGCTCGCGCTTTTGTCTATCCCTCTTTTTACGAAGGTTTCGGTTTGCCGGTGCTGGAGGCGATGCAGTGCGGGGCCTGCGTCATCACCTCGCCCGCGCTCAAAGAGGTGGGCGGGGAAGCGCCGATTTACGCGCAGGGCGTCCGCGAATTGGCCGCCGCCATGCGACAGGTGATTACGGATCGCGAATTGCTCCACCAGCGCAGGCTCCGCTCGTTGGAGCGGGCCGCGCAGTTTTCCTGGGACCGGACGGCGCAGATGACATACGAGGTTTATCAGGAAGCCCGGAGACGCTTTGGCGACTGAGCCAGCAGCGTTGATGATTGCGCCCGAAGCGCCATTTCCCCTAGCGGGCGGCGGAGCCCTGCGCACCGCCTCCATACTGCACCACCTCTCGAAAAACTACGCAGTCGATCTCATCGTCTTCCGCCAACCGGGCGCTCCCGACCCCCTCCGCGCCGTGCCTGCGGGACTCGTGCGGCGTATCGTAGTAATCGATCTTCCGGCCAACCGTCGAAGTCTCGCCGCCAAGGCGCTACGCAACGCCGTCCGCGTGGCCCGATCCGTGCCGCCCCTGGTCGACCGCTTCGCGGGCTTCGAAAAGGAGATCGCCGCCGCCGTCAACGGGCGCCGCTATGAGGTCGGCATCATCGAGCATTCCTGGTGCGCACCCTATGTCTCACAAATCTGCGAAGTCTGCGACAGAACCGTCCTGAACCTGCACAATATCGAATCCGTCCTGCACGAGCGTTGTGCCCAGACAGAGTCCGCGCCCGCGGCCCTGGCGCATCGTGTCTTTCGAGAAGCGTCGCTGAATCTCGAACGGCGGTGGCTGCCGCGCTTTTCGGCGGTGTTGGCCACCTCGTCACAGGACTGCGACCTGGTCCGAACCATCGCACCATCGTGCCATGTTGTGGTCTATCCCAACGCCATCCCGCTCGTCCCGCCGCCCCGGCGAACGGATGAGAACGCCATCGTCTTTTCCGGCAATATGGAGTACCACCCGAACCGCACCGCGGTGCGTTATTTCCGCCATGAAATCTGGCCGGTCCTACGCGACCAATGGCCGGGACTGGTGTGGCGTCTGGTGGGGAAAAACGCCCCGGCGGTGCGTCCGTTTACCGCAGGAGACCCGCGCATCGAGGTCAGTGGCGAGGTGGACGACGCCATCGCCGAGTTGGCGAAGGCTCAGGTGGCAGTAGTACCGTTACTCGCCGGAAGTGGCACTCGACTGAAGATTTTGGAAGCCTGGGCCGCCGCCATACCGGTGGTTTCCACAACACTGGGCGCAGAGGGTCTTCCGGCCCGCGATGGCGAACACCTGTTGCTTGCCGATGGCGCTTCAAATTTTGCCGCCGCGGTGTCACGGCTGTTGGCGTGCAAAGAACTCAGGGAAACTCTGGGGATGGGCGGTAGAATACTGATGGAAAAAGAGTTTACATGGGAAATTGCTGGTAAGAATCTGGATTTTTAACACAGCCCTGAGGCACTATGGTCCGCTATACTGGTACGGTCAATGCGTTTCGCCGTTGATGCTCACGCCATCGGCCGCCACTTAACGGGGAATGAGGTATACGTTCGGAGTCTTCTGAACGCCTTTGCGGCACTAGACTCGGACTGCGAGTTCGTTGCCTACATCTCCGCCGATTCTGCGCGCGCATCCGTTCCGGCTTCCATCCGGACTCGTTCGGTTCCCTCTAATCCCTTCTTGCGATTGGGTTTCGACCTTGCCCGAAAAGTTAGCGAAGATAGGCCGGATTTGCTGCACGTTCAGTACACTGCTCCCGTCAGATGTCATGTGCCGGTCGTTGTCAGCGTTCACGATGTTAGTTTCCTGGAGCACCCCGAGTACTTCACGCGGGATCGTGCCTGGCAGTTACAGTGGACAGTACGCCGCACCGTGAAAAGTGCCGCTAAAATCCTCACCGGCAGCGAGTTTTCCCGGAATGCGATTCTGAAAGTTTACGGCGATCTGGATGAAGACAAAGTGGTGGTAGTCCCCAACGCCGCGGCTTCGGAATTTCGCCCCATTCCGCGAGAAGCTGCTGCCGCCGCCGTGCGCGATCGTTACGGAATTGCCGCGCCCTTCATTCTCAGCGTGGGCGATATTCAGCCGCGCAAGAATCAGATCGGTCTCATTAAAGCCTTCGCGCGATTGCTGCGGGCGCACCCCCAACTGAAACAGAATTTGGTACTGGTTGGTAAGGAAACCTGGTTCGCCGATCGAGTGCGCGAAGCCGCTCGCGAATCCGGCGTGGGCGACCGCATTCAATTCTTTGGTTTTGTTTCCGATAGCGACCTGTTGCAGTTTTACAATGCCTGCGACTTGTTCGTCTTCCCGTCTTTTTACGAAGGTTTCGGATTGCCCGCGCTGGAGGCGATGGCCTGCGGCAGAGCCGTGGTCTGCTCTAATACGTCGGCCTTGCCTGAAGTGGTGGACGGCGCGGCAATCCTGTTCGACCCGTACGCAATCGACGAAATCGTGCGCGCCATCGCGGACCTGCTCCTCGACTCCGAATTACGAGCGCGCATGGAGCGGCTTGGATTGCAGCGTGCGGCGCACTTCAGTTGGCAGAAAACGGCCCAGCGTACCCTGGAGGTGTTCCACGAAGTGGTGGCGCATCCCGCGGCATCGCGAATGCAAGTCGGGTCGGCAAGCATAGCTCATCGATGACATATTTCCGGAATTTTCTTTCGATTACCGCATGCGCGATTTTCGCCTGCGGGGCCGCCGCGGCTCAGTCCGGCTTCCCCTGGACGAACGAATCGCTGCGCTACACCATGAACTGGCAGAGCGGCCTCAGTGTGGGCGACGCCACTCTCTCGGCGCATAAAGGCGAAGACGGCTGGGGCTTCGAAGCCACCGTCAATGCCGGAGTCCCAGGCTTTGCCGTGAATGACAGGATTCGCTCCACCTCCACGCAGAGTCTCTGTTCCACATCGCTCGATCGCGAGTTCAGCCACGCCCGCAAGAAAACTCGCGAGAAGACCACCTTCGATCAGAAACTCCACTCCGCCGAACGTCTCACGCTCCTGCCCGATGGCGGCAGCAAGCCCGGCAGAAGCACGTTTGATATTCCCATCTGCGGCCGTGACGCGCTCACCTTCCTGTATTACGCCCGCGCCGAACTGGGGCAGGGACGCATGGCCCCCGAGCAGAAGGTATTTTTCGGGTCGGCATACAACGTGAAAATCGAATACACCGGCGCGCAGGACATTATGGTGGCAAAGAAGTCCACCACTACGGACCACATGATGGTCACCGTCAGAGGTCCCAAGAGCGATTTCCATTTCGAAGTATTCTTCGCCCGCGATGCGGCCCGTACTCCGCTAGAAATCAAAGTCCCGCTGAGCATGGGAACGTTCACGCTGGACCTGGTGCGCTGAACATGCGGGTGGCGTACTTTTCGCCGCTGCCCCCGGCGCGCAGCGGCATCGCCGATTACTCCGAAGCGCTCATCGAATCCCTGCGGCCGCTGGTGGATCTGGAAATTTTCTCATCCGCCGATCAGCCCTTCGACCCGTCGAAATTCGATATCGCGCTCTATCACATCGGCAATAACGGCTTCCATGGCTTCGTGTATGAGACGGCGCTGCGCCATCCGGGCGTCGTGGTGATGCACGAATCCAATCTCCATCACCTGATGGCCGACCTCACCATCAAGCGCGGCGATTGGGACGCCTACGTCCGCGAGTGCGAATACAACGGCGGCCCCGCGGCCCGCGCGTTCGCCGAGCGCGTGCGCAAGCTGGAAGTGGGACCCGATTACGAAGGCGTGGCCATGACGCGCCGCCTGCTGGAAAGCGCGCGCGGCGTGATTGTCCATAGCCGCTTCATGCAGGAGGAGACGCGCCTCGCCGGCTTCACCGGTCCCACGGCCGTGATCCCGCACGGAGCCTGGATCCCCGAGGCCGACCGCAACGGTTACCGTCACAAACTCGGGCTCGACGAGGCCACTCCGCTGGTCGGCATCTTCGGCTATCTGAAGCCCTACAAGCGAATCGCCGAATCCCTGCGCGCCTTCCGCCGCCTGGTCCGGCTCACACCGAACGCCAAAATGATTCTAGTGGGCGAGCCGCACCCCGAGTTTCCCATCGAGCCGATGATCCGCTCCATGGGCCTCTCCGCCAACGTCCGCGTGCTCGGCTTCACTCCTATCGATGAGTTCGTGGGCTATCTGGGCGCCTGCGACATCGTCCTGAATCTGCGCTATCCCACGGTGGGCGAAAGCTCCGGCACCCTGCTGCGCTCTCTGGGACTCGGCAAGGCCGTGATGGTCTCCGACCTCGGATCGTTCGCCGAGTTCCCCGATGATGTCTGTCTCAAGGTTCCTGTTGGTGCGGGCGAGGAAGACCTCATCTTCGAGTATCTGAATCTGATGGTGTCGCGTCCCGAAGTGGCTCAGGCGCTGGGCAAACGCGCGCGGGATTTTGTGGCCGAAGAATGCAACTGGGGCAGCGTAGCGCGGCAGTACGCAGGCTTCCTGGGCGCGGTGGTGGAAGGGCGCGAATGGTCGGCACCCGCGGCGCGCCAACCCGCTCCCGAAGCGCCCGTCGCACCGCCTGCGAATTCCGAGGGTCTCTCCGAATACTTGCAAGGCTGGGCCGTCAGTCCCGAATCGGCCGGCTATCTGGAGACCCACCAGACCCGTCTGGTGAAGACGCTGGAGATGACTCCGCCCGGCGGACCTTGCGACCGCGCCCTGGAGATGGGCGCGTATCTGCAAATCACTCCCGCGCTCAAAACGCGCCTGGGGTATGGGGAGGTCCGCGGCTGCTATTACGGTAAGTTGGGGCGGACGGATCATCGCACCGTCACGTCGGCCGAGGGCGAGGAGTTCGCCTGCGACATCGACCACTTCGACGCCGAGAAGGATCGCTTTCCGTACCCCGATGGCCACTTCTCTACGGTGCTCTGCTGCGAACTCATCGAGCACCTGTTCGAAGATCCCATGCACCTGATGAGCGAGGTGAATCGCATCCTCCGTCCCGGCGGCCACTTCGTTCTCACCACTCCCAATGTGGCGGCGCTGCGCGGCATTTCGGCCATTCTGCTGGGCTACCATCCGGGCTTCTTCCACGCCTACATCAAGCCGGCCGAATCCGGGGAAGTCGACGCTCGCCACAATCGCGAATACACGGCGCGCGAAATCTACAAGCTGTTCGAAAATAGCGGCCTGGACGTGGTCCGCCTGGAGACCGGCGAGTTTCGCGATGAGCCGCATCCCGAGTTTGGCTGGGTGATGCACCTGCTGGAACGGTACCGGCTGGAGACCGCCTATCGCGGTGACGGCATCTATGCGCTCGGCCGCAAAACGGGCGGCGTGAAAGAGCGCTACCCCGGGTGGCTCTACTCATGAGCGTCACGTATCTCGACCCGCGAGTCACTCTGGACGCGGCGGCGCGCGAGGTACATGCCGAGTTCGAAATCCGGAATGACTCGCAGGAGACGTGGCGGCTGGCTGAAGGCTTCGCCATTGGCTACCACCTGTTCGATGGCGATACCGGCACGCTCATTGTCGATGGCGCCCGAGTGCAGCCGGATCGCGACCTCAAGCCCGGTGAATCCGAACGCATCGTCCTGTACTTCGAAATTCCCGAGGAGGATGGCCGCTATCAAATCCTCATCTCGGCGATGCGCGAGGGCGTCTGCTGGTATTACGAACAGGGCTGGCCCGTATTGCTGGTGGAGGCGGAGACCACCGGCGGCCGTGTCGCGCTGGCAGGCTCGCGCCAGACTACGGCAGGCGATTTGCGCCGCCGCCGTGAACTCCGCGCCGTGGGACGCGCCTTCATCTATCCATTCCGCACCATCTGGCGCAATCGCAGCCTGATCCGCGTGATGGTGCGGCGCGACATCCTGGGCCGCTACCGCGGCAGCTTCGGCGGATCCTTCTGGACGTTCATCAATCCGCTGCTGCTGATTCTCACCTATTTCTTCGTTTTCGGCCTAGTGCTGGATTCCAAATTTGCAGGCGACCCGAGCCGCTTCGGTTTCGCCCTGTATCTGCTCGCCGGCATGCTGCCGTGGCTGGCATTCTCCGAAGGCGCGGCGCGCGCCCCCACCGTGGTGATGGAGCATCGCAATTTCGTCAAGAAGCTGGTATTCGCGGTGGAAACGCTGCCTTTCAATCTGGTGATCTCCGGCCTGGTGAGTGAATTCTTCGCGCTGATCGTCTTCTGCCTCTTCCTTCTGTTGTCGCGACATGGCGTACCACTCACGGTCCTCTGGCTGCCGGTCCTGATCGTCCCGCAGGTAATGTTTACCGCCGGCGTGAGCTGGTTCCTGGCCGCGCTGGGCGCATTCGTGAAGGACTTGGGACAGATCATCGGCTTCCTGATGACGGTCTGGTTCTTCATTACGCCCATCTGCTATGAGGAAACGAAACTCCAGGCGAAAGCGCCATTCCTTTCGAAGAACCCGATCTTCGTTCTCGTGAGGGGCTACCGCTCCATCCTGCTGGAACACCATGCTCCGGATTTCGGTCCGCTCTGGAAGCTCTGGATCCTGTCCGCCATCGTCTTCGTGGTGGGACATGCCTGCTTCTATAAGCTCCGCAAATCCTTCGCGGACATGATTTGACGGGACGGCTTACAATGGAGAATTGCTCCATCATTTTGTCGAAGCCCTGAAAGATTTCGGCCCTATCGGTGTGTTCCTGATCGGCTTGTTAGAGTCGTTCGGAGTCCCCATTCCCGCCGTGCTCGATGCGCTGGTGTTCACCGTGGCCTGGAGATTCCCGGGCACCGCATACCTGCTGGCCGGCAGCGCCACGGTGGGCTCTCTGTGCGGCAATATGCTCCTGTTTCAGACCTCGCTGCATGGCGGGCGCCGCTTCATGAAGACGCCGGCTCCCGACGCGCCGCAAAAATTCCGCCGCTGGTTCAGCCGCTACGGACTGGTGACGGTCTTCATTCCGGCGCTGGTTCCCATCCCGCTTCCGCTGAAAGTCTTCGTCATCTCGGCCGGCCTGTTCCACACGCCGTTTCGCAAATTCATTGGGGTGATTTTCACGGCGCGCCTGTTCCGGTATTTCGGCCTGGCGTACCTGGGCGTGCGCATCGGGGGCGATGGCGCCGCATTCCTGAAACACAATATCTGGAGTCTTCTGGGCTTCTCCACTGCCCTGGCATTGGGACTCTATGCGCTCGTCCGTTTCAACGATCGACGGACGGTACAATAGTGTTTACACCGGCTTCCACACATGTCCAAGCGAATCGCAATCGTTGAAGACGAGGCCGAACTCGCCTCACTGATCGATTACAATCTCAACCGTCAGGGTTATCAGGTGCAGATTTTCGGCGGCGGACGCGGCACCCTGAAAGCCCTCGAGCAGTGGAAGCCCGACCTGATCCTGCTCGACGTCATGCTGCCCGAATCCGACGGCTTCGAACTCTGCCGTCTCATTCGCCAATCCCAGGCAATGGGCCGCATCCCGGTGCTGTTCCTCACCGCGCGGTCTGACGAAGTCGATCGCGTCCTGGGCCTCGAAATCGGCGGCGACGATTACATGACCAAGCCCTTCTCCCCGCGCGAACTCGTGGCGCGCGTCAAAGCCCACCTGCGCCGCGAAGAGATGGATACGGACCCGGTGATGCTGGAGATCGGCCCTTTTCGCCTGGATCGCACGGGACGCAAGATCTTCGTGGGGGAGCGCCTGCTCACTCTCACCTCCACTGAATTCAATCTGCTGGAATATTTTCTCACTCATCCCGGCCGCGCCTATAGCCGCGATCAGCTTCTGGAAGCCGTGTGGGGGGAGCAGCGCTTCGTCACTCCGCGCACCGTGGACGTGCACGTCCGCCGCCTGCGGGAGCAGATCGAAGAACAGCCCGACGCGCCCCGCTACCTCACCACCGTGCGCGGCTACGGGTACCGGTTCGAGGACGCGGCTTGACGGGCCGGATATTTTTCAAGCTCATCGCCGGTGTCCTCTGCCTGCTGCTCCTGGCCCTGATCACGGTGGATTACTTCGCCACCGAAGTGGCCCGCGACAGTTACATTCAGAACCTCACCAGCCAGCTCGGCGGCAAAGCGCGCATTCTGGCTCTGGCAGTGGGACAGCCCGGCGGCCTCGAGCCCCAGCGTCTCCGCGACCTGGCGCAGGCGGCTGGCGGCCGAGTCACCGTGGTCCGCAACGATGGCACGGTGGTTGTCGATTCGGAAGCCAATGCCGCCGAAATGGAAAACCACAAGACGCCTACGCGTCCCGAGTTGATGGCGGCGTTTCGCGGCGAGGCCGGCTCCAGCCAGCGCACCAGCGCCACGCTCGGCATTCGCTTTCTCTATGTGGCGGTGCCGTTCGATGCCGGCGCATGGCGGGGCGCGGTGCGAATCGCCGAGCCACTGTCTCAAATCGACCGAGAGGCCGCCCAGATACGCTGGCGCATTCTGGCCAGCACCACCGTCTCCTTCCTGCCGGCATTCCTGATCGCGGCCCTGCTGGCACGCTGGATTTCGCAGCGCTTCGCCGCCATCATGATCTATGCGCGCGAACTCTCGCGTGGCAATTTCCAGGCGCGCCTCTCGCTGGCCGGAGCCAGCGAGTTCGCCCAGTTTTCACAGACCCTGAATGAGACGGCCGCCCAACTGGAGCAGACCGTGGAGCAACTCAAACTGGAGCATGCCGAGCTCGAAAAGGTGGAGCGGATCCGCAAGGATTTCGTCATCAACGTCTCGCATGAACTGCGCACGCCGCTGGCATCCATTCAGGGCTACACCGAGACTCTGATGGATGGCGCGCTCGATGATCCGCAGCACAACATGCGCTTCCTCGGCATCATCCGCCACAATGCCGAACGTCTGGCCCGGCTCACTGCCGATCTGCTCACGCTCTCCCGCATCGAACAGAAGCGGCGCAACCTGGAGTTCGAAATTCATCCCGTGAACGCGCTCCTGCAGGAAGCCGTGGACGTGGTTCTCCCCATCGCGCAAAAGAGCCGGATCCGCCTGGCCATCGAACCCGCTCCCGAGCGCTCCATGGTCTTCTGCGACGTCGAAGCCGTGGCGCAGGTGCTCAGTAATCTGCTGGACAACGCCATCAAGTACACCCCCGCCGGCGGCGCCATCACGGTGGGCGCGCATCCAGCAGCCAATTTCATGGAGCTGTTTGTGCGGGACACCGGGGCCGGCATTCCCGCCGACGAACTGCCTCGCCTGTTCGAGCGATTCTACCGCGTGGATAAAGCCCGGTCGCGCGAACTCGGAGGCACCGGACTCGGTCTCGCCATCGTCAAACACCTGGTGGCATTGCATGGCGGCACGGTTCGCGTGGAGAGCCGCGTTAACGAAGGCTCCACATTCTTCTTCACCCTGCCGCTGGACGAGGCCGGACTGGGCAACCCGCAGCTTAATCCCGAATTCACTGCGTCTTAACCCATTCGTAACACCGCCATTGGTACCGTTGAGAAGAACGCTCCTCGGTGCACCATGAAGAAGATACTCCTGATTGAAGACGACGCGGATTTGTTTTCGCTCCTGAAGTACAACCTTGAGAAGGAAGGTTTCGCCATGACCGGCTTGCAGACCGGCAAAGGCGCCATCGAACTCTGCCGTCAGGTGCGGCCCGACCTGCTTCTGCTCGATATCATGCTGCCCGATTCCGACGGCCTCGACATTTGCAAAGGCATTCGCCGCGACCCGGATCTGGCCGCCATTCCCATCATTTTTCTAACTGCGCGCGCCTCGGAGACGGACCGCATCGTGGGCCTCGAACTCGGCGCCAACGATTACGTTGTGAAGCCGTTCTTCGTGCGCGAACTGATCGCCCGCATCAAGCTGCAATTTCGAAATCAGGCCACGCCGGTCCGCATCCTCGAAGCCGGTGGCTTGGAACTCGATACCACCAGCCGGCAGGTGCGCCTGAACGGCACGCCGCTCCAGTTGACCGCCACCGAATTCCGCCTGCTGGAATTTCTGATGAGCCGTCCGGGCGTGGTCTTCAGCCGCGAGCAGCTCCTCAACGCCGTCTGGGGCCAGGATCGCGCCATCACCGACCGCGCCGTCGACGTCTACGTCCTGCGGTTGCGCCAAAAGATCGAAACCGATCCCGCCGCGCCCTCCCTGATCCACTCCGTCCGCGGTTTCGGCTACACCTTCGAACCCCGTCGCGCCATGACCGTGTGATTGATCGCTAAAACGTAAACCGAATCTGCGATTCCAAGCGCCGGTTGTTGGCTGTCTCGTAGAAGCCCTCGCCGTTGGCCCCGCCCGACACCTGATTCGCAAACCCAAACAGCGGCGATGTGATGTTGCCGATGATCGGACCCGCATTCGTGTGATTCAGCAGATTTCTGATCGAGAGTCCTAAGCTCAAGTTGTACCGGTGCGCCGTTGTCGGAGTGCCGATGATGCGGCCCATCCCACCGCCCCCCGCCGCTGCCGCCGTGCCCGGACCCGCACTAGCCGCCGGGCGCGAATCACCGCCGCCACCCTTCTCCCGGCCGAAGCCGATCACTTTGGCGATCCGCAGATTCATCGAGATCTGACCTGGACCTCGCCCGTAATTCCGCGGCACCAGCGCCTCTCCGGCCGTAGGATTCGGATCCAGCAGCCCGTACGCAGTCTGAATGAGGCCGGCCTTCGCGGGATTCACGGCGAACCCCGGCCGCCCGTTGAACAGCGTGGTGCCGTACAGGTCCGACCCTGCCGTGATGTCGAACGGCGCTCCCGTCTGCACCACCACGAAGGGGCTGATGCGCACCGCCCACTTCAGGTTCACCGACCCGCCCAGCGTGAATCGATGGTGTACGTCCGTGCCGGCCGGGCCGTATTCGCCCGAAAAATCGTGTGGATTGGCCGGGAAGGTCCCTATGCCGTCCGTGTTGCTGCGCGCCCGATTCCACACATAAAATCCGAACAGCGAAAGGCCCGAATTCACCTTCGAGTTCACGTTGGCGATCACCTGATTCTGGTTGTACAGCCCCGAAGACTCCATCAGGAATACCGGCGAAGTGGACGGCGCGTTGATATCTTCGGAGCGGAACAGGTGCAGCCCGTGAGAATTCGTGTACGTCACGGCCAGGGTGGTGTTCGCCGGCAGCTGCCGCTCCAGCGTCAGCGCCGATTGCATCACATACGGCGCGCGCATGTGGGCGCTGACCTCTTGAATCACCTGCGAGGATTGGAACGCGCCCAGAGACGCGGGCGACGGCACGTTCGGGAAGAAATCCGGATTCGTGACTACGTACTGCTGCTGCACCAGGCCGTTGAATCGCCGCGCCGTCATCGTGTTGCCCAGCCCGAAGCGATCGTAAAACATGCCGAATCCGGCGCGCACCACCGTCTTCGCTTTCGGCGTCTTCGACGTAGCACCCGGCGCCCACGCAAGAGCGATGCGCGGGGCCACATCGCCCCGGTCACCGATATTGGTCTGCGTCTCGTAGCGGATTCCCAGGTTCAGCGTGAGGTTCGGCCGCACGCGCCACTCATCGCCTGCGAAGATGCCTGCATCGAATTGTCTGCCGGAAAGCGACGGCGTCCCGGCATTCATGCTGAACTGCGTCGCCCCGCCGCCTAGCGCGCGAATCTGGGCCGCCGAATATCCCATACCCTGGTAAAGCAGGGTGAGCCGGTAGCGTTCGATCGACTGGATATCGGGACCGCCGCCAAACGTGAACGTGCCGTTGAAATTCTGCGGCGAGACGCTGTCGTCGGTCTGCTCCCGCAAACGCACGCCGAAGCGCCAGGAATGGCGGCCCTTCACCATCGACGTGTAATTCTGAAACTCGTAGCTGTTCTGGGTGTCGAACGTCTGTCCCACCGGCGCGCCACCATCGTTAAACGAGCCCAGCACCTGAATCGTCGGACCCGCCGTATTGGCCACGGACTGCGTGGCGCTGCGGAAAAACTGGAAGCGCGTCTCGTTCACCGCGCCACCAACCAGCGCCGTGTCCGACGCCTGCACCGTCTGATTCGTAAACCGGGAATGGTAGCCGCGCGCCGGAAGATCGAACGCGCCAATGCCGTTGTCCCGCACGTCGGAATGCGTAATGCCGTAGCGAAAAATCAGCGTGTGCTTCTCGCCAAGCTGATAGTCCACTCGCGGACTCACTCTGGTGAAACGGCCCGGCGTCGTGATGGTATTGTTGTAAGGCACGATGGCCAGTGTCTGGCGGTCTACCGTGACAGCATTGGTGATGGATCCGTTGTCCACCATATTGCGCTGCGCGTCTACGGTGAACGAACTCCGTTTCGAAAGCGGACCGCCGGCATCGCCTTCGAATTCATTCAACAGAAAAGGAGCCTTCCGCGCCGAGTATGGGTTGCGCGAGTTCCAGAACTGATCGGCGAAATTCCAGTTGGCGGTACCGTGATACTTGTCCGACCCGGGCTTGGTGAAGATCTCAATCTTGCCGTACCCCAGCTTGTCGTACTCCGGCGAAAAAGGATTCTGGTTGATGCGGATCTCGCGAATGGATTCCTTGGCCGGCAGTTCGCCCCCGCTGAAGCCGTCGATGAAAATGGAGCCGCCGTTCGGTCCGGCGGAAGGTCCGGCCAACGCCTGCAGGTCGGCCGCCAGGTCGTCGGGGTCGTCGGAGAGCGCCGCCAGATCGTCGCCGCGGAGCACCAGGGCGCTGGCATTGTTGGTGGAATCGGTGCTTAGCGATGGCGCGGCGCTCTCCCGCACCGTCACCTTCTCCACCATCGATGCCACGCGCAGCACCAGGTTCAACGTCTGCGTTCCGCCATGCAGAGACACCTTCGCGGGCGCGGTCTGCGCCAGTTCCGGCGCCGACGCCTGCACCGCGTAATCGCCCTGCGGCAATCCCGCAAACGAATAGGCGCCGCTGCTGTCCGCAGTCGTGTTTCTGTTTAGCCCCGCGGGACCCGCCACCGACACTCTCGCGCCGGGGATTACCGCCCCGCTTTCGTCATTCACCTGTCCGTGAAGCGTGGTGGTTTGCGCGTACAAATGCGTCGTGGATAATAGCAAGAGAATTGCGAAGCGGCCCATGAAATATCAATTGTACTAGGCGCTACCGTGCTGGCTCAATTTTGCTCACCTGAATGGTGCGATCGGCCTGCACTCCGGTGACTTTCACTTTCTGCGCGGGAAAGTGCGCCGCCGCCTGCTGATCGCTCAACTGGTACACGTTTTTGCCGTCGTACAGGACGTACTTCACGCTCCGGCTGGTCTTCACGCATTCCGTCACACACTTAGCGTCTGGCGTTACGCGCATCATTTTGTGATTGGCCCCGCACATCGAATCCGTAATCACACCGGTGAAACTCCGGGACGTGCCACCCGCGAACAGCGTCGCCGCGGCAAGCAATAGAACAGTCACTTTAGTCATTGAGAATCTCCAATCCTTGAGCGCGATTTACTCTGCGCCACAATTCCTGATACCGCGCCTCCGGCAGCGCCTGCTTGAGCTCGAAGTGGAACTCGCGCTCGCGCGTCGTGACCATGAGGTCGAAGCGTCCGTCGCTGGTGACCGAATCGATATCCCCGATGCGCCACGTCCGCGATTCGCCGGCTGCATCCGAACGAAACACCACCAGGCCCGTACTCACCAACAGCGCTCCCTGCACGCCTTTGCGAAGTTTCGCCGGAATCTGCCACTCGGGCGCGACCGCGTCGTCAGCCAGCGCCGCCACAAAGCGTTGATCCAGCCGCTTGCTGAATACCGGATACCACTCCGCCGCCAGTTCTTTCGGCGCACCGTCGAAGACCCATTCGCGGTTGCGGCCTTCGTAAGTCTGGACCCGCAACATCGCCGCGCCGAGCGTGAGTCGCCGGATGTCGTCGAACTTCCACGTCCGCGAGTGCTCGGCATGCTTGCCCGCTTCCACGAACGCGATCGAGTCCTTGTCAATCCGCAGCACGCCTTCCACGCCATTGCGTAGGTGCACGTGGCGCACCCGATATTCGGAGCACATCGCGGGCAGCGCCATCAGGCATGCAAGAGCCGCGGCTTCAATTCGAAATGCCATTTCCATACCTCATAAATTGCCGGATAGACTACCAGTTCTAAAAGAAACGAAGTGAAAATTCCGCCGATCATCGGGGCAGCGACCCGCTTCATCACATCGGCGCCCGTGCCCACACTCCACAGAATCGGCGCCAACCCTAGAAACATCGCCGCCACCGTCATGAACTTCGGCCGTATGCGTTTGACCGCGCCTTCCAGAATCGCGTGCTGCAATTCGCCGAGATTGCGCAGGCGCCCCTCGCTCTCCGCGCGGTGATACGCGATGTCCAGATACAGCAGCATGAAGACGCCGGTCTCGGCATCCACGCCCATCAACGCGATCAGCCCCACCCAGACTCCGATGCTCATGTTGTATCCCAGCGCGTGCAGCAGCCAGATGGCGCCCACCGCCGAAAACGGCACGGCCAGCACCACGATGAGCGTCTTCACCAGCGATCGCGTATTCAAGTACAGCAGCGCCATCACCAGGAAAAGCGTCAGCGGCAGGACCAGCGTCAGCCGCTGCCGCACGCGTGCCATGGCCTCGTACTGGCCGCTCCATGAGAGCGTATATCCGGCCGGCAGGCGCAACCCGCGCGACACTTCCCGCCGCGCCTCCTCCACATACGAGCCCAAGTCGCGCCCCGCCACGTCCACATAAACATAGCCGCTCAGCATGCCGTTCTCATCGCGATACATTGCCGGTCCGCTGGTCAGTTTTATGGTTCCCAATTCCTTGATCGGGATCTGCTGCTTTCCGTTCATCGCCGGCACCAGCACGCGCTCGAGCGCGCCCGTATCGCTGCGAAACGCCCGCTGATACCGCACGTTCACCGGGTACCGCTCGCGACCCTCCACCGTGGTAGTCACGTTCTCGCCGCCGATCGCGCTCATCACCACCGCCTGCGCATCGTCGATGGTCAGCCCGTAGCGCGCCAGGCGGTCGCGGTCCCAAACCACATCCAGGAAATAGCCGCCGCCGGTCCGCTCCGCGAAGACGCTGCGAGTCCCGCGCACCCGCGTGAGCAGGCCCTCGATCTGCTTGCCGATCCGCTCTATTGTCTGAATGTGGGGACCGAATACCTTCACGCCCACCGGCGTCCGAATGCCGGTCGTCAGCATGTCGATGCGATTCTTGATCGGCATCGTCCACGCGTTCGACACGCCCGGAATTTGTAGCGCCTCGTTCATCTGGTCCACCAGATCTTCCTGCGAGATATGGTCGGGCGTGATGTGGCGGAACAGCGGGCGGATCCACTCCGGCGACCATGCCGAATACCACGTGTCCACCTTGCGCCACTGCTCCACGGGCTTCAGCGTGATGGTGGTCTCGGCCATCGAAAGCGGCGCCGGATCCGTCGACGTCTCGGCGCGGCCCGCCTTGCCGAGCACCTGATCCACTTCGGGGAATCGCGCCAGAATTCGACCCTGCGCCTGCAGCAGTCGCTGCGCTTCATCGGCGGAAATTCCGGGCACCGTGGTCGGCATGAACAGCAGCGCACCTTCATCCAGCGGCGGCATGAACTCCGTGCCGAGTTTGCGGTACTGCGGCACGGTGGCCGCCACCAGCACCACCGCGCCCGCGATCACCACCCACTTCCACCGCAGCGACCATGCCGCCACCGGATGGTACAGCCGGATCAGAAGCCGGCTCACCGGATGATTTTCCTCGGGATGAATTTTGCCCACCAGCACCGCGCTCGCGGCGCGAGCCACCCACCGCGGCCGGAATTCGAAATTGCGCATGTGGGTGAACATCAGCCGCAGCGCCGGATCCAGCGAGATGGCCAGCACCGCCGCCACGATCATGGAGAAGTTCTTCGTGTACGCCAGCGGCTTGAACAGCCGGCCCTCCTGCGCCTCCAGCGTCAGCACCGGCAGGAACGAAACCGCAATTACCAGCAGCGCGAAGAAACTGGTGCCGCCCACCTCTTTCACCGCGTCGATCACCACGCGGTGATAGTCTGCCTTCCTGCCGCCGCGCTCCCATTCCTCCAGTTTCTTGTGCGTCTGCTCCACGACTACGATGGCCGCATCCACCATCGCGCCCACCGCAATCGCGATGCCGCCCAGCGACATGATGTTCGCGCTCACGCCCATCAGCCGCATGGGCACGAAGGAAATCACGATGGCCACTGGAATGGTCAGCACCGGGATTGCCGCGCTCGGCACGTGCCACAGAAAAATCAGGATCACCAGCGACACGATGATCAACTCCTCAATCAGCGTGTGCTTCAGATTATCGATGGAGCGCAGAATCAGTTCGCTGCGGTCGTACACCGGCACCACTTTGACGCCCGCCGGCAGCCCCGGCGCCAGTTCCTTCAGCTTGGCCTTCACGCGATCGATCACCGCCAGAGCGTTCTCGCCCTGCCGCATGATGACGATACCCGATACCGCGTCGCCCGTGCCGTTCAGATCGGCCACGCCGCGCCGGATGTCGGGACCAAGTTCCACCTGCCCCACGTCGCGAACTCGCACCGGCACGCCCTGGTCGGACGCCATCAGCACGATGTTGCCGATGTCGCCGGTGGACTGCGCATACCCGCGACCGCGCACCATGTACTCCGCGCCGCTCATCTCCACCAGGCGGCCGCCCACGTCGTTGTTGCCGGCGCGCACCGCTTCGACCACCTTCTGGATCGGAATGCCGAACCCCTGCAGTTTCGCCGGATCCACATTCACTTGATACTGGCGCACGAAGCCGCCCAGCGGCGCCACTTCCGCTACGCCCGGCACCGATTGCAACTGGTAGCGCAGGAACCAATCCTGCACGCTGCGCAATTGCGCCAAATCGTGCTTCCCGCTGGTGTCGGTGAGCACATACTGAAATACCCAGCCCACGCCCGTGGCGTCCGGTCCGAGTTCCGTGCGCACGCCCTGCGGCAAGCGCGGCAACACCGCGGAAAGATACTCCAGCGTGCGCGACCGGGCCCAGTAAATGTCCGTGCCCTCGTCGAAAATGATGTAAACGTACGAGTAGCCGAAATCCGAAAAGCCGCGCACCGTCTTCACTCCCGGCGCCGACAGCATGGCGCTGGTGATGGGGTACGTCACCTGGTCTTCCATGATGTCGGGGCTCCGGTCCCAACGGGAATAAACGATCACCTGCGTGTCGCTCAAATCGGGAATCGCGTCGAGCGGGATGGTGCGCATGCTCCACCAGCCCCACACTGTCGCCGCGGCAATCAGCACGATCACCGCAAAGCGATTGCGCCCCGAGAATTCAATGATCCGGTCGATCACGGCCGTTTCTCCAAGGGCTTCATTTGGCTTTCGGAATTCAACAGGAAGGCTCCGCTGGTCACGATCCGCTCGTCCGCCGTGAGTCCCTTCACAATCTCCACACGGTCGCCGGTGCGCTGCCCCGTCTCCACCTGCCGAGGTTCAAAGTACCCGTTGCCCTTGTCCAGAAACACGGTTTTCACGGCGCCCGAATCCAACACCGCATCGGCCGGGACCATCAGACGTCGCGCCGCGCCCACCTGCATTTCCACCTCGACGAATTCCTCGGGACGCAATCGCATCCCCGCGTTCGCAGCTTCCAACCGGACCTTCAGAGTGTGCGTCGCTGCGTCGATCTGCGGCTGCAAATACGCCACCCGCGCGCTCAGCGCCCCGCCGCCCGGCAGCGACACTCGCGCGTACTGGCCCATGCGAATCTCCGGCGCGTCCGATTCGGAAACGTCGGCCATCACCCACACGCGGCTCAAATCCGTGATGGCGTAGAGTTCCGTCTCCGGCACGATTTTCTGGCCAGGAAATGCATTCCGCGCCGTCAGATATCCAGACGCCGGCGAATACAGGGTGATGGATTTCACAGGCTTGCCCGTCCGCTCCACCTCGGCCACCTGCTCGCCATTCAAGTCCCACAATTCCAGCCGCCGCCGCGCCGCTTCCACCAGCGAATCGCTATTGCCCGCCGCCTCGGCCAGAGAACTGTGACTCATCAGGGTGCGCGCCTTGAGAGCCAGCAGCAACTCCTGCTGACTGGCCAGCAATTCGGGACTGTACAGCGTCAATAGCGGCTGTCCCTTCTGCACCATTTGTCCCGTGAAATCGGCGGTCACGTGGTCGATCCAGCCTTCTACTTTCGAATGCACGCGCGAAATCCGCGTTTCGTCCGCAGCCACCCGGCCTGATGCGCGAATGGTCTGGCCCTCCGTCACCCACTCCGCCTGCCCGTACCGCAGTCCGATCAACTGCTGCTTGTCCTGGCCCACCAGCATCGTGTTCGGCGGCGGACCCTCGCCACCGTTCTCCGGTGGGGCTTCACCGGCGTACACCGCTTCCAGTTTCATGCCGCAATCCGGCGCGATGCCGGGCTTGTCGGACTTGTACCAGGGGTGCATCGAATCCACGTAATAGAGCAGCTTGCGGCCGTCTTTGGCCTGCACCGGCCGCGTGCTGTACCAGCGCCCGTATCCAAAGCCAAACACGAAGACCAGCCCAATCGCGATCAACACTAAGAGCCACTTCACGAATCTCACAGCGCCACCCCAGTCAGTTCTTCCAATTTCGCCACGGCGATGGCGTAATTCAATTCCTGTTCATGCAACTGCTCCTGCGCATCCACTCTCGTACCGATATTGCTCAGCACGCCCAGAAAATCGGACGCTCCCGTTCCGTATGCCGTCAGCGATGCCTCGATGGTGAGCGCGCTTTGCGGCAGGATGGTGTCTTCGTACAGCTTCATCAGCCGGTACGCCGTTTCCGCCGCCGCGTATTGCTCGCGCACCCGATACTGCAAATTCTGCTCCGCCGCCTCGAAGTTGTGCCGCGCCTCGCTCAACAGTTGCACCTGCTCATTGAGCGCCGGACGCTGCCGCGCGCTGGTATGCAGATGCAGCGGAATCTCCACCCGCGCCTCGTACATGGCCGGCATCGACCCCATGTTGTAATACCCCGCCGACACCGTGTAGTCCGTGTGGAACTCCTTCTTCGCCAGACTCACCGCCAGTTCGCTGCGCTCGATCATCGTGCGGCCTCGGCCCAGATCCGGCGCAGTCTCCGCCGCTTTCGACAGCAGTTCGTCCACGGTCAGCGAAAGCGGCACAGCCTCGCTGTCTTCCGGGACAGCCACCGCGCTTCCGGGCGCGCGATTCAGCAGTGCATTCAATTGCGCCTCAGCCGTGCGCCGGTCCTGCAGCATTTGCACGATCCGCGTCTCCAGAATCGAAAGCTGCGTCTGCGCTTTGAAGATGTCCTGCTGCGCCGCTTTGCCCGCCGCGTACCGTGCCTCGGAAACGCGCAGCGCCCGCGACATCAGCTCTTTCCCCTCCGTCAGAATTTCCACCGACGCATAGGTGTGGTGCAGCATGTGGTACGCCTGAATCACGCGCGAGCGCACGTTCAACTGAATGGCCAGGTACTGTTGGAACTCCGCCCCGGCCTCTTTCGCCGCGATATCGCCGCGCAGTTTCAACTTGCCGGGATACGGAATCTCCTGCGAGATCGTCACCCCGATGTTGCTGGTTGGCTGGCTGCCGAGTCCCTGGAACGGCAGCGGTCCGCCGTTGCTGGCATACCCGAAGGAAAGTCGCGGATCCGGCAGACTGCTCTCCTGCGCCGGTCGCTGCCGCGCCGCCTCATACCGCTTTTGAGCCGCCAGAATCTCCGGATTCCGCGCCAGCGCCGTGGCGACCAATTCCTTCAATTGTGCGGCTTGAACAGTCCCGGCCAATACCACCAGGACGATTGCTCCTCGCATGTCATTCTCTCCTCATCAAAGTAGGGCAGGCGCTTCCGCCTGCGAACCTGCCAGAGAGGAGTTTTCAAACGCGGAGCAGGGAATGGAGTAAACAGAGATCCGGAGGCGAGATTTCCGCCGCAGTCACGGGAAAGGAAGTTTCCATCAGCGGAGAGGGCGCAATTTCCAGCACCGCCACAGGCAGGTCGACCGCGATCACCACCGCCGTCATCACCGCCGGCTGTTCATCGCAACTCTTCGAAACCTTCTTACAATGTCCCGATGGATCGCAGCACCCGCCAGCTTTCAGGGGTGCGCAGGCCAGACAGGCGCCGGAAACCAATGCGGCCACCAGCATCACGACCAGCCCGAAATTGACAACGCGAATCACAGCTTATTCTATCAATGCAATCCGCGGACCAGCACCCACTCCCTGCATTTTCAACACATCGCCATGAGTCATTGGGGGATATCGCTCAATCTTGGGTTATCCTGAAGACCAGGGATGCCTCGGACGCGCGTTACAGTGCTGCTCGCGATCACGCTGCTCTTCACCAACGCCTGGTGCGTGGCGCAGTGCTCCGTCACACCTACGCCCGACCACGTCCCGCCGTGCCATCGCCAGCACCAATCGGTGAAGCCTTGCGCGCAACCCGTCCTGGTGGAAGCGCCCCATCCCGCCGCGCCGACGCCCCTCGCAGTCCTCGGCCCCGCACCGGCCGGCCTGATCCTCATGTCCACGTCGCGCGCCGCCGAGTCTCCGGAACACCCGGTCTCTCCGCCCCATCCACGCGTCTCCACACCTCTGCGCGTCTGATTCATACGCTGCCCTTTCGCCCGAAAAGGAGATCGTATGAAACGAACATTACTGCTGACTCTATTTCTCTACTCCAGCTGCGCCTTCGCGCAGGACGACATGGACGACATGCCCGGCATGCACATGGCAGCCATGCATATGAATCCCGCCGGCATGTACCTCATGGACATGGCCTCGGGCACCAGCCGCAACCCGGCCTCGTGGACCATGCCCATGCTGATGACCCGCGCCGGCTCCTGGAACCTCATGTTCATGGGAACGGCCTTCCTGGTGGATACTCAGCAATCCGGTCCGCGGGGCGGCGATAAGCTCTACTCGCCCAACAACTTCATGTTCTCCGCCGAGCACAGCCTTTGGGGCGGTAGCCTGATGTTCCAAACCATGCTCAGTCTGGAACCCGCCACCATCACCAACCGCAGCTATCCGCTGCTCTTCCAGACCGGCGAAACCGCCTACGGCCGACCCCTTGTGGACGCCCAGCATCCCCACAACTTTGTCATGTCCGCCGGCGTCCAGTACGCCCACAAGCTCGGCGAAGCCACCACTCTCCAGTTCTACTATGCCCCCGTCGGCGACCCGGCCCTCGGTCCAGTCGCCTACCCTCACCGCGCCTCTGCCGCTGAACTGCCGCAGGCCCCCATCAGCCACCACTGGCAGGACTCCACCCACATCGCCGATAACGTCGCCACCGTGGCCGTTCAGTATTCCTGGCTGCGCCTCGAGGCAAGCGGATTCTACGGCACGGAGCCCGGCGAAAATCGCTGGCGCTTCGAGTGGGGCTCCATGAATTCCTACTCGGGCCGCGTCAGCGTCGCCCCCACAAAGAACTGGAGCTTCCAGCTTTCCGCCGGCCGCCTCGCCAATCCCGAGCGGCAGGAGCAGGGCGACGTCACCCGCGTCACCTCCTCGCTCTCCTACAGCCGACCCATCGGCGACAATTCCTGGTCCACCAGCCTGATCTGGGGACGCAATCACGACACCGTCACGCAGCACAACCTCAACTCGTATCTCGCCGAGACGGTCTACCCTGTCAGCCCCCGCAATTTTCTGACAGGCCGCTGGGAACTGGTCGACAAAGACGAACTGGCCGCCGCCGGAATCTGGCGCATCGGCGCATACACCGCCGGCTACACGCGCGACCTCGGCAGCCTGCCGTTCCTCGAAACCGGCATCGGCGCCAACCTCACCGCCTACACCTTACCGGAAAACTTGAAGCCGCTCTACGGCGGACGTCCCTGGGGAGTGAACCTCTACCTGCGACTGCGTCTCAAAAAAGAACACCCATAAACAAGACTCGCTTCACGGGCGGCAACTCTTAGTTGGCCGCGGGCCTCTCCACGTGGTCGATCACCATCACCTTCACCGGCCCCTTCCGCGCCTCCAACCGCAGCCCCAATTGCTGCCGCACCGCCTGATAGATCGTTGGACCCGTGGTGTCCACCGGCTCGCCGTTCAGCATGAAGTTGGGAGGCGCATTCGCCGGCAAGTCCATCGTGTAGGTCAGCGTGAAGTCGTAGTTGCCCTTCAACCCGGTCTGGTCGACCACCGGCCGGTCCATGATCGCCGCCAGTCGAAAGGCGAACAAGTCCATCGGCGATGCCGTGGCCTTCCAGCGCGCGTGAAATGGCGCGTCCCGCGTCTGCTCGATCCACGGATCGCCCGAATTCGCCGCATCGTGCAGCATCAGCTTCGCGCCGCTCGTGTCCACCGTCAGCGCATACATCGGCAATTCCTTCGTCTCCATGTGGAATTGCAAGTGGAACCGCTCCGCCAGAAGACTCTGCATCATCCGATGATGCTCCTCCAGACTCGACGGCTTCTCCGCCTGCGCCTCGATGTCGAAGCGGTCGCTGTCCACCCATGCCGGTGCGCCGGTCACCTGATCCAACTTCATCTGGTATGCCGACGAGATGTACGACTTTAGCGGCAGGTTGGTCCCGCGGTACCGCTGTCCGCCCGGCTCGGGACGGCCCGTGCCGCCGCGCGCGCCCGGATCGCTCGGCTTCACCGAGGCAACTTCATACTTTAAGGCGGGTGTTTGCGCCGCCGCCAATACCGCCAACAGAGTCAGTGCAAGCCGCATTTCTGCTTAGACTCCGACCCGTCGGCCGGAGTTCCTCACTGTGCCGCTGCGAATATGGTCACCGTGCCCCCCGACAACGTTGTTCCGTTCACGATGACGTAGAAAGGAAGACTTCCCGGCGGATACCCTGTCACGGTAGGAATCGGATTCGGCAGCGTCACGTTGATTTGCGCGACTCCCGACACCAAAGCCGGAGCCGCGCCCGCCCACGCCACATTGAGGTAGGCCGGCGCGGGAGGACTGCCGGCTTGTGGAACATACAACAGCGGCACTTGTGGAACGTTCACCAGAGAACGCAACTCCAGCGGTGTCACTTCACCTGCCGTGCTGGCCGGACTCGTCTGGCCGCCGCCGGTGCCAAATAGCATCACAGTCGACCCGGGCTGCGCCGGATTCTGCGGCGAGTTCACCGAGAAATCCTGATTCAACGCCACAGCCGCGCCATTCCTCTGAAAAATCGATATCCCCGCGGGCTTTACCACCGCATCCGATAATGCATTGAGCGGCGTTCCATTGCTGACAACCTGTATGCTCGGTGTCGATCCCACAGCCAGCGTATACGGAATGATCACGTTCAGTTGCCCGTACGAAGAATACAGAATCGGCACAGGCGTCCCGTTCACCAGAACCTGCGTGCCGCCCAGGGACACCGGCACCTGCCCGTTCGTCAGTTGGAATCCGACCCCCGGGTCCGGGCCCATGCCGCTTCCAAATATCGTGACGATCTCACCGGGTGAGATGGTTTGGCTATTGGTGAAACTGGGCGCATCCACCACGCATCCGGCGGACGCGGGCGCGGGCTGATTCTCCAGCACCTGCATCCGGCCGTTGGGAGTGTCCACGTAGGGCGTGCCCTGCGCATCGGCCCCATCGAATGAGATCTGATACCCTCCCGGCAGATATGTGGCAAACAGCAACTCGCCGCTCGGACTCAGCTCAATATACGCGGGACCGCCGCAGGAGCCGCCCAAAATGCTGCCCGCCGTCACGGCGATACTCCCCTCGGCAAGAGCGATCAGGTTTCCCGCCGCATTCACAACCATCTGGTCCGCATACAACGGCAGGTCCGCTTGCAGCCTCGACAAGTTGCCATCCAGGTGGATCAGTTGCGGCTGAATGTTGATGCAGCATTGGATGAAGGAGTGGACATTCGCCCATACGCTTCCATCCGGAGCCGCTGTGATTTCGAGAATCCAATCCGTGTTCGGACCCCCGATGTAAGTGGCCGCGAGAAGGCGCGTGCCGGTGGGATCCAGGCGACCGATAATGCCGTCGTCGAGGCCGCCATTCTGCCGCTGATAGGCCGTTGCCGTGACTGGAAAGCCCGCCTCCGCCGCACCCGCATAGTAGACGCTCCCGTCTGCAGCTAACTGTGCGGTCGCCAGCGAATTGCCGGGGACATACGTGCCGAAAATCAGCCTGTCCAACCCCGGACTCAGGCGAGCCACGTAGCCATTTTCACAGGGATCGTCCTGGCAGGCAGAAAGGAGTGCTCCACTGCTCACCGGCATTCCGGCGGTCTTCGAGCCCACGAACGCGGGCAGGAAATAGAGCGATCCGTCGGCGCCCAATGCCGCCGTATTCATTGTGTCGGCATTGGGACTGCCCAGGTACGTTGAGGCTTGCAAGTGTCCCGTGGCCGGCTCGAGCGTAACCGCGAAGTAGTCGCCGCCGTTGAATCCTCTGCTGGAACCGAAGGTCGGCGCGGGGCCTGCGTAGGTGGTTTGAAACGCAGCCGCGGTCACCGGAAAATCGGCCGAATCGGTGGACCCGGCCACCACCAGCGATCCGGACGGCGCCACTCCGAGGAAAGCCGCGTTCTCATCGGTTCCACCCGCCAGGTACGTAATGAAGTTCAATACACCGGCCGCGGAGTAGCCATAAATTGCTACATCCGAACAGGCAATCGGTTGCCCCGTGGAGTTTGCGCATCCCGTTCCGCCGAGGGTGGAAAAGGGAGGCGGTTGCCCCGCCCCGTCCGCGATGGGGGTCGCGACGAACCGGTTCCCGGCGCCGTTCGAGGCGCTCAAGCCTCCGGAAGAAGCGACGAACGGAGACGTGCCGTTTACCTGCAGGGAGATTTGCAAAGGCTGAGTGGAGTCCAATCCTTGCACCTGCAAACCGAACGTGGTTGTCGATTGGACCGCGAAGGCGGCGGTGCGGCTCGCCCCGCTACCCTGAACCGCAACAGGCGCCGGGTACGAAAGTGAGGGCGTGTAGGGCGTTGTCCCGAGCCTCACGAAGAGCGAGCCGTCATTCGCCACCGACATGGAGGCAGCCGCGGACATCTGGAATTGCAGCACCCTCGGGTCGACGCCCGCGGCCAGCAGAAGGTTCAACGTCAAGAGCCCGTTGGAGCTCATGGTGTACTGTGCATCCACCCCCGGCAGCACCGCCGCCAGACTCATCGTGGTGTAGCGCGTAATTCCCGTGACCCATTTGGCCGGGTCCGCACCCGTGTATGAGTTCACAAGCCCGGGGAGCGGGTTGGAAAAACTCATGGCTGGGTTGGGATTACTCGCCAGCAGATTGAGCGAGACGCCGAGCGGTGAATACAGGATCGACTGCGCAGTTACAGCCGTGCTCGCGCTGCCCCCGCGGGCGAGAAACAGAATTCCCGGAGTCGCCTGCCCTTTATTTGCTTCCAGACCCGCCGGAAGCACGAGCGGCGGAGGCGTGACAACCGGCACCAAGTTCGCGGCGTCGGCCGCCGAAAACGCCAGCAGCAAGCCCGCAAGAAGAAGTTGCACGGGCCTGAGAGCAGCAATCGAACCACCAACGCCTCTCATTGGCACAGCGGCCCACCACCATGAATGATGCCGCAAATCGTCATTGTTGGGGTAGTCTGGACAGGAAGGGTCCGAATCAGAATCGCGTGACGCCCACACTCTCCAAGCACCACCAAGCTGCGCCTTCTGTCCGGACGCTCCTGCTGACCGCTGTCGCGATGACGTTCTTTGCCGCCAATTCCCTGCTGGCGCGCTTCGCCTTACGAGCCGGCAAGATCGATGCGGGCAGTTTCACCGCCGTTCGCATTGGCGCCGGGGCGGCCGCGCTCCTGCTCCTGGCCACGTTTCGGCGAGATGGAATCCGCGACGTGGGGCGGCACGGTTCGGTGCGCGCGGCCTTCGCCCTGTTTGCGTACGCCCTGGCCTTCTCCTTCGCCTACCTGTCGCTGAGCGCCGGCACCGGAGCCCTGGTGATGTTCGCCGCCGTGCAGTTGACCATGCTGGGCATGGGCATTGCCGCCGGTGAGCGCTTGCGCTCCCTCGAATGGACTGGTTTGGCCGTGGCGTTCGCAGGCCTGATCTATCTCGTCCTGCCAGGCTTGACGGCGCCATCTCCCATCGGAGTTGCCCTTATGACGTTTTCGGGGGCCGCCTGGGGTTACTACTCGCGTGCAGCCAAAGGAGTCCGCTCCCCCATCGCGGCCACGGTCGGGAACTTCACCCGGGCCGCTCCCCTCGCTGCCGCAGCGCTCCTGGTCGTGTGGGCCCTCGGACAGCCCCACGCAAACTGGTCCGGCATCGCGCTTGCCGCCACCTCCGGCGCAGTCACCTCGGGACTCGGCTACGCGCTCTGGTACGTGGTGATGGTCGATTTACCCCCGAGCCTCGCCCCAATTGTGCAACTCACCGTTCCCCTTATCGCCGCCGCCGCTGGGGTCCTTCTCTTAGGCGAGCACCTGACACTCCGCCTCATCGCCGCCTCCGCCGCCATCCTGGGCGGAGTCGCCCTCGCCCTCCCGCCTCGCGCGGGCGTCGGCAAACGTTAGGTCATTTGAAATAAAAGGCTTAGCTAGACAGACGACGAAAGGCGATCGTCTGTCCTACTCGCGTTCCAAACGGCGTTTCCGCAGCAGCAAACTGCCGAGGCAGAGCGCCCCGAGGCCGAGGGTTCCAGGTTCCGGGACTCCCGAAACAGGAGCGGCGAAGCCGCGCACTTCGAAAATCCGAAAGTTCGGGCCATAGTCATTGGTGAACAAATAGTCTCCCGTGACCGGGTCGAAAACGCCGCCTTCGGCCTCACCCTGAAGCCCGTCAACAAACTGGTTGAAGGTGGGTACGGGCAAGCCATTGCTATCAACGGTATAGGCGCCGACATACACTTGGGCAGGCGACGAGCCCACCAGCATGGAATTCGCGGCGAAGAGGGGCGAGCCTGCCGGCACAAACGCCAGTCCGCGATTGTAGCTGCCCAGGTTGGCGGTGGCCGTGCAAGCGCTCAGGTTAAAGGTTCCGGAGCCATCCGCCGATAAAGTAGACGAGCAGACCAGGCCATCGCTATCTGCGGACAGAAAAGTGCCGGCTCCCGGATGCCCATTCGGTATGTAAGCAACGGAGCTGGGCGTGAGAATCACCGGGGAGGCCACCGACTTGTCGGGACTGGTGCTGCCCGGCAGGATTTCGCCGATTTGTTGGTGAAAGGCGTCGGCATAGAACAGGACTCCGCCGGGGCCATACGCGAAAGACCCGGTATTCCCGGGCGCGGAGGCGAAGAATGCCGCTGAACCGTTGAAGCCGGTGATGTGACCGTTCGCGTCCCGGACCAGACCGATGCTATCGATCTGCGCGGTGGGATTGCTGGAGTTGGCCCCGATCAGCAGCGTATTCGGATCGCCGGCCTTGAAGATCTCCCCTCCATAGTTGCCGACCAGCCCGGGGACAGGCCCGAGATCGAAAAAGCTGTAAGACCCGGAATACGTGGGCGTGATGGCGGCGGCGCCGGCGGAACTGGCTGCCAGGAGTGCCAGAAGAACAGTACGTTGCATTGCAATTCTCCCCTCAGTTCCTACATTCGGAATCGAAGGAGAGATCTTGTCATTGTCCGGAACAGCAGTCCATCAGGATGTTGGCCCACCAGGTGCCCCAGCGTCCCAAGAAGTAGTTCGTCGGAACGGCGGCGAACTCCTGGATGGTCCAGAAGGATTGGTCGTCCACAGGGTCCACCATGGTGGCGCTGACGTCGCCCCATCGGTTGGAGTCCTCGTCGGCGCCGCGGGCCACGTAGGCTGCTTCACCGGCTTTGAAGATTTCGGCCGCGTGCATGGCGTGAGGAGCGTCGGTGCCGCGACGAAAGGAGAATGCGCCACTCGGGTAATCCGTTGCAGTAAAACGCGTGAAGCCCACTACCGCGTCCTGAGCCCGGTTCACGGCAATGGTGGGATAGGCGTAGAAGTGGCTTCCGGTGGCGTCGTCCACCTGTCCCAGTTGCACCAGGCGCTGCGTGGCCGCATCGACTTGGAACCATTGAACGGCCGAGCGTGTCGGCTTGGCCGCCGGCAGAAAGACAGTATGCGCGCACCAGACGGAGCCGCCTCGCAGAACGCAATTCTGTAGCCGGCTGTCGCCCGTATCGATCTTGTAGTACGAGCCCAACTGCGGCGCGAAATCGGCATCCGTGTTGGACGTTTGGCCCCAAGCCACTCCGGCATCCACTTCGAAGGCGCCGGCGGTGAAACTCTCCGACCCGGCAGGTCCGCGCAGCAGGCTGAAACGGTAGCGGCCGGAGGGCGAGCCCGCGATCTCCTGCGCGAAGTACATGGTGTCGGCGGTGCTGTCCTGGTCCACAGCGGGGGTGAATTGTCCGGTCCGATCGCTGAAGGCGGTATACGCGGCCTTGCCAGTCTGGTAGAGGTCCGTCTTGCTGAAGACATAAACCTCCGTGCGGTCGTAAGCTCCGGCGGGCGGAAGATCCAGCAGGTTCGCGGATAACGTGATCCACGTATTATTAATACCGATGACTGGATAATCCGCCCATACGCCGGCTCCTCCGAGAGCGATTTGAAACTGGCGCCAACTCCCCGCCGGATCGCCGTTTACCGAAATGGCCAGCAGCAGGGCGGCGGTCGTGCTGCCCGGATCGCTGGAAGCTGCGGCGATCCACCGGTCCGCCGAGGCGTCGTAAAGAATGCGCGGGTCGAAGATCTTCACGAACGGACCGAGCGCGCTCCAGAATTGCGCCAAGTCCATGGGGAAGTTCGGACGCATGGCGCCGCTGCGAGACTGCACGGCCACCTGCGAATTCAACATGGTGAACACGTCGTTCGGTCCAACCGCGCCCCCGGTGTCGGGCGGCGTGGGTCCGTAATTATCCAGCAACCCGAGGAAGCCAGTGAACAACGCAGGTGCAGCGGGGGTGTGCCCCGGAGAAATAGTCGGAGAACCGCCGGTTTTCACGGTACGCGGCCCGGGAGTGCGGAAGGGACGAGGAGTCGAATTCGAGGTGGAAGGCGGTGTAACCATAGGCGGCAAAGAATTGAGGTTCACCAACACATGCCGGTCGGCGACACGGCGCTGTTGCGCATGCGCGGCGAAGATCAATAGAGCCAGGAGTGGGAGGCGGCGTCCCATGCAATCGAACTCGGCGGTTCCTGGCTATTGTGACCGAAATGATCGAATTTCGACTGTAGTAATAATCGACGATTTTACTTGGGCTGGAACGATGGCGGAGCGTCCGATACGCTGGCGCCCCAGGTTTTGTCGGGCTCCTTACCAAGCGTGAATTCCAGGCGGCCGCCCTTGCCGATGAACGACTCCGGCAGCCAGGGCCGCGACGAGGCTTTGCCGTTCACCTTCAGCGACTGCACATAGAAAACGTCGGTAGCCGCTTCGGGCGCCTGAATCGTGATGGAAGCGCCGGGCCGGCGGATGGTGGCCGCCGGAAAGAGCGGACTGCCGATCACCAGTTCCGCGCGACCGGGAATCTCAGGGTACAGTCCGAGCGCGCTCCACACGTACCAGCTCGACATGGCGCCCAGATCGTCGTTGCCGGGAATGCCTTTGGGCTCGTTGGTCCAGAGGCCGTTGAGCACTTCACGAATGATCTGCTGCGTGAGGTACGGCTTGCCGGCGAAATCGTACAGCCACGGCGCGGCAATGGAGGGCTCGTTGTCGAGCTCGGCGTGCAGCGCCCCCTTTTTGGTGACGGCCAAGCTACCGTCGGCATTGTGGAAGAAAGCATCCAGGCGGCCCACGGCCTTGTCCGTTCCGCCCATCACGTCGAAAAGTCCCTGCGCGTTAAAGGGCACCATCCAGAGGTAGACCGCCGCGCTGCCTTCCACGAAGCCCTGCCCGGTGGAGGGTTGGAAGGCCGGCCACGTGCCGTCTTCATTCCGATTCTGGATGTAGCCCGCGTCCGGCGTCGCCTTGGGGTTGAAGAGGTTCTTCCAATATTGGGCGCGTGCCAGGAAGAGCTGTTGATTGGCGGTATCGCCGGCGCGCCGGGCCAGTTCGGACATGGCGAAATCGGCGGTAGCGTCCTCCAACGTTTCGGCGGCCCCGCCCCAGGCGTTGGACTTGGCGGCGATGTAGTGGATCTTCATCCACTGGTCCAGCGACGGGCGCTGTCCCACGCAGGCCACTCCGCAGCCGGCGTTGCTGAGATCGTGCGCGGTGGGGACGGTGGCGGCCTTCAGCAGCGACGCATAGGCGCTCTTCAGGTCGAAGCGATTACCGCCAAAGGCCGCGATGTCGGCCAGCGAGGGCGCGGCCGGGTCGCCGCTCATCACGTGCGTTTCGCCGGAATTGTGCGTCCAGCGGTCCCATTCGCCGTCCGCCTGATTGGCCTGGTTGAGCAGCGATTGGCCCATATCGCTGGCCGTCTCCGGATCGATGAGCGCCACCAGCTGCAGTTGCGAGCGATAAACGTCCCAGCCCGAGAAATTGGCGTACTGGGCTCGCTGGTGGACCCGGTCGATCTTGTGGACTTTCTGGTCCATGCCGCGATACTCGCCGTTGACGTCGCTGGCCAGGTTCATATGATGCAGCGAATGATAAAGTGCGGTGTAGAAGACGGTCTGCTGGTCGCGCGTGCCACCGGCAATTTCGATGCGGCTGAGCAGCCGCGCCCAGGCGGCGTGTGCTTCCTGGCCGACTTCTTCGAACTTCGCCTTCTCGCGGCTCTCGTCGCGCAGGTTGGCCTCGGCATTCTCTACGCTGACGTAGGAGACGGCCACGCGCACATTCACCTGCGACGATTTGGCCGGGTCGAACGAGACCCACGCCCCCGACCCCTTACCTTTGGGCGGGTATCCGGCCGTGCCGTAAGTGGTGCCGCCCGAAGCCGAAGTTTCACCCGGCTTGACGGCGTCGTCCTGCCAGGCGCCTGTGGCCAGGAAGGGCTGGTCGAAATGGGCCGTGAAGTACAGCGTGTAGTAGCTGCGGCGATCCACATTTTCGCCGCGTCCGATGTAGCCGCAGAAATTGCCGCTAGTCACCGAGCCCGTGACGATGCGCTTCGTCTTGTCGATCTTCACGGTAGCGTCCGTGCTGCCGGTCTCGCTGTCGGAGGCGCGAATCAGCAGGGCGGCCGGCTTGTCCGAAGGATAGGTGAAGCGTCCGAAGCCGGTGCGCGGAGTCGCGGTGAGTTCCACGGCCACGCCGTTATCCAGTTTCACGGTGTAGACGCCGGCGCTCGCCGTTTCATTGTCGTGCGAGAAGGTGCTGTTGTACTTCGGGTCGCTGGCGGGCGACGCGGTCACTTCCCCGGTGACGGGCATAAACGGAATATCGCCGCTGGCGCCGGCGCATCCGGTACCCGAGAGGTGGGTGAGCGAGAAGCCGCGGATGGTCTTGGCGGCAAACTGGTATCCGCCGGGCGCGGCGATGCGGTCGGCACGCTGCGGATTGGTGGAAACCTCTTCGGGACTCCAGGCCAGCATGCCGAACGGCAGCACGGCGCCGGGGAAGGTATTGCCGCCATTAGCGGTTCCGATGAGCGGGTTCACCAGAGCGGCCGGATCCTCCACCGCGGGAGGAGTCGACGAGGTTTGGGCAAGGGCGCCGGCGGCCAGCGCGCACAACAGAAGAGATCGCATGACGCCTAGATGGTAACGCCATACGTGCCCCGGCATAAATCGCTTGCAAAAAGGCGAACATAAGGCGAAGATACGGATATGGTACTCGTGGGCATCGCGCGTATGGCGTCCCAGAGCGAACTGCTGGAAGCCAAGCGCAGCGTGCAGTATTTCGAAATTCCGGCGCGGAGCATTTTGAACCGCACCAAACCAACCATGCCGTTCCAGTGGACCATCAATCCCTATCGCGGCTGCGAATTCGGCTGTAAGTACTGCTACGCGCGGTATACGCACGAATTCATGGAGATGGATGCTTACGACTTCGAGGACAAGATCTACGCCAAGTCGGCGGCGTCGCACCTGCTGCGGCAGGAACTGGGACGCATCGCGCGCGAGGACCGGATCGCCATAGGGACCGCCACGGATCCATACCAGCCGGCCGAGCGGCGGTATGGACGAACGCGGTCGATCCTGGAAGTCTTCGCCAAGGACCGCGGCCGTTTCCTGGGGGTGACCACGAAGAGCGACCTGATCGTGCGCGATGTGGACCTGCTACAGGAGATCGCACGGGCCAACGTCCTGGCCATCCACATGACCATCACCACACTGGATGAAAAGCTGGCGCGCAAGTTGGAGCCTCGCGCGCCCCGGCCGGAACTTCGGCTGGAGGCGGTGCGTAAACTGAGCGACGCGGGCATTCGCGTGAGCGTGTTCCCGAATCCCATCATGCCCGGGATCACGGACAGCGAGCGGCAGTTGGATCGTCTGGCGAAGGCCGCGCGTTACGCCGGGGCGGAGGGCTTTGGCGGCGGTCCGCTGTTTCTGATGCCGAGCGCGCAGAAGGTCTTCCTGCCGTTTCTGGAACAGGAGTTTCCCAACCTTGTGGGCCGGTATCGCGAAACGTTTGCCAAGAGCGCCTATCTGGATCGCGAGTACAAGACCATTCTGCGCGAGCGCGTGCAGCGCGTGCGCGACCGGTGGGGACTGGAATCGGGACCGCTGGACTATCGTCCGGAGGTCTGGGTGGAGGAGCAGGGCGAACTGTTCGCTCTGCAATAATGGTCCTCATGCGAATTGCCGGACTCCTGTTGTGCGCGGGCGTAGCGTGGGGCGCGGCGCTGGACGATGCCACGCGACAATTGGGCCGCGACATCTTCAAAGAGCTGATCGAGATCAACACCACCGATTCGGTGGGCAGCACCACGCGCGCCGCCGAGGCAATGGCAAAGCGGCTGAAGGACGCGGGCTTTCCGGCGGCCGACATCCAGGTGCTCGGACCCAACGATCGCAAGGGCAACATGGTGGCGCGGTACCGCGGCAAAGGCGGCGGCCGCAAGCCGGTGCTGCTGATCGGCCATCTGGACGTGGTGGAAGCCAAGCGTACGGATTGGACCACCGACCCGTTCCAGTTCGTCGAGAAGGACGGCTATTTCTACGGACGCGGCACGCAGGACATGAAGGCCAACGATGCCATTCTGGTGGCCACCTTCATTCGCTTTCGCCGCGAGGGCTTCACGCCCGATCGCGATCTGATTCTAGCCTTGACGGCCGATGAAGAGGGCGGACAATCCAACGGCGTCGAGTGGCTGCTGAAGAATCACCGCGATCTGGTAGACGCCGAGTTCGTGCTGAATGCCGATTCCGGCGGCTTGACCACGCTGCATGGCAAGCCCGTGAATCTGGACGTGGAGGCCAGTGAGAAGCAGTATGCCGATTTCGAATTGACGTCTCTGAACCCCGGCGGCCATAGTTCCCTGCCCAAGCCCGACAATGCGATCTATCACCTGGCGGACGCGCTGTCGCGTCTGGAGCACACGCCGTTTCCCGTGGAGTTGAATCAGGTGACGCGGACCTATTTCGAACGGCGCGCGCCCCTGGAGAGCGGCGAAACCAAGGCCGACATGAACGCCGTGCTGCACACGCCGCCGGATAGCGCGGCGGTCGCCCGATTGAGCCAGGATGCACGCTACAACTCCACCCTGCGGACCACCTGCGTGGCCACGCGGCTCAACGCGGGTCACGCCAACAATGCGCTGCCGCAGACCGCGCAGGCGATCGTGAATTGCCGCATTCTGCCCGGCCACTCGCCGGCCGAAACACAGCAGGAACTGGTGCGCATCCTGGACGATCCGAAGGTGACGGTCCGCTACGTGGGAGCGATCGGATCGGCCAACCAGGCGCCCGACTCCAAGGGCTTTCCCACCGTCCTACCCTCGGCCGAAGTTCTGGGTCCGCTGGAAAAGGTGGCGGCTGAAATGTGGCCCGGCGCACCTGTGATTCCGGACATGGAGACCGGTGCATCGGACAGCATTCACACCGTCGCCGCCGGCATCCCCAGCTATGGAATCAACGGGCTCGGCATCGATCAGGACGACATCCGCGCCCACGGCAAGGACGAGCGCGTCCGCACCACTGCCTTCTACGAGGGGCTGGACTTCTACTACCGTTTCCTGAAGCTGCTCCGGTGAGGCGCTACCCCAGCGGATAGCTGTGCACCCGCTGGAACATCCGGTGCCACCTGGTCTTACTGAAAAAGTGGAGGACCACGTCGCTGACATGGTCGATGCCGATATTCGGATTCACCAACGCTTCGGTGGGAGCGTCGAACGACCAGTAGATCACCAGCGGCGTCCCGGCAATGGAATCGCGCGGTACCAGGCCCCAATATCGCGAGTCGTCGGAGACGTCGCGATTGTCGCCCATGGCGAAAATGTAGCCTCGAGGCACCACCAGTTCGCCGTTCACCACATGATCGGCCAGCATGGCGAGCGCTCGCGGACGGAGCGCGCTTGAGGCATTGGCGGGAAAGTTGTCACGATACGGATCTTCGCCCGGGATGTGTACGGTGTAGGGCTCGGTAACCGCTTTGCCGTTCAGGATGAGTCGCTTATTCTCCAGCCGGACGTGGTCGCCGGGCAGGCCGATGGCGCGCTTGACGTACTCTTGCTTGATGTCCAAAGGGTAGGCGAAGACAATCACATCGCCGCGGCGGATATCGTGATAGGGCAGCAGATGGTGGGTGGCCGAATCGGCGGGCGAGTATGTGAGTTTATCCACCAGGACGTGGTCGCCGATCAGCAGCGTGTTCTCCATCGAACTGGTGGGAATCACGAAAGCCTGCAGCAGGCTGGTGGTGCCGAACAGCAGGAAAATGAACGTCACCGCCCATTCGCCGACGAATCCGCGGCGGATGTCGATCAGTTTGGCAAGTCTCGAAAGCATAATGGCTCCGAGGCCATTATAGGGACGGAGGGCCGGCCAGAAGCCTCAGTTTCGCCGGAAATCGAAAATCGCAGGCACGATTTGCGGCAACACACCGTCTAACGGGTATGTGGAAGGAACTGGCCTACTCGATCCGTACCCTGCGGCGTAGTCCGCTCTTCACGGCGGCCGCGGTGCTGTCCCTGGCGTTGGGCATCGGCGCCAATACGGCGATCTTCTCGCTGCTGGACCAGGTGGTCTTGAAGTCACTGCCGGTGCAGGATCCCGACCGGTTGGTGGTGCTGCACTCCGAATACTCCGCGCCAGGCAGCAGTTCGAGCGACAACAACGAATCCGTCTTTTCCGCCCCCATGTACCGCGATTTGCGGGATCACAATCCGGCATTCACGGGGATCATCGCGCGCATGGGCGGATCGGCGCGGCTGTCCACGCCGGGCGGAGTCACGTCGGCGACGGTGGAAATGGTCTCGGGCAATTTCTTCCAGGTGCTGGGCGTCCCCACCACTATGGGCAGGGTCTTCACTCCGCAGGACGATGCGGCGGCGGGCGGCTCGCCGGTGGTGATTCTGAGCCATGCGTACTGGTCCAGCCAGTTCGGCAACAACCCGTCGATCCTCAATCAGAACATCAGCCTGAACGGTCTGCCGTTCCAGGTGATCGGTGTAGCCGGCGCCAAGTTCCGCGGCATCACACCAGGGCACATCCCGAACCTCTACGTGCCCATCGCCATGGAGCACACGATTGTGCCCACCATGGACGCGCTGCAAGACCGGCAGACGCGCTGGCTGAATCTCTTCGGCCGCGTGAAGCCCGGCGCCAGCCTGCGGCAGACGCAAGCCGCCTTCGACGTGGCCTACCACTCGATGGTCGCCGCGGAACTGCCGCAGTTGGGCTCGCTGCGAACCGAGAAGGCGCGGCAGGACTTCCTCAATCAGCGCGCCGAATTGCGCCCGGCGGCGCAGGGCATCAGCGGCATGCGCGAAGAGTGGGAGAAGCCGCTGGCGGCGTTGATGACGCTGGTGGCCCTGGTGCTGCTGATCGCGTGCGCTAACGTGGCCAGCCTGCTGCTGGCGCGCGCCACGGGGCGGCAGAAGGAAATCGCCATCCGCCTGGCCATGGGCGCGGGCCGCGGCATGCTGGTGCGGCAACTCCTGCTGGAGGGCCTCTTGCTGGCCGCCGGCGGCGGACTCCTGGGACTGGCCTTTGCCTACTGGAGCGTGCTGACGCTGGTCCGTGTGCTGCCGAAAAGTTATGCCGGCGAACTCACCGCCACGCTGGACCCGCAGCTCTTGCTGTTCACGCTGGCGGTCTCGGTGGTCTGCGGATTGCTGTTTTCGATCGTTCCGGCGCTGCAGGCCACGCGGCCGGATTTGGCAGGCACGCTGAAACAGCAGGCCACTAATGTGGCGGGCGGGTCGGCGCGGTTCCGCCGCGGCCTGGTAGTGGCGCAACTCGCGCTCTCGCTCCTGCTGGTTGTGGGCGCGGGTGTCTTCAGCGGGAGTTTGAGCAACCTGCTGCACGTGAATCTGGGCTTCCACAGCCAGCGCCTCTTGATCTTCAACGTCAACGCCACCCTGGACCGTCCGAAACTGGCCGACGCGGTGGCCTTCTACAAAGATCTGCAGGACCGCCTGGCGGCCCTGCCGGGAGTCTCGGGCGTAGGCGCGGCAGCGAGCGGACCCTTCGGCGACGGCCGCACGGCTGGCAACATCACGGTGGAGGGTTACACCGCGCGGCCCGACGAGTACACCGGCGCGTCCACCGTGGCCGTGAATGCGGGCTTCTTTCAGGCGCTGGGAATTCCTCTCCGCGCGGGCCGCGAGTTTACGGAGCGGGATGACCATGTGGCGCCGAAAACCGTGGTGGTGAACGAGACCTTCGTGAAGAAGTATCTGGCCGGCCAGAATCCCATCGGCCGGCGTCTGATGTTTGGCGGCAGCAACCATCCCGTCTTCGACCGGGAAATCGTGGGCGTGGTGCCCGATATCCATAGCGAGGTCCGCACCCCTGCCACCGAGACTATCTTCATGCCGTATCAGCAGTGGACCCGTCCAGAACGGCTGGTCTTCTATGTGCGCTCCGCGGGCGACGAGAGCCGCTTGTCCGCCGGCATCCGGCAAGCCGTGCGCGAGGCTGATCCGAACATCCCCGTGATGACCATTCAGCCTCTGGACTTGAAGATCCGCGACTCGTTGTACACCGAGCGGCTGATCGCGCTTTTGAGCCAGGCCTTCGGCGTGCTCGCGACCCTGTTGGCCGCTATCGGACTCTACGGAGTGGTGGCGTATGCCGTGGCGCGGCGCACGGCGGAAATCGGAATTCGCCTCGCGTTGGGAGCCGTTCCCGCTAACGTGATCGGCATGATTCTGCGCGATGCGGGCAGCATGGCCGCCGCGGGAATCGCGCTGGGCCTGGGCGGCTCGCTCCTGCTGAGCAAACTGGTGGACTCGCAACTCTTCGGCATCAAAGCGGCCGACCCGCTGGTGCTGGGCGGAGCCGCCGCAGTGCTCGCGCTGGTGACGCTGCTGGCGGCTATCGTGCCCGGCTGGCGCGCCTCGCGAATCGACCCAATGCGCGCGCTGAAATACGAGTAGGTAAGTACACCTGCCGCGCCGACCTACGGAAGCGGGACTTCGCGATGGAGCAGGTGGAGGATGTTGCCGTCGCAGTCCGTGAAGAAAGCCACGGTGTTACCGGACTTCGTCTCCGGCTCGGTGAGAAACTTCACACCGGCGGCGCTCAGGCGCGTATAGGCCGCGCCGAAATCGGATACCTCGATCGCAAGGTGCCGCAGCCCGGCATCTCGCATATCGGTCGTAATGGGTGCGTTGCGCGCCTCGATGATCTCGATCATGGAGCCGTTCGAAGCCTTTACAAATACGGTCTTACTGGAGCCCGAACGGTAGTTCACCACGAAGTCCAGATTCTCCACATACCATTCAGCCAGGCGATGCGGATCGGGTGAGGCGATAGCAGTGTGCTCGATGCCTTTGACCATACCGGGAATTGTAACAGGCCCGTCAATCCAACCAAGCCTCGTGGTGCTGCCGCGGAGGCAGAGGAACGCCGCCGAAGCGCCGCTCGCGGCATCCGAAATCCTGCACCGCCAGAGCCAGATCGCCGCCGTCGAAATCCGGCCACATGCGGCGCGCGAAGTGTAGTTCGGCATAGGCGCATTCCCACAGCAGGAAGTCGCTGAGCCTCTGCTCCCCGCCGGTGCGAATCAGCAGATCCACCGGTGGTCCCAACCGCTGCTCCAGCAGTTCGCGCGACAGTTCGGGCACGCCGCGAGCAGCCGCCAGAATCGCATCCCGGCCGGAATAGTCCACCGCGATGCGCAGTCGCAGACCCGCGCCGCCCACCGTGCACTCCTCCGCGGCGGCAATCGATTCGGCCAGCCTGTCGCCCAGACGGTCCCGCCGTCCGATCACCTCCAAGCGCACGCCGTTGGACGCGCAGCGGTCGGCTTCCCGCGCCAGATAAAGCGAGAAGAGATGCATCAGCGCGCCCACCTCCTCTTTCGGGCGGCGCCAGTTGTCCGACGAAAACGCGAAGAGCGTCAGAATGGAGACCCCGCATTTTGGGGCCGCTTCCACCACGCGGCGCACGGCGTCCGCGCCGGCCCGGTGTCCGGCCACACGAGGCAAGCCGCGCGCCGCCGCCCACCTGCCGTTGCCGTCCATGATGATTCCGACGTGTAGAGTACTTTGCTTCATAAAGTGTTTACCCAAAAAAAATGGACTACCGTTCTTTCATGGCTTGAATCAGCGCTTCCATGTGGTCCAGATACCGTTCCAGCGCCTTACGGCCCAGCCCGGTCATCCGATACTCGGTCTTCGGCATGCGGCCTTCGAAGCTCTTGGAGTAGGTGATGTACCCGGCTTCTTCCAGCTTGCGTGCATGCACGCTCAAATTGCCATCGGTGGTATCCAGAAGCTTCTTCAGCTCATTGAAAGCCAGCGACTCGTTTACCGAAAGCGCGCTCAGAATCCCCAGTCGCAGCCGCTCGTGCACCAACCGGTCGAGCTTCTCGGCGCCGGCCGACACGATCGGCGTGACCTGGATTTCCGGCGAACGCCGCTCCTTCCGAACTGTATTCTGTTTACCCGCCATGTTTCACCGCAATGATGGTACCGAACACAATATGCAATCCGCCAAAGCCGGCCGCCAAAAGCACATTCCCGGGCAGATCAGGTCGCAACAGCGCCAGGATGCCCACAGCCATGAAGCAGAGGCCCATCACGGGCACCGTTGGTACCGAGCCTGAGCCGGCGGAAAGCACGGCCGTTCCATACAGGAGCAGCCAGATACCAGGCAGATACCAGACAATGCCGGCATCGTGAAGAACCACCGTCAGAACAATTCCCGCGAAAATCGCCGGCGCGAAGCCAGCCAGGAACTTTCGACCCGGACCGCGCAATAGCGACGCCTGCAGCCTGTGCGCCTTCATGGCCGCCGCCGTGATGCCAATGAGGACCCCGACGAAGCACTCCACCGACCACACCGTCATCCAGTGGTAGACGCCGATCCGCGAAGTAGCCACCCACGCCGTCACCAGCGCAGTCGACCCCATCAGGACGCCGCCCAAACCCGGCACTGCCGTGAACGACCCGGCCCGTTCCATGGTCCCGCGGATATACCGCAGGTTGTCCATGGCGTGCGCGTGTAGTTCCACCGGTTGGGTTCGAGGCACTGCCATCTAGCTGTAGGATACCGCCGTGTTCGTACCTTTTTCAAGTACTTTTCAAAGTAAAGCCTTCGATCTCTTGGGCGGCTTGTTAAAATAGGCCGGTGGCCCCGAAGGAGGAATACTCTCGCGCGGACGTCCGGCGCAAGTTCGGCGTCACCGAGCGTCTGTTGAAAAGCTGGGAGAAGCAGGAGTTGATTCCGGCCGCGGACACCTACGCCTTCTCGGACCTCATCGCCATCCAGACCCTGATCAAACTGCGCGAGAACCGCATTCATCCCCGGCAGATCGGCGACGCTCTGGCCAGCCTGCGCCGCAAACTGACCTGGGTGAAGCATCCGCTGAGCGAATTGCGCGTAGTTTCCAACGGTAAGAAAATCACGGTTCACGTGGCCGGCCAGAAAATGGAAGCCGTCAGCGGCCAGATTCTCTTCGACTTCGAAGCGGCGGGTCTGAGCGGCGTCAGGGCCTTCCCCGAACGGCGGAAAACGGTCACCCGCATGCGCGAATCCGAAGCCTGGTTCCAAAAGGGATTGGAACTGGAAGAGACCGGCGCACCGGTGGACGAGGCAATCGATGCCTACCGCAAGGTGCTGGAACTGAACCCCGGAGCAGCGGGAGCCCTGGTCAACCTGGGCACCATTTTCTACCGGCAGCGCAAATTCGCCGACGCCGAGCGGTACTACCGCGAAGCCATCGAGGTGGACGCGACCTATCCGCTGGCGCAGTTCAATTTGGGCAACCTCTACGACGAACAGGGACGAATTAAGGAGGCCTTCGATCATTACCGGACCGCCCTCACCTTGAATCCGAACTACGCCGACGCCCATTTCAACCTGGCGCTACTTTGCGAACGGACCGGCGACGCGCTCAAAGCCGTGCATCACTGGAAGGCCTATTTAAAGTTGGATAATTCCGGCCAGTGGGCCGAAATTGCCCGCCGGCAACTGGAACGTTTGCGGCAGGCGGTCATCCGGTAGAGCGCCAATCCCTTGTTATCCTAGACTTTGGAGTAATTCATTGAACCGTATTTCTCTGGCATTTCGTTGTTTTTTCAACCTGCTCTTCGGGGGCGCGCTCTCTGAAGAGACCATCAAAGATCTGAAGCTCACCCGGCGTGAGACGGTGAAGCCCGTGGCTACGGCTCCCGCCGCCCCCGCCGTAAAGACTTCCGACGGTGCCTTGCAACTGCTCGCCATCATGCAGCGCGATGCCCGGTTGGTGGACTTTCTGATGGAAGATATCTCCGGCTATCAGGACGACCAGATCGGCGCGGCCGTCCGCGAATTGCACGACCAGTGCCGCGATTCGGTGGCCCGCTACGTCACCCTGTCCCCGGTGATCGACGGCGTGGAAGGTACGTTCGTCAAAGCGCCCTCCAAAGACGTCAACCTGGTGAAGTTCGTGGGCAACGTTCCGGCCAATCCGCCCGCAGGCGGAACGCTCCGCCACAAAGGTTGGCGCGCCGCTACCGTGAAACTGCCGGCACTTTCGCCGAAGGTCGACACTTCTATCGTCGCTCCCGCGGAAATCGAAATTGAGTAAGAAAAACACCTCTCCCCAATTCGTAATCGGCATCGACCTGGGCACCACCAACTCGGCGCTGGCGTATGCCGCCATCCGGCCCGACGCCGACGCTTTCACCCCCGCCGACGTCCAACTATTGCCCGTCCCCCAACTCGTAAATCCCGGCGAGGTCCGCGAGGAAGACCTGCTGCCCTCGTTCCTGTATCTGCCCGGCTCCTCCGACTTCCCGGCCGGCTCCGTGGCCCTTCCCTGGGATGCCGAACGGCCCTACGTCGTGGGCAAACTGGCGCAAAAGCGCGGCGCCGAAAATGTGGGACGCCTGGTATCGTCGGCCAAATCCTGGCTCTCGCACTCGGCGGTGGATCGCACCTCGCCGCTGCTGCCCTTCCGCGCTCCCGAGGGCGTGGACAAGGTGTCGCCCGTCGAAGCCAGCCGCCGCTATCTGGAGCATTTGCGCGACGCCTGGAACAGCCGTTTCCCGGACGCGCCGTTCGCCAAACAACAGGTGCTGGTGACCGTCCCGGCGTCGTTCGACGCCGTGGCGCGCGAGTTGACGCAGGAAGCCGCGCAACGCGCCGGCTATCCCGAGATCACGCTATTGGAAGAACCGCAGGCAGCCTTCTACGCCTGGATCGAACGCCACCCCGACTGGCGTGAGCGCGTGCAATTGGGCGATCTGATTCTCGTCGTCGACATCGGCGGCGGTACTACCGACTTCACGTTGATCGCCGTCACGGAGACCAACGGCGAGCTCTCGCTCAATCGCGTCGCGGTGGGCGAACACATTCTGCTGGGCGGCGACAATATCGATTTGGCGCTGGCCGGTCTGGTCTCGCAGAGGCTGGCCGAAAAGGGCACGCGCATCGACAACCGCCAACTGCAGGCGCTCTGGAACAATTGCCGCGCCGCCAAGGAAAAGCTGCTGGAACCCGGCAATACCGCCAGCGAACAGGCCGTCACCATTCTGGGCCGAGGCAGCGGACTGGTGGGCGGCACCATCAAAGCCACGCTCCAGCGCAGTGATATCGAACAGGTGCTGGAGCAGGGTTTTCTGCCGGTCACGCCGAGCAGTGAAATGCCGGCGCAGCAGCGGCGCGTCGGCCTCCAGGAACTGGGATTGCCCTACGCCGCCGATGCGGCCATCACCCGCCACCTGGCGCGTTTCCTCCGCCAGCAGGCATCTACCACGGAACACGGCGCGGTACGCCGCGGACCCAGCGGACTGGCATGTCCCACGCATATTCTCTTCAATGGCGGCGTGCTGAATGCGACGCTGGTGCGCGAGCGAATCCTGTCCACGCTGAATTCCTGGCTGGCCGAGGAAGGCATGGGCGCGGTCAAGCCGCTGAGCGGCGAGGACCTGATGCATGCCGTTTCGCGCGGCGCGGCATACTACGGAATCGCCCGCACCACGCGCGGCGTACGAATTCGCGGCGGCGTGCCGCGCACATACTATGTGGCGGTGGAAAGCGCCATGCCGTCCATCCCCGGCTTCCCTGCCCCGCTCAAGGCCCTGACCGTGGTGGCGTTCGGCATGGAAGAGGGCACCGAGGTCCGCATCCCCGGCCGCGAGTTCGGCCTGGTGGTGGGGCAGCCCGCCGAATTCCGTTTCTTCACTTCGGCCGTGCGCAAGAACGATCAGCCCGGCGACATGATCGACGATATCGGCGACGAGCTGGCCGAGTTATCCCCCATGGAAGTGAGTTTCGGCTCCGGTGAAAGTTCGAGTGAGGTGGTGCCGGTCTCATTCGAAACGCTGGTCACCGAAACCGGAGTCCTGCAATTGTGGTGCGTGGCGCGCGATGGCCGCCGCTGGAAGCTGGAATTCAATGTGCGGGAGCGCGTGGCCGGATGAAAGTCGGAATCGATTTAGGCACCACCAATTCCGCCATGGCGTTCATCGACGAGCGTGAGGGCGACGACCGCGATTTTCCGCCGGTCCACATTTTCGAAACGCCGCAAATGGTAGCCGCCGGCAGAGTGGAGGCGCGCCGCACGCTGCCTTCGTTCCTGTTTCTGGAAGACGGCCAACCGGTGGGCGTCTACGCGCGCGAACAGGGCGCTATCGTGCCCACGCGGCTGGTCCATTCGGCGAAATCCTGGCTCTCCAACCCCGATGTGGATCGCACCGCCAAGATCCTGCCGTGGGATTCGCAGGAGACCGGGCGCGTGCTCTCTCCGGTGGAAGTTTCCTCGCGCTTCATCGCCAAGTTTCGCGATGAGTGGGATAAGGCCAAGGGGGTGCCGCTCGCCGAACAAGACATCGTGCTCACGGTGCCCGCCTCGTTCGACGAAGAGGCGCGCGAACTCACCGTGCTGGCCGCGCGCGATGCCGGCCTGGAAAAGCTCACGCTGCTGGAAGAACCGGCGGCGGCCTTCTATTCCTGGATCGCCAACAATTTGGCGGCGTCGCGGAAGAAGCTGTTCGACGGACAGACCGTGTTGGTCTGCGACGTGGGCGGCGGCACCAGCGACTTCAGTCTGATCAAAGTGTCGCGAGACGGCGACATGGTCAACTTCACGCGCACCGCCGTGGGCAAACACCTGCTGCTGGGCGGCGACAATTTGGATCTCACGCTCGCCTGGCTGGTGGAGACGAAGCTGAACGTGCCGCTCTCCATCCGGCAGCGTAGCGGACTCCGCCGCGCCTGTTCGGCCGCCAAGGAAAAACTGCTCAACGACCCGACTTTGAAGAGCGTGGAAATCACGGTGCTCGGTACCGGGTCGTCGCTCATCGGCAAGTCGCTGCGCAGCGAAATTCTCCGGGAAGAGGCGCTGGAACTGGCGCTCGAAGGCTTCCTGCCCTTCAGCGAGCGCGGCGAAGGGCCGAAGGACGAGAAGCGCAGTCTCTTCCGCGAACTAGGCCTGCCGTACGTTTCCGATCCGGCCGTCACGCGCCATCTCAATGCGTTTCTGGAATCGGCCAACGAGACGCCCGACGCCATCCTGTTCAACGGCGGCTTCTTCATTCCGCGCATCCTGCAGGAGCGCGTGGCCGACGTGGTCGCCAAGTGGTACGGACGCCGTCCCGAGATCCTGGAGAATAGCGAGCTCGACCTGGCAGTGGCCCGCGGCGCCGCCTACTATTCGTACGTCCGGTCCACCGGCAGCGGCGTGCTGGTCCGCGGCGGGCTGCCGCGCACTTACTATATCGGGCTGGGCGAATCGAAGGACGGCAAGTTTCCCGCCGTTTGCCTGGTGCCGCGCGGCGCCGAGGAAGGCTCGAACATCGAAGTCGATAACGCCGCCTTGCAACTGGTGGCCAATCGCCCCGTCTCGTTCCGCCTCTACAGCTCGCTCACGCGGACGGAGGACAAGCTGGGCGACGTCCTGGAATTTGCAGCGGGCGACCCCGAGTTGCACTCGCACGCTCCGCTGAATGCCGTGATTCGTTTTGGCAAGAAGGCCGAGGAGCGGCTGATCCCGGTGAAATTGGGCGCGCGGCTGACGGAGATCGGCACGCTCGAATCCTGGTGCGAATCGAAGATCAGCGACAATCGCTGGCGGCTGGAGTTCGAACTGCGGAAGCAGGCCGCGCAGGCGCCGTCGGAGCGGAAGGCGGCGGCGGTCATCAGCGAGCAGGCGCTGGCCGCGTCGCTGGAGTTGATCTCGCAGGTGTTTTCGGTGACGGCGAAATCGCCGGTGGCGCCCGAAGAGTTACCGGCGAGGCTCGAACAGACTATGGGACTGGGCCGCAATTCGTGGCCGCTCGCCGCCATTCGCCAGATGGCCGACGCTTTTCTGTCCAATGCGGACGGACGCAAGAAGGGTCCCGCCTATGAGGTCCGGTGGCTGAATTTGTGCGGCTTCTGTATGCGGCCCGGCTTCGGCTTTCCGGGCGACGATTTCCGCATCGAACAGGCGCGCAAGGTCTACTCCGGCGGTCTGACGTATGCCAATCAGGCGCAGAACGAAATCGACTGGTGGATCTTCTGGGGACGCCTGGCCGGTGGTCTCAATCGCAATCAGCAGACGGATATTTATCAGCGGCTCTCGGCGTCGCTGCTGCCGCGCGGCAACAAAAAGCCGCAGCGCATCAACGCGTCGCTGCATCGGGAAATGTGGCGCACGGCTTCCAGCCTGGAACTGCTGCCCCTTGGCACCAAAACCGAACTCGGCGAGGCGCTCATCAAGCGCGTGAAGGCCGGCGATTATAAGGAGAGCGAGCTCTGGTGCCTCTCCCGCCTGGGCGCGCGCCAGCTTTTCTACGGTCCCATCAATCTGGTAGTGCCGCCCGCCGCCGTCACCCGATGGGCCGAAGCGCTGCTGAATGCCACCAATGCCGGCGATGTCCTGGCCGCCATGGGGCGTCGCACCGAAGACCCCACGCGCGACCTTCCCGCCGCCACGCGCGACGTCATCAAGCGCAAATTACAGTCGCTGAATCACGCCGACCGGCTGCTCGCCGTCTTCGAAGGCGAAGAGGAAGACGATCGCACGCTGGGTCGCATTTTCGGAGAAGATTTGCCCAGTGGACTAGTCCTCGCGGAGCAGGCCGGGTAGGCCGGGTTTCTCAGCGTACTAGTTCGGAGCGAGACACCGCTACCGCCGACGAGGCACTAGTGGAAGGAAAACATGTTGGGGACGGGGCAATTCCAGGCTCCCGTCGAGGTCGATGGGGCCTTCACCGCGAAATTCGATTTTGCATTCGCCCGTGAAAACTCCGCTCCCTTGGGGGGCCAATCTGATGAGGCGCGCCTCGTCATAATCCGGACTATCATGAAAAGACTTTCCGGATACCAATCGGACGTTCTGCCGGCTCAGATTGTAGAGGAAAAGTTCGGCGGGTGGCGTGATCAGGTCAAACCCGACCAGCCTGACTGACAGGATCCCCTTACCGCGGCGGGGTTGAGGCAATTCCAACCGCAGCTCAATGAAGGCGAGTGTGACCCTATACCCTTCCGACTCGACCACCCGAAGCCCGGCTGCCGGGCGGGGATCTCGCAGGACTACCTGCCACGCCGTTTGAGCCAGCACGGCCGCAGCCATTCCGTCGATCCGGAATTCCGACGACCCACGCGCGAGCCTTCCACCGACTTCCAGGACTATCGGGTTGCCGGCATTATGAAACGACGGCCCCGAAACGCCGGGCATCACTCTTCCACCACAGCACACGAACATTCTGAATCCGTCCTCCACTTGAGGAGGACTGTGCGCCACAACTTTGACCGATGGCTGCCAGGTGCACATTGTTTGGCCGCCGCTATCGGACAATGTGAAGATCAGTCGTGCGCCGGTACGTGGCTTGAGAATCAGCGCGGCGCCATCCGCCACCTTCACTTTCCCCGTGCCCGCCGCCAGATACAGATCCTCCGGCAACGCCGCGCCGATCTCCGGGAAAACGGTCGTGCTCCCGGCTTCGAACAAAACGTTGGGTAATGTGATGGAGATCTGGCTGGAACCGACTAAGAAATGACCGGCCGAGGTGCGTAACTTGCGTTCTTCCTGAACCACGCAGCGCGATTGAGCAGAGAGGCCGGAAAGACACGCGAGCAGTAGGATCGCCGCGTGTATGAGGCGGGAGAGCACCCACCGATTGTACTTGGCTGAGGTCGGTGAGGCAGCCCCGGAGGGCCGCCCCACTCAGAAAAAACTAGACTGCCCGGCGGCGGCGGACGTTGCGCGTCTTGAAGACGAACTTCTTGGGGCGCGGTTCCGACGACATCGGGATTTCGATCACGGGAGCCATTCCGGCCTCGCGCTGCACGCTGCCGGGGACGTCCTTGCGGATCATCTTCACGCCCAGAGCGCGCTCGATGCGAGTGATTTCGCTGCGCTCATTGCGCGTGGCGAAAGTGGATGCGACGCCGCGGGCGCCTGCGCGTCCCGTACGGCCTACGCGGTGAATGAAGTCTTCCGGCACCTGCGGCAGGTCGAAGTTCACCACGTGCGAAATGTTGTCGACATGGATGCCGCGGGCCGCCACATCGGTGGCCACCAGAACGCGGTAGTAGCCGTCCTGAAAGCCCTTGAGTGCCTGATTGCGCTGGTTCTGGCTGCGGTCGCCGTGGATGGCCACGACTTTCCCGGTAGTCCGGACCAGTTTGCGTGCCAGGCGGTCGGCTCCGTGCTTGGTGCGGGCGAAGACCAGGAACGATCCGCGCTCCTCTTCCAGCATCTTTTCCAGCAGGCCGAGTTTGCGGTCGCCTTCGATTTCGTAAACGTGCAGGTCCACCTGCTCCACCGGCTTGGTTGTGTTGCCCACTTCCACGCGCACGGCGTTAGGAACGTGGACTTCCACCAGATGCTTCACCGAGGTTTCGATGGTTGCGCTGAAGAACAGGGTCTGCTTATCGGACGGCATCGAGCCGATGATGCGCTTGATGGTGGGCAGGAAACCCATATCCAGCATGCGGTCGGCTTCGTCCAGCACCAGGATTCGCGAGCCGCTCAGGTTCACCAGTTGGCGGCTGAGAAAATCGAACATGCGTCCGGGAGTCGCGATCACCACTTGCGCGCCTTTTCGAATCGCCTGCAATTGCGGATTTTCGCCGAGACCGCCAACTACCACGGCCGAGCGAATGCCCGTGCCTGCGGCCAGTTTGGTGAAGACCTCCTGGATCTGGATGGCCAGTTCCCGGGTCGGAATCAGGATGAGGGCGCGCACGCCGCTCTTTCGAGGTTCGTTCTGCAACAGATGGATCAGCGGCAGCACAAACGCGAGGGTTTTGCCCGTACCGGTTTGCGCCGTGGCGACCACGTTATTTCCGGCCAGGGCCGGTTCAATGGAGAGAGCCTGTACAGGCGTAGGTTCAACGAAGCCATGCTTCGCGAGATTGCTCTTCAGGAGAGCAGAGAGAGACAGTTCAGAGAAAGTTTTCATTCAAAAGTGTGGAAGGAAATCAGCCGGCCGGCTACCTATGAGAGGAGAGAGGACTGCGGATCAACTTCAGTAACTCCCCCAGTATAGCGCATTTCGGGAACGCTTTTATCGGCGTCCCCCGGTGGCCCCCTGCAAGTACTCCGCCAGCAACCCGTGGAAGTGGTGTACGCCGTTCTCGCGCTTCACCGAAAAGCGGCCCCGATCGTAGTTCCGCGACTTGAGACCGCGCTGCACCGATTCGCAGATCTTGATGTCTTCCTGCTGAATCTCGTCGCTGAAGTCGATCGTCGCCTGCGCCACTTCCGCGCCTCCATACGAGAACCACTCGAAGATTGTCAGCGTCCGGTCCGGACCCAGTGGCAGAATCAGATTGCTGCTCATATTGTCCGGATACACATTCAGCATGAAGTTCGGAAAGATCCAGTAGTAGCCCGCGCGATTGGCCGCGTCGTCATACTCGTATCGTCGAGCCTCGTCCGCGCCGCGCGCGCGAATCGGCGCGATCTGCGAGGAGTAGTGGCGGAAGGTGTCCACGCGATACTGCGCATAATCCAGTTCGCGGAACAGGCTGGGATGTGCCGCCGGCAGATGGTAGCCCTCCAGGTAATTGTCGACGTACACCTTCCAGTTGCACTCGATCACATAATCGCGCCGCGCCGAAAAGCGAAGCTCATCCATGCGGCAGCCGATCTCCTCCACCTCGCGCGGAATCTCGCCCAGCACCTCCGCCAGCGGCGCCGCCCCGGCATCCTGATTCACCAGAACGAACGGACCCCACGTCTCCACACGAAACTCCGGCAGGCATACCTCCGACCGCTGCCAGTTTTCCACGCCTTCGAATTCCGGCTGGCCGAACAATCGGCCATCCAGCGAGTACGTCCACGCGTGGTAAGGACACCGGATCACCGGCGCCTGTCCGCAGCCTTCGGCCAGCAGCGAACCCCGATGGCGGCAGACATTGGAAAAGGCCCGCAACACACCCGCTTCGTCGCGCGTCACCAGGATCGGCTCTCCCGCCACGTCGCCGGCTAGATAACTGCGCGGCGAAGCCACCGCATCCGCACGGCCCACCACCTGCCACGTCCGTCCGAACACCTCGCGCGCTTCGAGTTCCAGCATCGCCGGGTCGCTATACCAGCGCGCCGGAATGGTGGAAGCGCGCGCCAGACGCGGCTCGAAGGTAAAGTCGCTCAGGTCCATGTCAATGCGCCGCTGTCGCCGTGAAGCCGCCAAAGCGGAAACGGCCGGCCACGGCCCCAGCCTTCGTCCTCACTTCCACCACCGCGTCGCTCTCCCGCGGAGTGGCCTCGCTCAGGAAGATGTACGTCTTCCCGTTCGGAATGGGTTGCACCGAAGGCGCTACCGACGCGCGCAACTGCCGAAGCAGGTCCCAATCGACGTCCACAGCGTCCGCCGAGCGATCCGTGATGCTGAACTGATAGGCGAACTGTTTGGCGAACTTCGATGCCGAGCATTTCAGCAGCAGATCCACCCGCACCGTCTCGCCGCCGGCGCGCAGCGTGCCGCGAATCGTCACGGTACGTACGCGCGCGTCGCCTTCGATCAGGTCGGGGTAGCCTTCCTCGTTATTCTCCAGACCCTCTTCGGCCGGCGCCCAGAGCAGGGCCTCCACCTCTTTCGCAGGACTCCCGTAATGGAGCACCGTCTTTTGCGACCGCTCCCCGTCGAAGCAGCAGACCGCCATCTCCACGCGATCCTGCACGTGGACCTGCTCCATGCCGGCCGCCGTCCACGACACGTCCAAAGGCGCTCCCGACGTGTTTCGAATCTCGCTGCCCGCGCACTGCTTCCGGTTCACTTCTCCGCGATAGGAACTCCACGCCAGCACGCCCGGTTGTGTCCCGCTTTCGCGCGCACCCGCCGGACAAAGATCCGCCCCGAACGCCGCCGCGCCCAAGCACAGCAGACCGATCGTGAACCGGCGCAGATACCCGCAATCCATATGGTCGAGTCTAGCAAGCCGTGCATGTCACAATGGCAGAGATGCGCTGCGGCGTCCTCAAGGCAGATCGAATCGTGGTTTACAAATCGCGGCGCGAAATGCTGCTGCTGCGCGGCGAATCGCTGCTGCGCGCCTACCGCGTGGCGCTCGGCCCCAATCCCACCGGCCACAAACTCCAGGAAGGCGACGGCCGCACGCCGGAGGGCCGCTACGTGATCGACTGGCGCAATCCGAAAAGCCGCTACCACCTCTCGCTCCACATCTCGTACCCCAGCGATGCGGACAAGCAGTGCGCCGCCGACGCGGGCGCGGACCCAGGCGGCGACATCATGATCCACGGACTCAAGGACGGCCAACCCGGCCTCGGCGATTGGACCCAAGGCTGTATCGCCGTCACCGATCAGGAGATGGACGAAGTCTGGGACTTGGTCTTGGATGGGACGGCAATCGAAATTTACCCTTGAAAAGACTCCGGGGCGTGCAACTCGCCGGTCACCATCGGGTTTACATCTTCAAAGGATCGCCATCAAAGGATCGCCATGTTCAACTCGCTTCGCAGATTTCTCGGCCTGGGTCTCCTAGGCGTCATGCTGGTGACAGCCATCCCCGTGTTCGCCGCGGCGCAGGGCCCGGTGGGCCGTAGCGGCAAGAAGAGCAAGAAGAAGAAGGGAAGCAAGCGCGGCGGCTCCAAGAAATCGCCCACCAAAGGCGGACGCGGCGGCAACTAGCCCGCCACTTCCTTCAAGCGACGGTATACCAGCGAAACCGGCAGCCCCACCACGTTGAAATAGCAGCCATCGATTCGCTCAATATACTTTGACGCCAGGCCCTGAATCGCGTAGCCTCCAGCCTTGTCCATGGGCTCCCCGCTGGCCACGTATTCGGCGATATCGGCCTCGTTCATCGCACTGAACCAGACCTTGGTCGCGGCCCAATCGCGCAGTACGGTGTCGCCCCGTTTGAGGCAGATTCCGGTCAACACTTCGTGGCGCCGTCCCGCCAGCAGTCCCAACATGCGGCGTGCATCGGCTTCATCCGCCGGCTTCCCCAGCATCTCCTCGTCGATCACCACGGTGGTGTCGGCGCCCAACACGATATCGCCCGCTTCCGCCGGAGCTGCCACCGCCTTCCATTCGGCCAACCGCTGCACGTACTCCTCGGCCTTTTCCCCCGGGAGGGGCGATTCGTCCACTGACGCCGCACGGACTGTGAAGGGAATCCCAGCCTGCTTGAGGATTTCGCTGCGGCGGGGGGATTGAGAGGCAAGAACCAACATGCATACAGTGTAGAATGAGGCCGGTATGGACAACCTGGCGCGCAAACTCATCGTTCCTCCCGACAGCAAAATCAAGTTGTCCGGCATCGATCCGGACGACACCCACGGCGCCACCAAGGGCGACGCGGACGACCTGCTGAAGAAGCACCTCAAACGCCTCGCCATGCTCCAATACCTGCTGTACGCCGAGAATCGCCGCGCCGTACTGGTGGTGCTTCAGGGCATCGATGCGGGCGGAAAAGACGGCACTATTCGCCACGTCATGACGGGCATGAATCCGCAAGGCGTGGTGGTCACCCCCTTCAAAGCCCCCGAGGGCGCCGAGAAGCGCCACGACTATCTCTGGCGCATCCACAACGCCGTACCCGAGTACGGCAAGATCGGCATCTTCAATCGCTCGCACTATGAGGACGTGCTGGTGGTGCGCGTCCACGACCTGGTGCCGAAATCCGTCTGGTCCAAGCGCTATGACCAGATCAACGATTTCGAGCGCATGCTCACGCAGAACGAGGTCACCATCGTCAAATTCCTGCTCTACATCAGCAAAGAGGAACAGGCCAAACGTTTCCGCGCGCGCCTGGACGACAAAAAGAAGAAATGGAAGTTCTCGCCGGCCGACGTCAAAGAGCGCCAGTATTGGGACCAGTACATCGACGCCTTTGAAGAAATGCTGCGCCGCTGCAGCACCACGAAGGCGCCCTGGTATGTCATCCCTTCCAACAAGAAGTGGTTCCGCAATCTCGCCGTTTCCGAGATTCTAATTCACGAACTGGAATCGATGGACTTGAAGTATCCCAAGCCCGAAACCGACTTGTCCGGCATCAAATTCGAATAGGCAAGTGCTCCCTGATAGACCGCGAAGTCAGCGCGTGACCAGGCGGACCCCATCCAGAATACCGGATGGCTGCGGCTGCACCAGTTGCATATCCTGGGCCTGAAAGCGTTCGCCGTATTTGGCAGTGAGGTCCTTGTAATCCGGCAGCGGACCCCTGGCCATCTCATTGAGCGCCAGATTGGCCACCACGATGCGAATGGAATTCGCGCCGGGTTTCAGCAGCCCGGAGACGCTGACCTCGTAGGGGGCGCACCAGACGGAGCCGGCGCGCTTACCGTTCACGTACACTACGGCGGCTTCGCGCACCGGACTATCCATGAGGGCGCGCATTCCAGCGCCCGAGCGCCGCACCTCCGCAGTGACGGCAGTGCCATTGCCGAAATTCAGGAAGACAGTGCGGGCTGCGAGGGCACGGTCCACGGTAACGGTCTTTTCGTAGGTGGCCTTGCCGGAATAATATTTATCGGGCCAGGACGCCAGTTGCTGCATCTCGATGGGCGCGGCGTTCGGGAACGTGACCTTCCAATTGGCGCTCAGGTCGAGCGCCGCGCTCTCCGGTCCGTGGTGCGCGGGAGCGGTGACGCGTTCTTTGGAGAAGACCACGATGCGCGATTCGTACGGCGCCAGGTCCAGATCGAGGACGTGATCTCCGGCCCTGCTGACGCCGCCGGTGAAAGGATCCCACCAGGCGCTCGCCAGACCTGTCACGCGGAAGACCGCCTCATGGTGGACCGGATGATTTGCGGTGTTGACCACGAAGTAGATTTCCGCGGACGGCAGTTTGCGGTGTACGAAGGCGATTTCGGGGGCTGTCGCCACGTCGGCAGGCAGCGCTTGGTGTAGCGCCGCGCCCAGTTGCGTTTCATCGGTCACCAGATGAAGTCCGGCGGCCAGCTCGCGGATCTTGGGAGTGTCCGGCGCGTCCATCAGACCGGGCGCGAGAGACGGCAGCCGGCGCGTTGCGATGACGGTGCCGCCTTTGCGGGCGTAGTCCTGAATGCGCTGCAGCGTGGCCAGCGGGATGCGCTCGATGTTCGGCAGAATCAGGATGCGATGGGGAATTCCGCCCTTCGCGATGAAGCCATCGTCGATGAAATCGAAGTTATAGCCGGAATCCAGAATCTGCGGGATCACCGTATCGCCAATGAGTCCGTCGATGGCCTGGTTGACGGAATCTTTGCCCAGCGTGAAGTGGGCGAAGGCATCGTCGGTGGGCAGATAGAGCGACACGTCATTAGCCGGCTGGCCTTGCCGCAGCAGGAAGCTGACGCGTTGCAGGTAAGCCGTGATATCGGGCATGACGAGCCACCAGGGATTGTGCTCATTGAAAACCGCGGCGGCGTAGAAGCGCCAACCGGGCTCTCCGGCCTCCGGTGGCGAATAAGGGAAGCCGTGCGCCACTAATTGATTGATGCCTTGCAGAAAGTGAATGTCCGCCTCGGCTTTCACGTCCAGCGGAGTGGCGCGAAATACGGGCGAGTGGAGCCAGGTCCAGGTTTCGGAAGACGTGACGGGCTTGCCCAGCAGGTGGCTGGCGGAGGTGGCCCAGCGGGTGGTGGAGAAGTGACGCCATTGCGTGCCTTCGCCCTCGGGCAGATCGACATTGCTGTAGCTGGAAAGCGTTACCGGCGGGATGCCGTAGGTCTGCGAGCGAAACTGCGTGTGGTGGTCGTGAGCCCATTGCGTAATGGGTTTGAGGTAGTTGTCGTCGCAGAGTTCGGAAAGCGTTTTGCCCCAATCGTGGCGGATGGCGAGGACGTCGTCGCCCGCGGCATTGTTGGCCAGCGCGGCCAGGTGCGGCTTCAGATCGTAGCCGCGCCGCTTCTGGAATTCGGCCAGAAAGTCCGGGGTCCAATCGGAGCTGTAGACTTCCAGGCTGTCGCTGAAAATGGCGGTGGGCGGTGTTTTCGCCAGAGCTTGCAGCATTGGCTCGCCGACCATCTTCAAGTGGGTGGCGATGGCGGCGCGACTGTAGTGGTCCAGTACCCAGCCTTCCGCGCCCACAGCCGGCCTCTTCACGGTCTGCCGCGTATGACCTGCCACGAAGTAGAGCCCGTTTTCGCTGGTGATCAGTTGATCGCCCGCCGCCAATTTGGGCTCTGTGGGACTGATGATGAGCCGCCCGGCGGCCTCCCCGATTGGAATGTGCGGACCGCCGAAAGGCCAGCCGCTGCCCAAGGTGAGATCCATGCGCAGTCCGAGCTCTTTGGCTTTGGCGCCGGTGAAGGTGAGATCGTCCAGGAACTCGGGGGATAAATATTTAAAGTTTCCGTCCACCTGCATGGGGTAGGTGGGCTGGACTTCGAAGCCGCCAATTCCGCCCGCCTTCATCGTGCGCATTTCGCGTTCGAGTTCGGCCTTCTGGACTGAAGGACCGAACCACCACCACCGCACCATGATGCGGGCGTCGTCCGGAGGATGGAGGAAAGACTGGCGCAGACCGGCGACAGTGTCCGGCGGCGCCGCCATCAGCCAGCTGGCCGCGGCCAGAGGGACAAGCGCAAACAGGCAGAAGGATCGCTGTCGCATTTCTACCATGCTATTCGGTCGCGCGGCGGCCCGGGGAGGGGAATCGGCCATG
>DASZMZ010000074.1:0-2107 GCA_035551455.1 Candidatus Sulfopaludibacter sp.
CGGGGGTGAAGAAATCCTGCCAGACCAGGCGGCACTCGTCGACCATTTTCAGCCCGTATTCACAGCGGCCGAGATCGTTGGGTCCCGTGTTATTCGTGCCGAAGCTGAACTTGCAGCCGCCCGCTTTGGCCGCGCGGATGAAGGTGGGGCTGGGCAGTTTGTAGCGATTGTTGATCTCGACGGCCACCTGATTCCGGGCCGCCGCGGCGATCACTTTCTGCATCCTCTCGGGAGTCCAGAGCTTGTCGTAGTCCTGCGCCAGCACCGCCGGGAGGAACGTGGGATTGGCGTAGATGTCGATTGGCTCGTGGTCCAGAATGCCGACCGCGCGATCCACCAGCGTCTCCATGAATTCCTGCGGATCGGCAATGGTCCCCACTTCCTCGGGAATCCAGAGGCGCATGCGTTTGCCGCGATTGTCGGTCCAGGTCATCGAGTCGGTGAAGATATAGTCGAACAGTCCGGCAGCCTGAGCGGAAAACATCTGCGTCCACTCGCGGCCTTCGGCCTGCATGGCCACGAAGCAGGGCTGATTCTTCATGCTCGCCACGAAGGCGCGCACGGCCGCGTCGTTCTCCGTGGGGAAGCCTTTGCCGCAATTGACGGCGATGCCGTACATGATTCCGTCGCGCCGGGATTTTGTCAGCGCCTGCTCCAGCGTCAGGCCTTCCTTGAGGTGCGTGTGGAAGTCCACCATCGGGATATTGTGACGCCCGTCGTTGAGGATCGCGTGGAATACATCGTCCACCACGGGCGCGGGTCCGGGAGGCGTCGGAGTGTCGTCCGGCAGCGGCCGCACACGCACACTGCGGAAGCGCGCGACGGATCCGGCGTTGTGGCATTGCAGAGCAAACGTGCCGCGATCGAGGAAGCGCTCAGGCTCCAGGTCGCTGGGCGGAATCACGGGCGGCGTGGGTTCCACGTAGTCCACCACGAAGAGGTCGTTCAGGTGAATCTGGACGCTCTTACCGCGCACCAGAATTCGCATTTTGAACCATTCGTCATCGGCGACGAATTGCTTGTAGACGTTACGAACGCCGTATAGGGACGCCGTCTTCTTGCGCTCGCGGTAGCTGCCGTCTCCCAGGTGTGTGTTGTTGATCTGAACCTCGAAGCCCTTGGCTGGAAAGTTGGTTTCCTGATACCGGGTGTGGAAGTAGACCCCCGAATTGCACAGGTGGCGCGCCTGACACTCCACCTCCAGTTCGAAATTCTTGAAGTTCGCGGCGTGAAAAGGCCCGTCGTAAAACAGGTGCGAGCGGCCGCCATCGGCCACCAGCGCGCCATCCACGACTTTCCAGGAATCTTTGTGTTCGCTGGGCCGCCATCCTTCCAGGGAGCGGCCATTGAAAAGTTCAGTCCAACCTTCGTCCGCGGCCGCCGCCAGGGAGACTGCGGCCATCGAGCCTAGAAAGGCGCGCCGCGTCACATCGAATTTCGGCATAGAGGAGTCCTCAATGCCAGTCTATTTCTTACGCGGCGGCGGCACAAGTTTCGGTACTCCGAAATGGCCGCCCAAAGCGGCCAGCGACTCCAGATCCACCGGACCGGCGATGTTGACCACGGTCAGTTCCTTCGGCCCGGATACCAGCACTGCCACGCCGTTGATCTTTTTATCTTCCATGCGCATGTAGATCTCGGCATTTTCGCCATCGGCGGAACTGGTGTAGCCCACCATCTTCATCCATTCGGGCGATTTCAACTGACTGCGTACGGCGTCCAGGTCCGCCATGGTCCAGACGCCCGGCATGTTGAAGGTGAAGCTCTTGACGTAGATGCCTTCGAGTCCGGCCACCATCTTCTTCACGGCGGCCTGGTCCGGATCCTTGCTATCCAGAAAGCGCGCGCCCAACTGCAGCAGGGGACCGCCCAACGAAATATCGACCACGTTCGACGCCTTCGCCGTGAGGTGATCCAGATTGAATTTGAACTGCTGCGCCCAGAGGATCGACGCCAGTGACCCCAGCAGCACGAGTTTGCGCGCGCGTTTCATCGGGTCCGTTCCTTCACCTGCACCTGGATTTGATTGACCTTCTGGCCGGCAATGCGGAAGGCGAGCATCATTTGTTCCTTGGCCTGATTGCCCTGATATTCGCGATAGCCCAGT
>DASZMZ010000075.1:0-10203 GCA_035551455.1 Candidatus Sulfopaludibacter sp.
GTCCGCATGTTATGCAGCCGATCGGCCAGCTTGATGAGCACCACGCGCACATCGCTGACCATCGCCAGCAGCATCTTGCGAACGTTCTCCGCCTGCCGATCTTCGCGATTCGCAAACTGGATCTTGTCGATCTTGGTGACGCCTTCGACGATGTGCGCGACCTGCTCGCCAAACTTCGTCACGATGTCAGCAGTCGTGACCGGTGTATCTTCGACAGCGTCATGGAGAAGGCCCGCGGCGATCGCCGTCGAGTCCAGCTTCATCTCCGCCAGCACCAGTGCCACTTCCAGCGGATGCAGGACGTACGGCTCGCCGGAGGCGCGGAGCTGTCCATTGTGATGCTCAAGGCAGAACGCCCATGCCTTCCGGATAATGTCGAGGTCGTCGGAGGGGCGGTTATGGCGAACCGTGTCCAGCAGCAGCGCAAACTTCTCCGGAAACAGGTCCGGGACCCGCTCAACGGGGAGCGCCGTCGACTGAACAACCGCCATGATCCATTATAGTCGGACATTGCAAGAGGAGCATCAGGGGGCAGAAAGAACGGATCTGCCCGGCTAACGACGGTTCGTCACCCGCTGCCGATAAGCTTCCGGCGTTTCAATCGTGAAGTCCGCTTGCCCCGCGAAGGCCGGCAAATCGAGATCGCCGCTGACAACAACATCTGCGGTGCCACTCTGAGCAAGATCCAGATACGGCTGGTCACGAGGATCGCGGCAAACGATCGGGCCGGCCGGGACGACCTCAACGATTTCGCAGAACGGCAGATACTCGGCGAGGAGTTCGTGTCGCTCTTCAGGCGAAAGAGCAAGTTTTGGATAGGCGAGAACCCATGTAACTTCCGCCGCCGTTACACGGGATACGAGCGGCGTCGATTCCAGGGAACGCCAATGCCGGAGCAGCCAGCTCAACCGCCCATCAGGGAAACACAGAGCAGAAACGACTGTCGTTGAATCGAATACAACCCTCATCCTCACGGATGGTCGCGTGCCCAGTCGGCTGCGTCCCGCACATCGTTCTCGGTGATACCCATTCCGGCAAGCCGCTCTCGTACTTCGCCGGCCCGGCTCGCGCGAAGCGGCCGAAGCACAATACAGTCACCATCGGTACTGACATCGAAGTAGTCCACCCCGCCAAAGCGGGTGATGATCGCCTTCGGGCGGCGTGATCTGATTCTTCGTGGTTTTCTTTGCCAGCATAGGACAATTCCAGCAGGTATCCCGGAAACAAGGATTCCTTGTTTTACTCCGGCTTCCCCGGATTCTTTGGCTTTGGCGGCGTTTTGACCGGCGGAGGCGGGCTGCCCGGGAGCAGTCCAGGCGTCGGCCGCTGGTTGTCATGTACCCAGGCCAGCAACTCGTCGAACGCAACGCCGGTTTGGGCGGCTGTGATATTGCAGTGGCCATCGCGATCGACATATTGCTCGACGAAGTTGTTGCCGTTGCCGAGCCGCCGCGTGAGCTCGTTATACCAGGCAGTGGTAGAGGCAGGCACCAGCGGATCGTAAATTGTGTGGACCTCCAGCAGGTGTCGCCGAAGTTCTCCGCTGGGGGAGTACCAGTCGGCCAGAAATCGATACGCGTTTGCATCAGCCGCATACCGGCGCACACGTTCGTTCAGCAGCGGATCATTGGCGGTCCCGGTGTAAATGAGATTGCGGTTGTCGAAGGGATTGCCTCCGGACTTCAACCGCAGGTCCTCAATCGCAAAGGTGTTGAAAACAAGCACATCGGCCAGGCCGCGATCGGTGTGAATGTTGGCCAGTTGACGAACCAGGGCCGCCTTCTCCGGATTTCCATCGAGCGCCTTCTGCACATTCGCGATGGTCGGGATATCGTTCATGTGGAAAGTCGGCGGGACATGGTCGACTTCCGGCAGGACGCCGGGAAAGAATGCGTCAAACGCCACACGATTCGCGAAGGCCCGCTGCATCACGAGGTCGGCTGGCGCGAGCACCCCGCACAGTGCAAGGCCTCCGGCGTAGTCTTTGTGGTCTTCTTCGAGGCCCATCACGGTCAGCAGTCCGCCCATTGAATGACCCATCAGGTAGGTTTCCCGGGGCGCGCCGTGCTTTTTGCGGAAGTACCGCCGAAGCGCTTCCGTTTCGGACGCGGCCTGGGGCACGGCCCATCCACCAACGGAGTACCCGGAGCGGGCGACGGCATAGCCGCGGTTCAGAATCTCCTGGAGGACGCGGCCGGGCGGGTATTTGGGATCGAATGTGAGGGGATTGGGCTCGTAGCCGTGGTAGTAGAGAACCAGGCCGCGGTTCCAGTTCTGAGGGATGTCGATACGGAACGAGGCGCCATCAAGACGGCCGGTTTCCGTCTGGACCGGAACAGCCGGGGCAGGCGGAGCCGCTGGTGGAGAGGCAACGGGTGGGGGAAAGGAGGATGCCGCCGCAGGCCCCAAGGGTCGCGACCCGGGACTTGCAGCCGAGGAAGCGGCACGGCCGGCGGGCACAGTTTGCAGGGACGAGCCGCTTTGTGCTGCCGCCAATACCGGCAGCAGAAGCAACAGGGCCACAAGCCGAAACCATCGGCCACTGTGACCGGACCTGTGCGCGGGCGTGCCTTGTGCGAAGATGCTCTTGAGCCTCCCAGGCTGAACCTGTCCTGCAAAAGCTTGTTGTGAAACTCTGATGCCAAAACCCCCCGGACGCGAATCTCCCCGAAAGAACCAGGTTACCCGAAAAGCCGGGGCGCCCGCTGGCCGTCCGGTGCGCAGCACGAGCCAAACCGCCGAGCATGGTCCGAAGCAGCGCCGCCCACCAGCACCGGAGCCCATCGACCCGGCGACGGCCGGGCTGGTCCGGGTTTCACGCCGAGCCGCCGATCGGCTGCGAGCGGGACATGTCTGGGTCTACCGCTCCGATGTGGAAGCGTGGCCGGAGGGGGAATTGCCCGCAGGCTTGCTGCCGGTGGCAGATCGGACCGGCAGGCTGCTGGGGACTGGACTCTACAGTCCGGCCTCGGAGATTGCGCTGCGGTTGGTCGCGCAGGAGCAGATCGGCGAGCCGGAGTGGCTGGAGATCCTGCGGACGCGACTCCGGGCGGCAATCGAACGCCGCCAGCCCATGCTCGAAGAGGACAATGATGCCTGCCGCCTCGTCTTCAGCGAAGCAGATGAAGTGCCAGGCATCACGGTGGATCGATATGCAGGCCTCGTGATCGTCCAGTTGCGGCATAAGGCCCTCGATACCGGCGCAGTCCGAGGGGTGCTGACGGGCGTTTTGCGGGAGACCGTCGATCCGGAAACCATTCTGGAGCGGGAAGATCCAAGGATTCGTGAACTGGAGCAACTCAGCGTTCCAGCCTCGGCAACGTTGTTTGCGCGTGATCCTGAAAAGCCGGTGACAAACGCCATTTTTCGGCTCAACGGCCTGCGGTTTCACTTCGACGCAACCAGCGGCCAGAAGACCGGCGCCTTTCTGGACCAGCGAGAGAACTATGCGGCGGCAGCGCGTTACGCGAAAGGCGACGCGCTCGACGTTTGCACCTACCAGGGCGGATTCGCCATCCACCTGGCGCGCGTCTGTCCGCGGGTAACCGGCGTCGACGTGTCGCGAGCGGCGCTGGAAGTGGCGGAAAAAAATCTGGTCGAAAACCGCCCGGCTCTGGGCGATGCTGAAGTCGACTGGGTTGAGGCAGATGCTTTTTCGCTGCTGCGTGACTGGAGCGATGCAGGCTCGGTCTACGACACGATCGTGCTCGATCCCCCGGCGTTTGCAAAATCGAAGCGCGCCGTGGAGGGCGCCTTGCGCGGGTATCGTGAACTGAATCTGCGTGCCTTCAAAATGCTCCGGCCCGGCGGCCGCCTCGTCACCTGCTCGTGCTCCCACCATGTGGGCCTGGGCGATTTTATGGATACACTGCGCGCGGCAGCCGGTGATGCAGGCCGTCGCGTCCGGCTCCTCGAAGTGCGCGGCGCAGCTCCGGATCATCCGGTGGTGCTGAACATCCCCGAGACCGAGTACCTGAAGTGCGTGATCTGCGAAGCGGAGTAGCTCCTACGTGATGTCGGCGTAAGCCGGGGAAAGCTCGCGGAGTTTCGGCACTACGTCCAGAAGCCGATCGCCCACAAACTCCACTTCCTCTTCTGTGTTGAAACGCCCGATCCCGAAGCGCAGCGAACAGTGGGCCGCTTCTTCGCTCAGCCCAATCGCGCGGAGAACGTGCGAAGGCGCAATGGCGGCCGATGTACACGCCGATCCGCTGGAGAGCGCAACGTCCTTCAGGCCCATCATCAGCGATTCGCCGTCCACTCCATGAAACGTCACGTTGAGGTTCCCCGGAAGCCGGTGTTCCTGACTACCGTTGACCTGAATGTGCTCCAGGCCCGCCACAAGTTTCCCCTGCAGGCGATCCCGCAGGACGGCGAGCCGTGCGCCTTCGATTTCCATTTCTTCCGCGGCCAGGGCGCAGGCAGCACCCAACCCTACAATTGCGGGCACATTAAGGGTGCCGGAACGCATGCCGCGCTCGTGCCCACCGCCGTGCATCTGCTCCGCCACAGCGATTTTCGGATTGCGCCGGCGAACATAGAGCACGCCGACGCCCTTGGGGCCATAAATCTTATGTCCCGAAATCGAAAGCAGGCCGATGGGAAGGCGGCTGACGTCCAGGGGAATCTTGCCCACTGCCTGGGCTGCATCGGTATGGAAGAGGACGCCGTGCTCATGACAGAGGGCCCCAATCTCGACCAGGGGCTGGATCGTCCCGATTTCGTTGTTAGCAGCCATGATCGAGACCAGCAGCGGCCTGGTTTCCTCGATCGCGCGCTGCAGCTCGTCCACATGGATGCGGCCGTCGGAATCGACGGGCAGAATCGTCACCTGGCAGCCCTGTTTTTCCAGCCAATGGCAGGGGTCGAGCACAGCTTTGTGTTCGCTAGCCTGGGTGATAAGCGCAATGGGGCGCGCCGGATCAGTTGCACGCGCCGCTTCGACCACACCTTTGAGCGCGAGGTTGTTGCTCTCCGTGGCGCCTGAGGTGAAGACAATCTCTTTGGCCGAAGCGCCAATGAGCGAAGCGATCTGCGCCCGTGCGGTTTCCACCGCGTGGTCCGCAGTCCAGCCGAAAGAGTGGCTGCGGCTGGCGGCGTTGCCGTAACTCTCCGTGAGAAACGGCATCATCGCCTCAAGCACCCGCGGATCGATCCGCGTCGTGGCGTGGTTATCCATGTAGATCGGCAGCTTCATCGGATTCGCTTCGCCTCGGCGCTACAACTGGATAGTCACCAGGTCGGCATTGCGCCTCGTCCGTACCTCGGCATCCGCCGCCGGCTCGGCAAGATCGGCGATGCTGATCGAGCGCAGCAGGCCGGAGATCGAATCGTTCACACGGGCCAGTGGTTCTTTGATGGTGCAGCTCTCGTTCAGGTCGCACGCCGAGGCACTGGGGCCGCAGGACGTGATGAAAAGCGGGCCGTCGATGGCATAAATGACTTCGAAGGCGGAGATTTCGCGCGGATTCTTGAGCAGCGTATAGCCGCCGCTCATCCCGGCATGGGACTGCAGAATACCCACCTTCGCCAGGCGCTGCAGGATCTTCGCCAGCAACTGTGGCGGAATGTGGTAGGCCTCCGCAATATCCCTCGCGCTGAGCGACGCATCGTTAGGATGCTCGGCCAGGTACTTGAGGGCCATGAGGCCGTAATCGGCTTTTTTGGTGAGCCTGAGCATAAGTTGCCCGTATAGCAATTTTAAGGCCTAAACGAAGTCATTTCAATTGAATTGGCACGCTTCGACCGGAGCGGCATGCCTTGGGCTTTATGCGGCAATCCTGGGCGTAGCACTCGCAGTGGATCACCGCCCCGAGCGATATATTCGGAACAGCATGTCCTCGGCAGACGGCGGCCAAAAAGTCCTCATTCACTTCTCCGGGCGCAATCGCCCAGGCGTGACGGCAGAACTCGCCCGCACGCTGGCCCGCCATGCGATCACCATTCTTGATATTGGGCAGGCAGCCGTCCACGAAGACCTTTCTCTCGGAATCCTGATTGAACTTCCCGCTGCCGGCAAATTCGACTCTCTGAAGGCGGAACTCCTCGCCAGCGCCCACGAACTCGACCTGCAGGTACGCTTCACGGACGTGGCATCGGAACCTCTCCAAACCGAGGCCCCACAACCGCACCAGCACCACTTCGTCATCACCGTGCTGGGACATTCGATTACCGCGGAGCACCTCGCTCGGGTGACCACGATTCTTGCCGGCTACAAAATGAGCGTGGATCGGATCGACCGCCTTTCCGATCGGCTCTCGCCGCGCGATGCGCCGTCCTATGCGTGTGTCGAATTAGCCGCCAGCGGCCCGGCTTCGCACGAACCCGCCATGCGCGCCGATTTCCTTGCCGCTGCCCAGGAGCTTTCCATCGATATCGCCTTCCAGCGCGAAAGTATTTTCCGCCGCAATCGACGACTCTTCGCGTTCGACATGGATTCCACTCTGATCCAGGCCGAAGTGATCGACGAACTGGCAAAGATGGCAGGAGTGGGCGATCGCGTCGTTCGCATCACAGATGCGGCCATGCGGGGCGAGGTAAGCTTCGACGATAGCTTTACGCGCCGCGTGGCTCTGCTACGGGGACTGCCTGCGGATCGCGTTCAAACCCTGCTCAACACCATTCCGCTCGCCGAAGGCGCCGAGCGCCTGATACGCACGCTGCGGCTGCTCGGATACAAAACGGCGATTCTCTCTGGTGGCTTCACCTTTTTTGCGCATCATCTGCAGCAGACCCTCGGCATCGATTACGTTTACGCAAATGAACTTGAAATAGCCGACGGGATGGTCACCGGGCGTGTTCTCCCGCCGATTGTCAACGGGGAACGCAAAGCGTCTTTCCTCGGAGAAATTGCGCGTCGCGAAGGCATCTCTCTGGACCAGGTCGTCGCCGTCGGCGATGGCGCAAATGACATTCCCATGTTGAAAATCGCCGGGATGGGCATCGCCTACCGCGCCAAACCCCTCGTTCGCCAGAGTGCCCCTCACTCCATCTCCCGCCTTGGACTCGACGGATTGCTCTACCTCATTGGTCTTGGCGACCGCGATCTTCAGCCGCACGAACCCCAGCTCTGACCCAGCGCAGCTAAATACCACGACAGCTCCGTTAATCGCCGTTCCCGATCCAATCTGCGTCTATTTTGCGACGTCATTCGTCTCCCCTTGCACGATACAATCAGCCGAAATCCCCACGGCGGTGCCGAAAGGCACTTTTCCAGCTTCACCCATCCATTTTTCGGAGCCAGAGTGAACCTTCGACGGTGTACCGCGTTGCTTGCTGTGTTCTTCGCCCTGACGTCTGCGACCGCAGCCTTTGCCCAGGTTTCTCCGCAACTGTTTTCAGGAATGCGCTGGAGAGAAATCGGCCCCATGCGCGCCGGAAGAACCCGCGCCCTCGCTGGAGTTCCCAGCCAGCCTGCGACTTTCTATCTCGGCGCCGTCGGCGGCGGCGTTTTCAAAACGACCGACGCAGGAGAAACCTGGCAGAGCATTTGGGACGACGAGCCGAGCGGCTCCATCGGCGCCATTGCCGTCGCTGAGAGCGATCCCAACATTATTTACGCAGGCAGCGGAGAAGGCCTGGCGCGGCCCGACCTCTCCACGGGCGATGGTGTGTACAAGTCGACCGACGCCGGCAGGACATGGACGCATCTCGGCCTGCGCGATGGCCAGCAGATTGGCTGGATCGCCATCGATCCGAAGAACGCCGACCGCGTCTTTGTCGCCGTCACCGGCCACCCCTACGGACCCAATCCCGAGCGTGGCATCTTCCGCAGCACCGATGGCGGCAAAACATTCCAGAAGGTCCTCTACCTCGACGACAAAACCGGCGCCTCCGACGTCGTCATTGACCCACAGAACCCCAACATCGTGTACGCCGGGATGTGGCAACGCCAGGAAGCTCCCTGGGAGAACGGTTCCTGGTCCGGGACGAACGGCGGAATGTTCCGCTCCACCGACGGCGGCGATACGTGGAAGAAAGTCACCGGCGGCGGCATGCCCGACGACGCGATTCAGGTGAACGTCACCATCTCGCCGTCCAATCCGAAGCGCATTTACGCCGAGGTCGCAACGCAGCGTGGACCGGTCCGCCTCCTGCGCTCCGACGATGCCGGCCAGACCTGGGTCCATGCGCCCCAAAACGACCCCCGCCCTGAAGCGCGCATCGGCGGCGGCGACCTGCCGGTTCCGCTCGTCGATCCGAAAGATCCCGACACCATTTATGTAGCCAGTGTTGTTACGTGGAAGTCCACCGACGCCGGCCGCACCTGGACAGGTTTGCGCGGCTCACCCGGCGGCGACGATTACCAGAACGTCTTCGTCAATCCGAACAACACCTCCATCATTGCGCTCGCCAGCGACCAGGGCGTCGTCATCTCGGAGAACGGCGGCAAAACCTGGAGCCAGTGGTACAACCAGCCCACCGCGCAGATGTATCACGCCACAGCCGACAATGCCTTCCCCTACCGCGTCTGCGGCGGCCAGCAGGACAGCGGGAGCGCCTGCGTCGCAAGCCGCGGCGATGATGGCCGCATCACCTTCCACGACTGGCATCCGGTCGGCATTGAAGAGTACGGCTACGCCGCGCCCGATCCACTCGATCCTGACATCGTCTACGGCGGCAAAGTGACCCGATACAACCGCCGCACCGGACAGATCCAGGACGTCGAACCTTCGCCTCTGCGCACCTATCGCGTCCTGCGCACGGAGCCGCTGCAGTTCTCTACGGCCGATCCACACAACCTCTATTTCGCGACGAATACTCTCTGGCTCACCAGAAACGGCGGCCAAAGCTGGAAAGAAATCAGCCCCGATCTCAGCCGCGAGACTTACGATCTGCCCCCGGTCGTCACGGATTATGCGGATGAGCCAACCGCCAAAGCCACCCGCCGCGGCGTCATCTACGCCCTCGGCCTCTCACCCCTCAGCGTCAACCGCATCTGGGCCGGTACCGACGACGGCCTCATCTGGACCACAGCGGACGGCGGTGCACACTGGACGAATGTCACCCCGTCGCAACTGAAGCCCTTCTGGAAGGTCTTCAATATGGACGCTGGCCACTTCGATGCCCTGACCGCCTACGCCGCGGTCAATACGCTGCGTCTCGATGACATGCGTCCGCACCTCTTCCGCACCCACGATGGGGGCAAAACCTGGACGGAAATCGACAACGGGATACCCGACGGAGCCGCCACCAGCGCCATTCGCGAAGATCCCAAACGCAAAGGCCTGCTCTACGCCGGCAGCGAAACCCAGGTCTATGTCTCCTTCGACGATGGCGACCACTGGCAGTCGCTCCGCCTCAACATGCCGGCGACCTCCGTGCGCGATCTCGAGGTCAAGGGCGACGACCTCATTGCAGCGACGCACGGCCGCGGCTACATGATCCTCGACAACGTCACGCCTCTCCGGCAGATATCTGAAAAAGTAACAGCCGCCCAGGCTTATCTCTACGCGCCGCAGACGGCCATCCGCATTCGCAACGACATGAATCCGCCCACCCCGTGGCCGCCCGACATGGCCACCGGTGAGAATCCGCCGGACGGCGCCATGCTCGATTACTATCTCGGCGCTTCCACGTCCGGGCAGGTAAGCCTTGAGGTTTTGGATAACAAGGGTGCGGTGATCGCGCGCTTTAACAGCGACGATCCTGTGCCGCCGCTCGATCCGCGTTATCCCGATCCGACCTTGTGGGCGCGGCAGCCGCGCGTGCTCGCCGCCACTCCCGGTCACCATCGTTTCCTGTGGGACATGCATTACCCTGACGTTCCGGGCATGTCCACAGGACCCGATGCAAGCGAAGCCGTTCCCGGAGACACGCCTCCGGTTTCTACCGCGCCCTGGGTTGTGCCGGGCCGCTACACTGTCCGCCTCATCGCCGATGGCCAGACGCTGTCGCAGCCGCTGACAGTTGTCATCGACCCCCGCGTGAAAACGCCGGCAGCAGACCTGGAGCACCAGTTCACTGTGGCGAAGGGCATCTATGACCAGACGCTCCAGGCCACGGTGGCGCTGCACGAGATCGCTGTCCTGCGCGACCAGATGCGAGCCGGCAAGACTGCAGCAGTGGCGCTGGATGCGGCAGCGCTGGAGAAAAAGCTCGAAGCGATTGGCGGTCGCGAGCGCGGCGAAGGTGGCCCGCGGCGTGGCGGCCCGGCCGTCCCGCCGACCCTTGAGTCCGTGAGGATGCAGCTCGCTCGGCTCG
>DASZMZ010000076.1:0-26933 GCA_035551455.1 Candidatus Sulfopaludibacter sp.
CCGCGGCGAACCAACCGAGAACTTTCAGGAGTATCTCGACCAACACATCGACCGGTTCCAGCCCGCCGACGACGTCGAAATGAATCTCGTCGAAGAAATGGTCGCCGCCGCCTGGCGCGAACGCCGCTCCGCCGGTCTCCAGACCCAACTCTTCAATCAGGAATTCGACGACCTCGAAAACTCCGGCGACGACCTCCGTCACACCCTCAAAACCTTCAACAAACTCGCCACCTCCCCCGCCATCGCCCTCCTCCAACGCTACGAAACCCGCTACCACCTCACTTACCACCGCTCCATGGCCACCCTGATGAAACTCCAAAAGACCCGCCAGGCCGAATCCGCCATACCAAACGAACCCAAGCCGGAGCCCAACCCCGACCCCATCGCCCCCATACCAAACGAACCCAAGCCGCGAAGCGCGACTAATCCCCCAATCCCTAACCCCCAGCCCCCAACCCCTAGCCCCTGTCTTCCCCGGCCCCCGTTTCCCGCGTCCCTGCGCGATAAACTGGACCTCACATGATCCGCCGCGACTTCCTCAACCACGCACTCCTCGGCGCCGGCGCCGCCCTCCTCAACATGCCCGCCCCCGCCTTCGCCGACACCTACACCGGGTACGCCGGCACCGGCGACTACGCCCGCTCCAACGGCGACCCCTGGCCCGTCGTCCAAGCCGGCCACAAGCTCCGCGACGCCAAATTCCAGTCCCTCCCCGTCCTCGATACCGGCGAACTCTTCGACCTCATCATCGTCGGCGGCGGACTCAGCGGACTCAGCGCCGCTTACTACTCCCAAAAGGCCGCTGCCCGCCGCTGCTTGATCCTCGAAAACCATGCCATGTTCGGCGGCCACTGCAAGCAGAACGAGTTTCTCATCGATGGCCACCGCCTCATCGGTCCCCAGGCCTCCAACGATTTCGGAGTCCCCCGCCGCGGCTCCCACAACCAGATGGACGACCTCTTCACCGAGCTCAACATTCCCCGCGAATTTCAGTGGGCCGAGTGGTCCCCCAAGCTCGACCGCCTCCGCATCCCCCGCGACAACTACTCGCACATGGACGGCATCTACGACACCCAGGTCGACGTCGGCTACTGCTTCAACGGCAAGTGGACCAACAACATCTTCGCCCACAACCTCGACGCCACGCCCTTCTCCGACCCCGTCAGGCGCGACCTCCTCAAATGGCGAAACACCACCGGCGGCTCCGAGCAGGTGCAGCGCCACCTCGACTCCATCACCTACCGCCAATACATCGAGTCCGAACTCGGCCTCAGTCCCGAGGTGACCAAATTCGCCGAACCCGTCACCGGCCTCATCTGCGGCGCCACACCGGACGCCGTCTGCGCCCGCGCCGCCCACACCCTCGTCCGCCCCACCAGCTCCCAACCCGGCATTTCCTTCCCCGGCGGCAACACCACCTTCGCGCGCCACCTCGTCAAAGCCCTCATCCCCCGTGCCATCCCCGGCAATCTCGCCTTCGACGACGTGCTGGCCAACTCCGTCGATTTCCGCGCGCTCGATGCGCCGGACGCGCCCACCCGGCTCCGCCTCGGCGCCACCGTCGTCCGCGTGCAGCATGAAGCTGCCGGCGTTTCGGTCGTCTACGAGCACGGCGGTAAGTTGTACCGCAGCCGTGCGCGCGCCGCCATCGCTGCCTCCGCGGGCTGGGCCAATCGCCGCATCCTCGCCGACCTCCCGCCCGCCCTCGCCTCGGCCTATGACGACTTCACCTACGCCCCCGCGCTCAGCGTCAACGTCGCCCTCCGCCACTGGCGCTTCCTCTATAAACTCCGCGCCCCCGCCGTCCGCTATTTCGATGGCGACTTCGGATGGTCCTGCAACATCCGCCAGTCCATGGTGGCCGGCTCCTTCGCGCCGCCGCTCGATCCCGATAAGCCCGTCGTCCTCACCTTCTACACCGGCATCTACCAGGCCGGCCGCTCCGCCAAAGAGCAGGGCGACATCGGACGCAAGCAGCTCCTCGCCACCACCTACGCCGAGTACGAGCGCCGCATCCGAAAGCAGATGACCACGCTATTCGCCGCCGCCGGATTCCGCGCCACCACAGACATCGCCGGCATCGTCCTCAATCGCTGGGGCCACGCCCGGGTCGTGCAGCCGCCGGGATTCTATTACGGTGTGGATGGCAAACCTTCGCCGCGCCAGATTGTCGAAAAGGGCTTCGGCAAAATCGCCATCGCGCATGCCGAGTTGAACGGCCACCAGAACGCCACCGGCGCACTGGCCCAAGGTAAGCGTGCGGCGGAACAACTTGGATAAACCCGCAGTAGTTACTCGCCCAGCCCCAGCGCCCGCGCCGGATTCGTCTTCGACATCAAATCGATATCGGCCTGCGAGATTCCCTGTCCCCGCAGCGCTTCGAAAAACGCCGCCAGCCCGTCGGGATGCAGCGGATTGTCCGCCTGTCCCAAATCGCTCGCCAGGATGCAGTGCGCCGCGCCCACCTGCCGGATCGCGTCGGCATACTCGCGCGGTTCGGCCTCTTTGTTCTTCCCCACCAGGCCGTTGTAGACGAACTCCAGGTAGGCCCCCTGCGCCGCCGCTTCGCGCATCTGCGCCACCGTCATCTTCACCGGCGCAAGCATCGCGTGCGTCACCACAATGTGCTGCACGCCCTGCCGCCGCGCCTCCCGGATGATCATCAGACCTTCGGCCGCCGAGGAGTGGCCCGTCTCCAGCGTGAGTCCGTGTTGGGCCGCCAGCGCGATCACCTGCACTACCTCCGGCAGCAGCCGGCCATCTTTCGATACCGCAACGAAAGGCCGCGTCTCCTTCGAATAGCGCACCTGATTCTCGGCGTCGAACGTCGGCATCCAGATCACCCGGCCCCAGCCGCCCTTCATCAGCACCATCCGTTCGATGGCCGCCGGATTGACGCCGCCCACCGCGCGGTTCAGGTCGATGCCGCCAAAAATTTCGATGCCCGGCACTTCCTTGCGCACAATGTAGGCCAGCGCCGCGGTAGATTCATAATGATTTTTCAACACCAGGCCGCGCATGCCGCGTGCCTTCGCCAGGCGCGCCAAATCGATCGCGTCGATGGAGCGCGGCATGCTGTCCGGGTCGCTGTGTACGTGGATGTCGATCACGCCCGGCAGCGCCGCGGCGGCCAGAAACAGATACGCCGCGATCATGCTCCGCCCACGTCAGAGACATAAGGATTCATAGATGAAATGATAACGAATCGCCTACAAGTCGAGAGCCACCACTTCATGGTCCAGAATCGAGGGGATCGTCAGGCTCACCGTTCCATTCCCGTACTGCACCGCCGGCCGTCCGCCGCTCACCAGCAGGTGTACCGCCTTCGGCCGCACCGCCGAACGGATCGTCACCTTCTGCGGCGGCGTCGGGATGAACTCGCGCAGCGGCCCCTTCATCATCATGGAATTCGTCAGGTTCACCAGGTGTACGGTCATCGAGCCCTTCTGCGCCCACACCGTCACATCCAGAATTCCGGGACCCGTCACCGTTACCGGCCGCGCCTCGTTGGCGGCCCAGTCCACGGCGTTGCGCAGCAGTTTTCCGTGGTCCGGAGAAAGCACTTCCCAAAACGTCCGGTCGATGTCCCACGGGAAATAAACCACCCGGCCCTTGCCGTGTTCCTTCAGAAAAACTTCCGGGATGTCCGTCTTCTCCACGCGCGGATAGACTTCTTCCATCGGCAAGTCGGGATAGCTCGGAATCAGCGTCAGAGGCGCGCTCGCATCCGTGCCGCGCGTGTGTACCCGCGCCACTCCGTTGATGATCCGCGGAGCGTCTTCCAGTCCCGCCAGCAGCGGGTGCGGACCCTGCAAGCGCAGGTACGAATTCTGCATGCGCGCATCCACCGCGCCGCCGTACGTTGCGCCGAAAAGGTCGGCCAATCCGAAGTCATTCCGTCGCACGCCCCACTCGTCGTAGAGCGAAGTCTCGTACGTCGCCACAATGCTCCCGCCGCGCCCCACGTACTCTCGAATCTGCCGGCACTGCGCGTCAGAGAGCGCCGCGATATTCGGAAAAATCAGCACCTGGAACGCGTCCACGTGCGCCGCGTCCAGCAGCTGATCGTGCACCATCTCAAACGGAATCCGCGCCTCCACCAGCGCCTGATAATAGCCCAGCGTGTGGTCTTCCACTTTCTGCCGGGCCTGTCCCGCGCCATAGAATTGCGCCGTCTGCTGCGAGTAGACCATCGCCACGCGCGCCAGCGGACGCTCGTTGCGCAGGTACCGCTCATTGCGGAAGTGCCACGTGTACACGTCTTCCACCGGCTGCAGCCAGCGCTTATCGCGCAGCGTGCCGGAGAACTTCGTGAACCACGGACGCAGCCCGTTGGCAATCCCGTCCAGCGCCCACAGCCGCACTTCGGCTCCGCTCTGCACCGAGTCCTTCCACCGGTACGCCTCCTCCACGCCCACGCTGAAGATGCCGCCGATCGGCTTGGTTCCCATCGTCGAACGGTACTCTTTCCCGTTCTTTCCGTTGGCCCACGGCGCGGCCAGCCCGCTGCGCGCCTGCCGGTCCGCGAACAGGATCGGCGCGGTCTCGCCGATAATCCGCATATTCAAATCGGCCAGGGCGCCGCCGCCGGAGTTGGGAATGTAGCAGGCGTCCGGCTTGATCTTGCGGATCGCGTCGTCCCACACATGCCACAGTGCGAACAGCCGCTCCTGATGCCACGCCATGTAAGCGCGCCGCGCCGGATCGTGCGGATTGCTCGTGCGCGGAAGGTCCATCCCGCTGGCCTGATGAAAATTCTCGCGGCAGTGCTCGCAGTAGCACATCCCCGACCCCGACCAGCGATTGCTAAAGATGCCGTCCACCTGGTACATGCTGACTATCTCGCGCGTCACCTCCGTCATGTACTCGAAGTTGTAAGGACCCAGCGCGCACGTCACCCACAGCTCCGGCGAGGCCCAGTGCTTGCGCTTCTTCCCATCCGCCTCCACCGCAATCCAGTCGGGATGCGCGTCATACACGTCCTGATGGACGGCGTGCGGATCGGTCCGCGCGATCACCACCATATTCTGCTTCCGGCAGCCCGCCACCAGGTCGCCGAACGGATCGCTGCTGCCCAGCCACGGAGTCTTGTAATGCATCGGGATCTTCGTGGGATAAAATGCCACGCATCCACCCGCGCTCAGGCAGGCCGCGTCGGAGTGCGTCCGCCGGAAATACTCCAGCCAGAACGCCAGGTCGTACTTCCCCGGGTCGTCCTCCACCAGCGTGAGTTGCGCCCACCGCATGGGCTTGTCGAACCAGCCCTGTGGCGCGCGACCTGGAAGTTGCGGCGCCGTCTGCGCCGCCGCCTGCGTCAACGCGGCCGCTCCCGCAGCCCCCAGAAACTCCCGGCGAGTCGATGGCATCGTAGTCCTTTCGCGTCAGCCGGCCTGCATCACTGCGACCCGCATCAATACATTAGCGCCATTCGCGCAATCCTCCCACCGCGTCAATTCGCGCGGCGAGTGGCTGATCCCGCCCACGCTCGGCACAAAGATCATCCCCATCGGACCCAGCGTCGACATCGCCTGCGCATCGTGGCCCGCGCCGCTCGGCAGCCGCTTCGTCTTCAAGCCCATCCCCGCGCACACCGCCTCGATGGCTTCCTGCACTGCGGGCGTAGCCAGCGCCGGGTCGTGGTGCGCCACGGGCTTCATCTCGATCTCGGTCCCGGTCTTCCGTGCGATCTCCGCCGCCCGCGCGCGGATCTGCGCCGCCAGCCCCTGAATCTTCTCCGCCGAAAGGTCGCGCAGCTCAATGGTCTGCACCACGCGCCCCGGCACCACATTCGGCGCGTTCGGCGTCACCGCGATCTGTCCCACGGTCCCCACCTGACGCCCCGGCGTCGCCCGCACAATCTCGTTCACCGCAATCGTCAGGTACGACGACGCCACGAGCGCATCGTGACGCTCCGCCATCGGCGTCGTGCCCGCATGATTGGCGAAGCCGCGGATTTCCGCATCGTACCGGTCAATCGCCACGATGCCTTCCACCACCCCCACCGGGATTCCGTCGCGCTCCAGCGTCCCGCCCTGCTCGATGTGCAGTTCCAGGTAGCAATGAAAGCTGCCCTTCGCCCGCACGGCCTCGCCGATCCGCTCCGGATTGCCGCCGATCTTGCGAATCGCGTCGCGCTTCACGCCCCCGTTCCAGACCGCGTCCAACTCGCCCGCGTCCAACCGTCCCGCGGCGGCGCGACTCCCTGCCAGACCGTTATTGAAGGCCACGCCCTCTTCGTTCTGCCAGATCACCACTTCCAGCGGACGCCGCGTCGTCACCCGATTCTCATTCAGCGTCTGTACAGCCTCAATCGCCGCGAGCGACCCGAGGTCGCCATCGAAATTTCCGCCGTTCGGCACCGAATCGATGTGCGATCCGAACAGCACCGGCGGCAGCGAATCGTCCGTCCCGCTCCGCCGTGCCGAGATATTCCCCGCGGCATCGATCCGCGGCTTCAACCCGGCCGCTTCCATCAGCCCCATCACGTACCGCCGTCCCGCCACATCGGCATCCGAGTACGCCACCCGGCTCACCCCGTCGGCAAACGTCCCGCCCGCCGGACGCCCAAACACGCTGAGCGCCTCGAGGTGCGCCCGCAAGCGCCCTCCATTCACCGCCGGCCCCGCCGCTCCTCGCGCCAGCGGCGCCAAAGCCCAAGCCGCCAGGAAACTCCGTCGATCCACCATCCCCCCAGGGTAACCCCGGAAGCAGGCCACTCGCTTTCGCCTGCCAACCAGCCGGAAAAGTGCGTTCTGGCGCAACTGCCGGAAAATATTTTCGATTTTGTGATCGAAACGCCTGCCTCCATCGTCTATATGAGTAGTGAGTGGAATGATTATGGAAACCAGGGCAGGAACTTTTACACTGGCGCACTTCCGCGCCAAAACGGACCACCAACTGCACGCTCTGATCGCCAGCCGCCTGGAGCGCGGGCTCTTTCACGCCCGCGTGCTGCTGGATCCCGAAGTGCGCCAGCGTTGGGCGTCCATGGACGAATTCACCAACCAAGCGGAGAGCGCTTACAACGACGTTGCCCGCCTGCTGCCCTTACTGCGTGGTATCCCGGCGTCCGAACGGCTCCGCCTGGAATCGCGCCTCATTCAACTCCGCGAGATTCTGGACTGCGCCATCATCTGCACGGAAACGCCCCGCGTACATGCCGCTGCTATGCTGTAGCAGTGTCCGGTAAGACCGTCTCTGAAAAGATTCTTTCCGCAAAATCAGGCCGCGATGCCCGCGCCGGCGACGTCGTAGTTTGCCCGGTCGATCACGCCCTCGGTACCGACGGCTCCACGCCCATGGCCCTCGACTACTTCGCAGCCATGGGCGGTACCCGCGTCTCCCACCCCTCGCGTATTGTCTTCGCGCTGGACCACTACGCGCCCGCGCCCAATCGGGCCATCGCGCAACTCCATCAACGCATGCGCGATTTCGCCCGCGACCAGGACATCGAACTCTGGGATGTGGGCGAAGGCATCGGCCATCAACTGATGGTCGAATCGGGACGCGCCGCGCCCGGCGGCCTCGTGGTAGGCGCAGATAGCCACGCCGTCACTTACGGCGCCCTGAATTGCTTCGCCACCGGCATCGGCTCTTCGGACCTGGCGGCCATCCTGATGTGCGGACGCATCTGGCTGCGCGTGCCCGAGTCCATTCAGGTCCACCTCACCGGCGTGCTGCCGTCGGGGGTTTACCCGAAAGACATCGCCTTGGCCCTGGCCCGTGAACTCGGCGCGGACGGCGCAACCTACCAGGCCCTCGAATTTGCCGGCTCCGGTCTGGATTCGCTCGACTTAGAGGACCGCCTCGTTCTCAGCAATCTGACCGTCGAGATGGGCGCGAAGAACGGAATCTTCCCCGGGCTCGTCGCCCCGGACGCCGACGCCCGCTACGTTCGCCGCATCGACATTGCCCTCGATGCGCTGGAACCTCTGGTCGCCCTGCCGCATCAGGTGGACCGCGTCACAACTGTAACGGAGGCCGCCGGAACGCCCGTCCACATGGCCTATCTGGGTACCTGTACCGGAGGCCGGGTCCGCGATTTTCACCAGGCTCTCACGGTGCTGAAGGCCGGCGGAGGACCAGCCCCCGGCGTCCAACTCGTGGTCACTCCGGCCTCGCGCACCGTGCTCGAAACACTGGCCCGCGACGGCTCACTGGCCGATTTCGTGGCGATGGGCGCCGTGGTCGTGACTCCCGGCTGCGGCTCCTGCTGCGGCACCTGCGGCGCCATCCCAGGCGACGGCGTGAACGTCATCTCCACGGCCAATCGCAACTTCAAAGGCCGCATGGGTAACAGCAGTGCGGCCATCTATCTGGCATCGCCGGCCACCTGCGCCGCCGCCGCCGTGCGAGGCACTCTATGACCCCCATCGAAGGCCGCGCCCGCTGCTTCGGCGACGACGTCAATACGGACTACATCATCACCTCCCGCCGCAAGCGCGAGAGTCTCGACCCCCAGTACCTGCGCGGCTACCTGTTCGAAGAACTCGACGCCGCTTTCGCCGCTTCCGTCGCCCCCGGCGACCTCATCGTGGCCGGCCGCAATTTCGGCTGCGGCTCCGCCATGGAAGTGGCAGTGACCGCTGTCCTCGGCGCAGGCATACCGGCAGTGTTGGCTCGCAGTTTCTCGCGCACTTACTACCGCAACGCCGTCAACAACGGCCTCCTGCCGCTGGTCTGCGACACCTCGCGCATCGCCGAGTCCCACCGTCTCCGCCTGGAAGCGGACGCGGTCCTGAACCTCACCACCGGCGAACGCCTGCCTGCCGAGCCGCTGCCCGCCATCATGTGGGAGATCATCTCCGCCGGCGGACTCGTCCCGTATTTCCGGCTCCACGGCGATTTTCCCGACGTACGTGATAAGGTGAGTGCGTGAACGATTATCGGCTGCGTTTGCCCGGACCCACGGCGATTCCTGAACGTGTCCGCCAGGCCATCGCGCGTCCCGTGCTGAGCCATCGTGGACCGGAGTTCACCGACATCCTGCGCCATACCGAAGACCTGCTGCAGTCGGTGATGGGCACGAATAATCACGTGTTCTTCTTCGCCAGTTCCGGCACGGGCATGATGGAGGCCAGCCTGGTGAACATCCTGGCGCCCGGCGAGCGCGTGCTGGTGGCCGTCAACGGTTCCTGGGGCGAACGGTTCGCGGAAATCGCCGCTGCCTTGGGCATCACCGCCGATCGCATCGAGTTCTCCTGGGGCCATGCGCCCGATCCCGGCGAAATTCAGCGGCGCCTCCAGCAGGCCGATTATCGCGCCGTCGTGGTGGTCCACAACGAAAGCTCCACCGGCGTGGCTGCCGATCTGGCCGGCATCGGCGCCGTCTTGCGCGACTCCCCCACGCTCCTCGTAGTGGACTCGGTGAGCGGCCTCGGTGGCATGGAGATGCGGCAGGACCAGTGGGGCGTGGATATTCTGGTCTCCGCCTCGCAAAAGTGCCTGATGTGCCCGCCCGGAGTAGGCCTCGTTTCCATGAGCGAAAAAGCCTGGAAAGTGGCCCAGCGGCCCGGCGGCTTGCCGCGCTTCTACTTCGACTTTCGCAAAGCGCACGCCTCGGCCGAGAAGATGGAAACCCCGTTCACCACGCCCGTTTCGATGGTGATCGGTCTGCACGAAGCGCTCGCCATGATCCACGAAGAGGGACTGCCGGAGGTGATTGCGCGCCATCGCCGCCTTTCCACCTTTCTACAGACCGGCTGCGCCGCGCTCGGCCTGCCGCCCTTTTCGCGCACCGCCGAGCTATCGTCGACGGTGGTCTGCCTGAGCGTGCCGCCCAGCCTTTCCGGCACGGACATCGTGCGCGGTATGTACCACCGCCACAACACCGTGATCGCCGGGTCGCGCAATAAACTCGCGGATAGAGTGATTCGCATCGGAACTATGGGACAACTGACAACCGGCGATATCGCCACAGACCTTCACTACCTGGAAGAGACGCTGCACTCGCTGGGGGCAGGGAATGGCCGGTAAGCCCGGCTTCCGCGTGCGCCCGTCGTGGCCGCGGCCGGATGCGGCGCTGCTGGCGGCCTTCGGCGAGGCCTCGGCGGCGCAGATCGCCGATTGCATGTCGCGCCTGGGCGCCATGGATTCGGGCATCCGGCCCATCTGGCCGTCGGCGCGCCTGATCGGTCCGGCGCTCACCGTCTGGTGTCACTCGGGCGACAACCTGATGCTGCACAAAGGCCTCTCGCTGGTTCAGCCCGGCGACATCGTGGTGATGAACACGCAGGGCAACACCGGCAACTCGGGCTTCGGCGAGTTGCTCGCCACCAGCGCCGTCAAACTGGGAGTTGCCGGAATCATCATCGATGGCACGGTGCGCGACGCCGCGGCGCTCCAGGCGTTGCGGCTCCCGGTCTACGCCCGCGGTCTCTGCCCCAACGGCTGTAATAAGGATGGCGCCGGCGAAGTGGGCGCGGTGATTGCCTGCGGAGGCGTCGCCGTCCGCCCCGGCGACATCATCGTGGCCGATTGCGACGGCGTCACCGTGGTGCCGCTGGACGATGCGGCCCAAGTAGCCGAACTGGCCGCCGGCCAGATCGAACGCGAGCACAAACGCCTGTCGGAAATCGAACGCGGCGTGCTGGTCCGTCCCGAGATCGACGAGTATTTGCGCAAGTCCAAAGTCATCGACTGACGGACTTCGTTACTCGCTCTGCCGGTCCACTTCCCGCCGCAGCCAGGCCTGCGCTACCCGTAGCTGACTGCGCACCGTCTGCACCGGCAGCCCCAGCATTTCCGCCGACTCTTCGGCTGTCATTCCGCCAAAAAAGCGGAGCTCCACCAGTCGGAGTTTTTCGGGATCGCGTTTCCCCAATGCATTCAAAGCGTCGTCGATCGCGATCATCACGCCCGGACGGTCTTCGATGCGCTCGATGGCCTCTTCCAGCGACACCTTGGGTGTATCGCCGCCGCGTTTGGCGGCATGGCGCGACCGCGCATGGTCCACCAGAATTTGCCGCATCACGCGCGACGCGATGCCGAAAAAGTGCGACCGGCTCTGGAAGTCCGGCTGCTCCTGACCCACCATGCGCAGGTAAGCCTCGTGCACCAGTCCGGTCGATTGGAGTGTATGGTCGCGATGCTCGCGCCGCAGATACGATGCGGCCATGCGGTGCAACTCGGCGTAAACCAGCGGCACCAACTCGTCCATCACCGCCTTGTCGCCATCGTGCAGGCGACGCAGTAGCACTGTTACCTGCGTGTCCGGCACGTTCTACTTTTTACCCTTGACCTTCTTGTACTCTTCGCGCATCTGCTGCAATTGGCGGGCGTGCGATTCGGCATGGCCGGCATACCCGTCCAGCAGCGCGCGAAGCGTCATCCTGCCATTCTCCGAGTGGTTCCCCGCGCGGTCGAAGGCATCTTCCGGCAGCGCCTTGAGCAGCTCGTAATTCTCCGCGCGCAAACGGCGGAAGGTCTCCAGGGACTGCTTGGGCTTGCGCCGCGCATAGTCCAAATTCTGCGTCCAGGCATCCTGATTGAAGGCGATCAGCGTGGGCATATCCTCGGCAATCACTTGCCGGAAGCGGTGCGCGCCCACCAGTTCAGCGTCGGCCAGGTGGGCCACAATTTGGCGGATGCTCCACTTACCGGGCGCTGAGGCGAAATCCTCTTCCTCTCCGAATACTCCGGTCAGGACCACGGCGAGCAACTCGGGGCCGCGGCGGTAACGTTCCAATTGGGCTGCGATATCAGACATGTTTTCTCAATAATAATCGGCACAACTCATGTAATACCCGCACTGCGGGCAGACCAGTTTGCACTTCAGGCTGGTGAGGCGTTTGCTGCACACGGGACAGTAAAGCATGGGTTCCCCCTCGTCCTTCGGCGCCGCCGCCTTTTGATCCTCAGACTCGTTCACGAATGATGCGATTATACCGCTCCGGTGAAAGGCGCGATAATGTTGGCTCGGTCCGAGTTTCATGAAAACAGTTCTGATTGTCCTCACCTTCGCCGCCGCCGCGCTGGCCGCCTCTGCGATTCAGCCCGGGAATCTGCGCTGCGAATACCGCACCAATCCGCAAGGCATCGATGTCACCGAGCCCCGCCTGAGTTGGATCCTCACCGGCGCGAGTCCCACTGCCCGCGGCGTCCGCCAAACGGCGTACCGCATCCTTGCGTCATCCTCCGAAGCCGGCCTGAAGTCCGGCACGGGCGATCTTTGGGACAGCGGCAAAGTCACCTCCGCCCAGTCGATTCAGGTGGTCTATCACGGCAAGCCGCTCAACAGCGGCGCGCTGGTCTTCTGGAAGGTCCAGATTTGGGACCAGGACGGAAAGGCCGCATGGAGCGCTCCGGCGCAGTGGACCATGGGACTGCTGCACCCGGCCGATTGGAAAGCCAAATGGATCGGCCGCGACGAACCCGGCGTCTATCAGGCCCCGGACAGCCGCTACCAGATTCTGCGCGCGGCCCGTTGGATCTGGAACGCGCCGAACGCCGGCGACGGCTACTTCCGCCGGCAATTCACGATCCCGGCGGACCGGAAGATCACGCGCGCCGTCTCGATCGCCGCCGGAGCAGCCAATGCCGAAGCCTTCGTGAATGGCGAATCCGTCTCCAAGTCCGACGCCACGCTGCCGCCCGTTGTGGACATCGCGCCGCTCCTACACGCGGGCGAAAACGCCATCGCCATTCACGCCGCGCATCCTCGCGGAGAGCGTCCCGCGGGCGTCATCGCCATCGTCCGCGTGGAATTCGACTCCGGTGAACCGCTGCTGATTCAGACCGACAATCGCTGGCGCACCGCCTCCAAGGTGGAAGACGGATGGCAGAAGCCGGGCTATCTCGATATCGCCTGGCCGCCGGCGCAGGAACTCGGCGCTTACGGCATGCCTCCGTGGGGACCCATTGGGATCGCCGCCGAGCATCGTCTGCCGGGCCGCCTGCTGCGCAAGGAATTCACGCCCGATCGCAAGGTCCGCCGCGCCGCCGTCTACATGGCCGGACTCGGCGTCTCCGAGTTGTATCTCAACGGCAGCAAGGTGGGCGACCATGTCCTCTCGCCGGGACTCACCGACTACGACAAGCACGTCCTCTACGTCACCTACGATGTCACGCGCCAGATGGTGGCCGGGACGAACGCCATCGGCGTGATGCTGGGCAATGGCCGCTACTATGCGCCGCGCAATCAGGCCGGCACGCGGAGTTTCGGCTACCCCAAAGCGCTGGTCCAACTCGATATCGAGTACGAGGATGGCAGCCGCGCCTCCATCGTCAGCGACGAAACCTGGAAGCTGACCAGCGAGGGTCCCATCCGCGCCAATAACGAATACGACGGCGAAGAGTACGACGCCCGCATGGAATTGGCCGGTTGGAATCGCGCCGGCTTCAACGACTCCGCCTGGGACGCCGCGCATACGGTGGCCGCGCCCTCTGGAGCGGTGGTCGCCGAGATGGCCGAACCCCTGCGCGTCACCGACACGCTGAAGCCTCTCAGCGTGAAACAACTGAAGCCCGGCACGTACATTTTCGACATGGGCCAGAACATGGTGGGCTGGTGCCGTCTGCACGTCAGCGGGGCCAAAGGCGCCACCGTCCAACTGCGCCACGCGGAGACGCTGAAGCCCGATGGCTCGCTGTATCTCGATAATCTGCGCACCGCGCAAGCCACCGATCTCTACACGCTGAAGGGCGAAGGCGTTGAGGTCTGGGAGCCGCGCTTCACCTACCACGGCTTCCGCTTCGTCGAAGTCACCGGCTTCCCGGGAACGCCCACGCTCGCGTCGCTGGAGGGACGCGTGGTGCACGACGACATGGAGAAGACTGCCGACTTCACCAGTTCCAACACGCTGCTGAATCAGATTCACCATAACGTCTTCTGGGGCATCGCGGGCAACTATCGCAGCATCCCAACGGATTGTCCGCAGCGCGACGAGCGCCAGGGCTGGCTGGGCGATCGCTCCCAAGTGAGCCGCAGTGAAAGCTACATGTTCGACGTGGCGGCCTTCTATTCCAAGTGGACCACCGACCTGGCCGATTCGCAGCGGCCCAACGGCGCCATCCCCGACGTTTCGCCCAACTACTGGCCGAACTATAACGACGACCTGACCTGGCCCAGCACCTTCATCTTTGTGCCCGGCATGCTCTACGACGAGTACAACGACAAGCGCGTGCTGGAGCATTACTATCCGGCCATGCGGCAATGGTTGGACCACATCAAGACCTATGTTCAGCCCGACGGTTTGATCGCCAAGGATACCTATGCCGATTGGTGCGTGCCGCCGGAAGATCCCAAACTGATTCATTCGCAGGATCCGGCGCGCGTTACCGATAAGGCGCTGATCGCGTCGTCCTATTACTACGAACTGCTACGCGTGATCGCCCGGTATGCCCGGATTCTCGATAAGCCGACGGAAGCGGCCGATCTGGAAAGTCAGGCCAGCGCGGTCAGCAACGCCTTCCAGATGCGCTTCTTCAAGCCCTCGGAGAACATCTACGGCAACGGCACCCAAACCTCCAGCGTTCTGCCGCTATATTTCAATATGGTGCCGCAGGAGAATCGCGCCGCGGTGGTCGCCAGCCTGGCCCGCAATATCGAAGAGGTGACTCACGGCCACGTCGGCACGGGACTGGTAGGAGCGCAGTGGCTCATGCGGACGCTCACCGACAACGGGCGCGGCGACCTGGCCTATACCGTGGCCACGCAGAAAACCTATCCCGGCTGGGGCTACATGGTGGATCAGGGCGCCACCACCGTCTGGGAACTCTGGAACGGCAATACGGCCGACCCGGCGATGAACTCCGGCAATCACGTGATGCAGATTGGCGACCTGGCGGTTTGGATGTACGAGTACCTGGCCGGCATTCGCTCCGATCCCGAGAAGCCGGGCTTCCAACACATCCTGATCCGGCCGTATCCGGCGGGCGATTTGACCAGCGTTTCGGCGTCGCACAAGAGCATGTACGGCTCCATCGCCACCGCGTGGAAGCGCGACGCCAACAGCTTTACCTTGAACGTGACGGTGCCGCCGAACACTAGCGCTACCGTCTGGCTGCCGGCGCAGGAAGGCGCCAAACTCACCGAGTCCAAGAAGCCGGCCGCCGCAGCGAAGGGAGTAAAATTCCTACGCAACGAAAACGGCAGTGCGCTGTTTGAGGTAGAGTCGGGTACTTACGCGTTCAAAGCGGAACGCTGAGCGTGGGTTATAATTCCTCACACGTACCCTAAACGGAGGTGAGCGATGCCGATCAACCGTCGTAGTTTCATGGATGAGATTCTGGCCGCCGGGGCCCTCATGGGTCTTCTCTCCGGAGAAGCGCTGCCCCAAAGCCAAACCAAAGGGACCGCCGGGCCGCCGCCGGGAACCCACGATTCCATCAATTTCTGGAGCGATTTCTACGCCAACGCGCCCTCGCGGGGGCGGCAGGCCTCGACGCCCAAGTTGCCCGCGCCGGAGCGTCAGGTTCAATTCCTGAACCACGGCGCCAAGGGCCTGCGTTACACCAGCGATATTCCAAAAGACGAACTGTTGGACCACGGCGGCGACGTCTCAGTCACCATCAATATGGGACAGTTTCGTCCCAGCGAAGCCGATCGCGCCGCGTTTAAGCAATTGCAGACTTCCTCGCTGCGCCTGGATTGCGTGCAGACGCGGCCCATGATGAACCTGTTCGCTCCGCTGGCCTGGGCCTCGCTGGCGTCGCTCTTTCCCGATAAGCAGGGGAAACTGCCTTCGCTGCAGACGCTGGGCTTCCAGGCGACCGGTTCCAGTGCGCCGGAAAACAAGGTTGTGCTGCCCTACGGCCTCGGCAAAATGGCGGTCAACATCTCGATGGTGCACAAGGAGTCTCTGGTCCACAAGATTTTGACGGAGGCCCAGAGTATCGCCGGAATCACTGCGCCATTTTTCGCATTTCCCGCCATCAGCATTCCGGCGCTGAAGGCCGTCACCGCGATCTATAGCGCATTGGAGCAGCACACCACCTTTCTGTTGAACAGTCCGCTCACCATGACCGTGGCGACCCGCCAGGCGCTGGACGATGAAAGCCGCGAGCCGGCCTATCTGCCGCTGGTATCGGGCGACTATGTGCTGGTGCCCAAAGCCCACCAGGGCGAGTTGAGCAAGAGCATGGACCGGCTGGACCTGACGCAGGGTTTTCTGATCGACAAGGATGCGCCGGCCAATCAGCCGCCGGACGTCCGCGCGTCGTCGGCGATACCCGGAGTGACCTATGTGACGATGCGCGTGACCGTGGCTCCTCTGGCCGCGGGCGCGGCGTCTCAAGCCAAGCCCGAAGCGCCGGCCGATAGCGGCGGAGATGCGCCCGCCGCGGCAAAGAGCCCCGCGGCGCCGGCCAAGAAAAAGAAGTAACAGCCCTACTAATAAACCAAAGCGTTGAAAAATATTTTGAACGTGAGATAGCTCTGCGCCCGGTATTGCGGGCGCATGCCGAACAGAATCACGTGACCCTGCCCCAGCGGAGCATCCACCAGCGCCGCCTTACCCGCAATCACCTTCTCACCCACCAGCCATCCCGACGCCAGCAGTCCCGATTCCGGGTACCGCGCCACCGCCGGCAACTGGGTATCCCAGGCCGGCGAATGCTCGCTCCACACCGTGAACTCCTGCGGCACTCCGTATGCCAGCGGACTCCGCGCATCCAGCTTCACATTCAGTAGCGATCCCGGCGAATAGAACTCATTCGGATCCACGCGCGACGTCACGTTCTTCGCCGCCACACCCAAGCGCGTCAGCGCGTAATCGGTCGCTCCGTTCAGAAACACCAGGGTACCGCCGGCCGCGGCGAACTCCTTCAACGCCTCGGCGCCCTTCGCGCCCAAGCCGCCGGTATACTCGGCCGGCATCTGCCGCGCGCTATAGCCGTTCTCCATCGCGTTCGCCTGCTGATCCGCGAACACAATGCAGTCGAACTTCTGCCGTAGATTGGCCGCCTGCAGATCGCTGTTGCGCACGTTCGTATACGCGAAGCCGAAGTTCTCCAGCAGCCACCGCGTCCACCCCTCGTCCATATTCGCGATCCACGGCTTGTACAGCGCGATGCGCGGACGCTTCAACTCCCGCCATCCGGCGCGCGCCTCTAGAGCGAAATCGCCGTTCGCCGGATTGCGCCAAACGCTGCGCCCCGCCGCCCACGCCTTGTTCACCGCCATCCACGCATCCGTGTCCGACGCCGCCAGCACCGGTCCCGTCTTCGCCGCGGGAGCCTGCCACTCGCCGGAGAACGGCACCGCCGCGCTCACCGCTTTCACGTCCACACCCATCAGCAGCGGCAGCGTCTGCGCTGTCACGTCGTACGGCCGCTTCGGCGGACCGCCCGGGTACAAACGGTCCTCGGGATAATGCTGCCGCTCCAGCAGACTCTTGGCCCAGCCGCTGTACGGCTGATGCATCGGAATCACGGCGCTCCCGTCGGCGCCCCTGCCAATTTCCACCTGGCCGAATCGCAGCGTGTCCAGCATCTTGCGCGTGGCCCCCGGATCGCGCTGCTCCGCCGCCACAACGAAGCCCCACGGCTCGGTCCGCGCGGTCTGCCGCTGCGCCACCTTATAGAAGTTGCGCAGCAGTTCGTCGCGATGGATGGCCGCGTTGTACAGCACCGAATCGAAGGCCACCAGTTGGTAGTCAACGATGTCTTTCAGCCGCCAGGTCCCGCCCATCCACGGCTCCAGATAGTTCCACGAACGCTCGCGCGGATTGTAGCCCAGTGCCGTCGCCGAAATGTCCGACGCCGTCAGCGTGACGGGCGACGCTATGTTTACACTCGCCGATTCGGTGAGCAGCCGCAGCCCGCCATGGAATGCCTGATAGTGGCGGGACGGCGTCCAGAAATCGTAAATCGCGTGGATCGAAACGCCCGTTTTTCCCGCCGCGGTCAGGTCCGTCGCCACCGACGTCCCGAACATATTCATCTCCTGCATCAGAATGGGATCGATGTTCGGCTCGGTCGGATCCAGCCATGGTGGAACGAAAATGCGGCTCGCGTTCTGCCCCTGTTGATGGACGTCGTACACAATCTCCGGATGCCAGACGTTGTGCAGTTTCGAGATGGTGTGCCGCGTCTCCGGCTGCGAAAAAATGTACCAGTCGCGATTGTTATCGTGGCCTACATACTTGTGGTACAGCTCCGGCGGATTGGAGCCCTCGTACGGCGTCCCCAGCGTTTTGCGATACCAGCGCGTCACAATGTCCACGCCATCGGGATTCAGCGACGGCACCAGCAGCAGGATCGTGTTCTTCAGAATCGCCCGGTTGTGCGGCGTATCCTGCGTCAGCAAACGATACGCGTATTCCACCGCGGTGTGCGTCGACCCGATCTCGGTCGCGTGAATCGAACACGTCAGCAGCACCACCGTCTTGCCTTCGGCGAACATCGGCTCGGCCTGCGCCGGCGTCGTCTTCCGCGGGTCGGCGAGCCGCTGCTGAATCGCGATGTAACGGTCCAGATGCTTGAGGGTCTCCGCATCCGCAATGGTCGCCGCAATGAACGGACGATTGTCCGCCGTCTTGCCTAACTCTTCGACCTTGATCTTGTCGCTGTTCGCGGCCAGCAGTTGGAAGTACCCAACCACCTTGTCCCAGTCCAGCACCGTCTTGTCTTCGCCAATTTCGTGGCCGAAATAACTCTTCGGAGTCGGCACCGCCGCGAACGCCGAACACACGAAGACTAACACCGCCAGCTTGCGTATCTGCATTGTGCAATATTCTATCGTGAGTAAGCGCTACGCACTGCCCACCCGGAAGCGGCCTTGCTGCAGACCCTCTGCGATTCGTCGGGCCAGGGTAGCCGGGTCGGCATGGTCATCGCAAATTGCTGCCACGTCTCCCTCTTCAAAGCGCGTGTAGAAGTTCTTCAACCGTTCATAGTCCGAAATCGCGCCCTCCTCCCGAGAACCCGCCCGTTCCACGCACACCTGCAAACTGGGACGCAATAGCACAAAGTCGAACGGCACCTCCTTCAGGATCTTGCGTGCCGTGTCTAAATAGGCCGGCGGTATCGAGAAGTCGATTACGACTTGAAAACCCGAGCGCGCAAACGGAATCGCCGCGGCGGTCATTGACCGCACCAGCACCGGAAAGTGTTCGCGCACGCTACGGTCGCCGCCCTTGCTGATGAAGTTCCAGAACGTATCGCCCTCAATGTAGGAAAGCGGCGCGGCGAGCAATGGCAGCAATTCCCTGGCAACGGCCGTCTTCCCGGCTCCGATGGGACCGGATAGGAATATCACGCTCATGCTGCCAGTCTCGCACGAGTTTCTTTACTTCCTCTTGCAGCCCATCGCTGTCATAATCAGTGCGTGTTCCTTCCCCTCATCTGCCTGCTCGCCGCGGCTGCCCCTCAAAGTCAGCCGGCGTCCGATACTCCCTGGAAGCGTCTCGATTTTCTCATGGGCAAGTGGACCGGAATCGCCATTCCCGGCGAGACGCCGCTCGGGCCCGGCCAGGGCGGCTTCAGCTTTCTCCCCGACCTCAACCGCAAAATCGTCATCCGCCGCAATCAAGCCACCTACGATTCGGGCGCCAGCCATGACGACCTGATGATCGTCTACCTCGACGCCCCCGCCGACACGCCGCGCGCCATCTACTTCGATAGCGAAGGCCACACCATCCGCTACAATCTGGCCTTCCCCAAACCCGAGACCGCGGTCTTCGAATCCGACGGCACGCAACCCGGCCCCAAATACCGCCTCACCTACTGGATGGAAAAAGGGGAGCTCAATGGGAAGTTCGAAGTGGCTCCTCCGGGGAGCGATTACAAGCAATATCTAAAGTGGCGGTCAAAAAAGAATTAGCCATGCAGGCGCAACGCAACACCGCCATCGACGCCTACCGCGGCCTTGTCATGCTGCTCATGATGGCCGAGGTTCTGCGTTTATCGCGCGTCGCGCAGGCCTTCCCCGGCAACGCCTTCTGGAGCTTCCTTGCCTACCACCAGACCCACGTCGATTGGGTGGGCTGCTCGCTCCACGACACCATTCAACCGGGTTTCTCGTTCCTGGTCGGCGTCGCGCTGCCGTACTCCATCGCCAGCCGCATCGCCAAGGGCGGCAATTTCGGCAGTATGTTCGTTCATGCTCTCTGGCGATCTCTCCTGCTGGTCGGCCTCGGCATTTTCCTGCGATCGCTCCACTCGCCCATCACGTATTTCACGTTCGAGGACACGCTCACCCAGATCGGTCTCGGCTACCCGATCCTGTTCCTCCTCGGCTTCCGGAGCGCCCGCTGGCAATGGTCCGCGCTCGCGGTCGTCCTGGCCGGATACTGGCTGGCATGGGCGATGTACCCGGTTCCCGGTCCCTTCGCCGCGCATTGGAACAAGGACCTGAATTTCGGGAACGCCTTCGATCAGTGGTTCCTCAATCTATTTCCCAGGACGCAACCTTTTGTCGCGAATAGCGGCGGATATCTCACCTTGAGTTTTGTTCCTACTTTGGGCACCATGATCCTCGGCCTGAGAGCGGGGAATTGGCTTCGTACCGCAGCGCCCCGGATTCCACTGCAGCGACTTGTGGTCGCCGGAGCCGCTGCCATCGGCGCCGGACTCCTGCTTCACTTCGCCGGAATCTGCCCCATCGTCAAGCGCATTTGGACACCTTCATGGACCCTCTTCAGCGGCGGCCTCTGCTTCCTGTTCCTGGCCGCCTTCTGTTGGCTCATCGAAGTGAAGGGTTGGCGCAAATGGAGCTTCCCGCTGCTGGTGATCGGCATGAACTCCATCGCCGCCTACCTGATGGTGCACCTTTGGGAGCGGTTCATCCTCGACTCCTTGCGGATCCACCTCGGGCCGGCGTTTTTCCAGTTCCTCGGCAAAGGTCCCGAGCCGCTCGTCCGCGGCCTCGCGGTCCTGGTTATCTACTGGCTTCTGCTCTTCTGGATGTATCGCCGCAAGCTGTTCTTGCGGATCTAGTTTTTGCGGATTCAGGCGAACTACTTCTCGCTCGCCGCCGGCAATGCCGACCCCGCAACGCTGGCGATCACCTCATCCTTCGGACCCAGGATATCCACCCGCTCCACATGTCCGAACAGCAGCGCCTGTGGAAGCTTAAACTGCCGCTCGTACGACACTTGAAACACGTCCACTTTGCCGGCCGCAAAATAGACGCGAGCATGCAGATTCCGCAGCGCCTGCACCATCGGCTCGGCCCGTTTGGGGTCCAGCGGAACGGCGCGCAGCTTTAACTGCCGGTCGAAGGCGAAGCCGCCCAGCGCCACCGACCCGATATCCTGCGTGTTGCCCGTGATGCTCTTGCGCCAAACCTCCTGCGGGTCGGCACCGTAGACGATCACCCCGGGCCTTGCCAAGGGCACATCCGTCATCGCAAAGCTGCGATTGTAATTCGCGGTCGTCCGCGCGGACGAAGGCAGAATCGAGTGATAGTCGCGATCCGTGGGCGCCGGCAGATTCCTGGCCTGTCCCTCGACAAACGTCACTCGCTGCACCGGCATCAGCAATTCCGTGGTATCGCCGGGCTGATTTGTGTTCGCCTCCAGGAACCGGATCGCTCCCTGATTGATGTCGTAGCTCGTCTTCAGCGGCACATCGAAGTACAACTTCGTGGGCGCCTTCGCCACCGCCATCTGCAGCATCTTCTTGACCACGGGGGCCAGTTCCCGGGCCACGAATTCCGGCTGGCGGCCCTGAATCTTCTCGCGCTCGAAGAGGAACACGTAGACGTACGCGTCGTACTGCTCGTCCCATCCCTTCTCTTTTTTCAGAAACGACCAATCGGCGTCGGGCCGCAGGAACAGCGGTAGCAGGGCCGATGCCGCAAAGCCCGCGTTCGCCCCAATTTCCTTTTGCCATTCGAAAATGAATTTCGATCGCTGCGGATTGAGCACCACGCCGGGAGGCAGCGAGCCGGCGAGCGACTGATCCAGCCCCCGCCAGTTCGAAAGCTCGCCACTCACCTGATACTTCGCGATGTCCGTAATGCGGGCATCGCTCATGGCCTCCGGGAAGTCGCGAAACTCCAGCAGGGCGACGCGGTAATCCGTCAGCGGCACTGCCCCGCTCGCATCTAAGGGACCGGCCTTCGAACTCCGCCCGTCCCCCGCCAGACGGGTATTCGAATTGTGCGGCGGCACAACCCCTCCGCCCGCCGGGGGAGGCGATCTCCGGTCTACGGTCGGAGTCGGCGCGGGCAACCCGCCGCTCACCGCCCCGGACTTCGCCATGAACACGAAGTCGCCGTACTCATGTCCCGAATCCTGAATCATCTGGAAGAGCGGCACCTGCTTGGAGCCGCCCACTACCGTCTCCTGCACGTATCGGGAAAACAGGTTGGACGCCGTGAAGGCCTGTTCCGGCGCGCTGCGCAGTCCGTTGAGAATCGCATTGGCGAATACCGAATGGCCGCCCGCGCCGCCGTCCGCCACCGGCTCGTCGCGGCCGCTGGATATCAGTACCCGCGACTTGCTGGCCAGCATCGTCTGTATATAGTTAGTCCGGTCCGTCGGAGCAGTATTCGCCGCCGCCGCCCGGCTCAGTCCGCCCGAGTAGCAACTGTCGGAGATCACCAGGATGTGGCGCGCCGGAATCACTTGCATGCCCTTGGTCACTTCATCGGCGATGATCCAGTTCGCCGTCGAATCGGGGTCGGAATCCACCGGCAGCCAATACGCCTTGTCGCCATCGCGGGCGCCGTGACCGGCGTAATAGATCAGCAGATTGTCATTATCGTGAAGGCGCCGGCGGTAGTCGCCGAACGCCTTCAGAATGTTGGTGCGCGTGGCCGCCGCGTCCACCAGCACGGTGGTCTGGAAGCCGTACCGCTGCCGCAGCACCGCGTCCACCGACTGAGCGTCGTTGACCGCCGTGCGCAGCGCCGGCCATCGCGGATACTGATTGATGCCGATCACCAGCGCATAATATGCGCCATTCCCCGCGGCGCCGGCCGGATTCGGCTGAATCAACACTCCGCGCTGTGTCTGCGCCAGCAGACAAACGCTTGCGGCAATCCCCAACCACATCCGTCTCATGTAACTCAGGATCCGCGCATCAGTCTATCACGATCTTCTTTAGAAACTCAGCTTCACCCCCAACTGCAAGCCCCGAGCGCCGCCCGCTCCCGTGATGTAGCCGTAATTCTGATCCGTCACACCCGTATCCGGATTGCTGAAGTGCGGATTATTCAACACGCTGAACGATTCACCGCGGATCTCCGCTTTGATCCTTTCATTGATCGCGAGAATCTTGAAAATCGAAGCGTCCAGGTTGTAGAAGCCGGGACCGGAGACCACATTGCGTCCCGAGGTCCCCAGCCGGACACCGGCCGGCTGCACGAAGCTCGACTGCAGGAAGTACGGACTGCCGCCCTGCGAGGGCACGTTGATCCCGCCCAGCACTTTATACGGACCCACCTGATCCGCCGTCTGCGGAGTTCCCGGCGTATTGAGGACGCCGCCATTGGCGCCGAAAGTCATCGGGGTCCCGGTCATCGCCAGGAAGACGGCATTCACCTGCCATCCGCCGGCCACCCGCGCCACGATGCCCTGCTTCCACCACTTCTTTCCGACGCCGAAGGGAAGCTCGTAAACGTAGCTCTGCGCAAAGGTGTGGGTCCGGTCGAAATCCGTGCGGGCGTAACTGCGGCGCTGATCGAAGTAAGTCCACAGTCCGCCGTCGTCGCCGGTTTGATAACTCATTCCCTTGCCGAACGTATAAGACGTGGTAATCGCCAGACCATTGGTGAAGCGGCGGTTCAGTTTGACTTGCAGGGAGTTGTAATGCGTGGACATACCCACAAAGAAGATGGTGGTGTCGGCGGTTCGTCCGTACTTGATAAACAGCGGCTTAGAGGCGTTGCCGCCGCCCAACACAGTGGTGGGTTCATTCAGGTTATAGGTCACCACGGAATCCACACCGTGGTTGCCCACGTAAGCCACGTCCAGGGTGAAGTGCTGCGGCAGCGCCCGCTGCACGGCAATGTTCCACGATTGCACATTCGGATTCTTGAAGTTCTGCGGCACAACAAAGTCCGCCTGGCTGGGATCGGGATTGGTCAGGATTCCGGTGGTAGGGATGGCCGCGAAAGTCGGCGCCGGGAAGCCGTTCTGAAAAGTCGCCGGAGTCACGCCGTTGTCCAGTACCGCCACGGCGAACGAGTTAGGCGCATTGTATTGCTTGTTCTGCTTAATCGGGTAATTGAACGCATAGGTGTTATCCGGGAAAGGAGTATAACTGACGCCGAAGCCCGCGCGGATCACGGTCGAGTCGGTAAGCCGGTACGCCAGCCCGAGGCGCGGAGCGAAGTAGTGGTATCGGGTCTTGATCCCCAGATCCTTCGGGATGCTGCCGATTCCCGCGATCTGCAGCGTATTGGTGGTCGGATCGTAGTTTGAGAAGCCGCCCGAAAAGCGAGGCGTAAAGGGCGGGTAGAATTCCCAGCGCACACCGATGTCCACCGTAAGTTTCTGCGTGGCCTGCCACTTGTCCTGCGCGAACAGGAAGAGCTCGTTGCCGCGGAGCGCCGGGAAGTAGCCGGCAGCGAGGTCGCGCCCCGCGAATGACGGCGTGTCCAGCAGGAAACTGGCCAGATCGTTCGCCGGTCCCGTGGATGGCTGCTGGCCGCCGGTGCCCGGATTGAGCGACGTCTGGTTCACGCCGAAGTTCCACTGGCCGCGAGGATTCACCGTCTGCGTCTGTAAGAGGTCGTCCCGGATGCGGCGGTAGTCCATGCCGAATTTGATTGTATGGTTGCTCTTCGTCTTGGTCCAGGTGTTGGCGATGTCGCCGTTGACTTCGGCGCGGCGCCACGGCAGGCTCGCCGAGTAGCCCACCAGCGGACTGCTGAAGCCGCCGATATTCATAAACGGCATGCCGCTGGTCCACTGATCGATGTTTACGCCCGGAATGCCGAGCGCACTGGCCGCGGCCGTGCCATAATCCGTCGGCAGGGCGTCATTGTGATAATGCGCCACACCGATGCGGAATTCGGCGATCAGCGTGGGACTGAAAATGCGGTCGTAGTTAATGCCTGCGCTGTACGTCTTTTGGATGCCGGTGCCCTGGAACGCGCCCTGTGCGAAGCCGCCCGCGTCCCCGAAAACGGGCGCCTGCGCGATCACCGGACGCGAGTAGCTGAACCGTCCGCTCAACCGGCCTTTGTCGGAGATGTTGTCGTCGATCTTGACGTCGAACGAGTCCGTATCGTCGGTCTTGGGCAGCAGCGCAAAGTAATTGCTACTGGGGGCGGAATTGCTGAACTGCTGATTAGGCTGCGGCACCAGCGCTAGAATCTTGGCCGAAATCGGATTGATGCGGTTGGCCGGAATCATGTTTCCGGGAAAGAGCTGGCGTCCCGTCCCGTCGGGATTTCCGGTGTCCGGGTCGTAGATTGGATTCGACTGGGCGCTGAAATCCCCGGTGCGCCATGGCGTCGGCGGAATCGTGCCTGTATTTGTATTCGCTTCGTGATCGAGCACCTTGAGATAGTCGCCGAAGATGAAGATCTTATTCTTCTTAATTGGTCCGCCGAGGTTGCCGCCCACATAGTTATAGGCGAGATGGCCTACCGACTTATCGAAGAAGTTTCGAGCGTTGAAGGCATTGTTACGCACGAATTCGTAAGCCGCGCCATGCAAGTCATTGGTGCCGGATTTCAGCACGACGTTGGCATTGGCGCCGCTGGCCCGGCCCAGTTCCGCTTCGAAGTTGCTGGTGGCCACGTCCACCGTCTGAATCGCCTCGATGGGCGGCACATAAATCTGCAGCAGGCCCGTCCGCTCATTGTCGTCGATGCCCTCGATCTGATAGCTGTTGCCCTGCCGCATCTGTCCGTCCACTTCGGTTTGCAGCGAGTTGGACGCATTGAAGAACGAGGAATGCTGGAAGGTCGCAGGCGTCGTGCCCGGCACCAGATTCAGCAGGTTCTGGAAATTGCGGTTGGTCCCCAAGGGCAGGTTGGCCGTTTGCGCGGTTTCAATCTGCTCGCTGACATCGGCGCGGTCCGTCTTCAATGGCGGTGTTGCCCCGGTCACCTCCACGGTTTCGGTAATGGCGCCCGGCGTGAGTTGGATGTCTACGCGCGCGGTGGTATCCACAAGAGCGTCCACGCCCGTGCGTGTTTCCTTTTTGAAGCCGGTCGCCTCCACGGTCACCGAGTAGCGGCCCGGAGCAAGATTGGAAAACGAATAGTTCCCGCTCTCATTGGTGACGCCGGTGCGGGTCGTAGCGGTATTCACCTCGGTTACGGTCACTTTGGCTTTGGGCACCACGGCGCCGCTGGAGTCGGTCACAGTGCCCAGAATCGTGCTGGTTACGGCTTGAGAATAGCCCAGGCAGGTAAACAGGCAAGCCAGCGCGGGCAGAACATACGCGGTTCGTACATGCATGAGATGTGTCCCCTAAAAGCGAACGTTTATCTGTACATATACCTCCGGGAACGCTATGTTGGAAGTCCCTAATGTGCGTAATTTCCGATAACTGAAAGCTCAATGCTACTAAGTTGACAGTTACTGCCGAAAGCGGTGAGAAAAGCGACCAAGCTGGAGGCTAGGTTGTACGAATACGAATGCTTCCGCCGCTTGTCTATTGTCCGAAGACGAACGCTTTGCTGCTCGCCGTGCCCACCGTCAACACGATGCTGACCGCGCCTGCCGGTATATCCGCGGGCAGTTGAATGTTGATCTGGTTCGCACCCGGGGTCAGCCCCGGTGCGATGCCCGCATACAGGACTTGCGCCGCTTCGCCGTTCACCGTGACGCTGGTGGCCAGCGTGATCCGCGGTAGTGCGTCTTGCGACAGCCCGCCTCCGCCCGTGGTGTACAGCGTGAGAATGCCGGACCCCACCGACGCCGCCGCGAAGATACCGGGCGCAGAGGCTGCCACCGGAAGTTTGACCGATGCCGCGCCCATCTGCAGCGTGGTTGTGGAGCCGGCCACTGTGTACGGCACAGTGAGATTGACCTGAGTGGGGGATGAATAGAACACGGTGGCCGGCGTGCCATCGAACGTGACAACCC